>JAAYFQ010000113.1 GCA_012728165.1 Synergistaceae bacterium | reverse complement strand
CATTGCTTCCAGTTACTCCAATAATATTTCCTGACAAGTAAGGGTATACAAAATCAAGTTCACCCACAATAGGAACTTTACGTTTCCTGGCCTCTTTTAGCATTTTGTTTTGAGGAGAGATGCCTGAACTTACAACTATTTCATCAGCTTCGAGCAGTTTTTCCGTATTCCCATTTTCTTCCCAAGCGATATTCAAAGACACAAATAGGCGTTCTGCATCAATATTTAGCTTATTAGCATCAGAAACGAACACATCAGCACCAAGTTTTTTTGCTAGCTCTGCAAGAGCCATTCCGCTAATGCCCGCGCCTATTACAGCAATTTTTTTATTTTTCAGATCGTTTTTCTTAATCATTATTTAGTTACCCTCACTTGTATTATAAGAACTATTACATTAAGGATATAAGGAAATCCAAGACAAGGAAAGTGGTAAGCATGCCAACTATATGGATAATCCAAAAACGTGTAACAATCTGAGCTTCTTTCCAGCCTAACATTTCAAAATGATGATGCACAGGACTCATTAGAAAAACCTTTTTATGCAGACAACGTATAGAGAAAATCTGTATTGCGACAGATATGATTTCAAGACCAAACAAAAACCCGAACGGAATAATTATTATAAAAACTCCGGAACTGAGACAAACAGCAAAAAGTAATCCTGCGAAAAAGTGTGATCCTACATCACCCATAAAAACTTCTGCTGGGTAAGAATTCTGCCATAAGAAACCTAAAGTAATACCCAAAACAGACGTCAAAATCCATAAAAGAACTGGATCATTATAGAAAAATACCAATGCACCTATAAAGGAAATTAACATGCAACCCGTAGCAAGGCCATCAAGTCCATCCGTAACATTTACCGCATTCTGAAACCCAACACCAACAAAAGTAACTAATAATATTGAGGGAATATAAGGCAATGTATATCCTGGAATTATTTCTAAACCATTCGGCAAAACCCACATCACCCATGGTACTGTCACTGCTATTTGTAGAAATAGTTTCTGAAGACTTTTTAATCCGTCACTTGAGTTCTTAATATGCTTTATCAAGTCATCAGCTAAGCCAACAGCTGCAACAAGAAGAGAATAACTAACTATTTGAAAGACACCTTCGTCAAGTGTTAAGCCATTTACAAAGTACATACTCACTATAGCTACTAAAAAGATGGGAATAAAAATAACGCCGCCCAATGTTGGTGTGCCCATTTTTGTTTTTTCATGCCATGAGGGACCATAGAGCTTTGCTACTTGCTTTATCTTAAGTTCGTGCATTTTAACTATCCAAAATTTTTGCAGCAAAATCTCGGCAAAAAAACAAAATAAGAAAATAATTAAAAACTCAATCAAGAGCGGACACCTCCATCAATTGACTAACAATTTTTTTCAATCCATAAGAATTAGAACCTTTTATCAAAATGATCCCGTTAGATATTTCTGATAACTCTAAATCACTTGGCATTTCGTTAAAAGACTTATAACTTCTAATATTTTCAGGCATAGTTAACCCTAAATGATACCATTCTTCACCAAGTAATACCACTTTTTCGAAGCAAATTAATTTACTGATTATCTCCTTGTGGCAATCTACTGAAGCCTCTCCTAGCTCTCTCATTCCTCCAAGCACAGCATAAAGTTTGTAATTATAGTTTTTTCCCATGTTTATTACATTATCTATAGCAGCTTTCATTGAACTTGGATTAGCGTTGTAGGCTTCGTCAACTACCCAGGTGTTCCCGCGGATTTTACTTAATATTCCTCTACCGTCGATACTCTGTGACGACTCCAGAGCCTTTTCTATTTTTTCTTTGCAAATATTAAATAGAATTCCCGTGGCAAAAGCGTATCCTACATTGTATGCTTGCTGAATACCAAAAAGAGGTACTTCAAAGATAAAACTATTATTGTCGTATAAATACTCAACACACAAAGTTGGGCCTAACCCATTAAGCAAAATCTTAGCCTTTATTATTTTTAATGAGGCATTATTTTCGTACCCAATAGAAATTTTATTACAGTTTTTATAGTCGTTGAGCAAACTTTCATTCAACCGAAGGTTATCTGCATTGTAAATTATGTTTTTAATGCTTTTAGAAGAACATATTTCAAGCTTTGCTCTTAATACCCCTTCAACACTACCAAAGCCTTCTAAATGAGCAGGGGCAATCGCAGTAATTATTACCGTCTCAGGAAGGAATAAATTCACCATTTCTGCTATTTCTCCAAAATGGTTTGCCCCGAACTCAAGTACAAGTATCTCTGTATCCAAAGGCATGGCAAGCACAGTGAGACTGCATCCAATAACAGTATTGAAACTTCTGATTGCGCCGTGGACTCTATATCTTTCTTTTAATACAGACACTACTAATTCACGCGTAGTAGTCTTACCGACACTTCCTGTAATTCCTATTACTTTAGGAGATATTCTTTTTAAATAAGACTGAGCAATCTTCGCTAAACCTTGTACAGTGTCGTCAGTAGCAATAAACGTTATGTCGAAAAAAACAGGATTTGTAATATCTATCTTCTTCATTTCTGAAGAATCTACTAGCATAAGTTTTGCTCCGTTTTTTATGGCATCTTCAATGTACATATGCCCATCAACTGTTGCGCCTTTTATCGCAACAAAGGCATCATTAAGACATACTTCACGACTGTCACATTTCCATGTGCGAATTATTTTAACATTCGGTCCATAAAGTTTGCCTTCACAACATGTAGCGGCTTCTGAAGCAAGCATAAAATTCATCAATGCACCTCTATCTTGTTTTTAGCACACCAATCAAAAACCACATCTTTATCAAGAAACGGCAGAGGCCCTTCTTTCACTATCTGAAAGCGTTCTGGTCCTCTTCCTGCTATCAGGAGCACATCGTTATCTGCTATTCCCTTTAAGCCTTCTGCAATCGCTTCTCTACGATCAACCACGACACGGTAGTTATCGCTATATTTTTTTGCTCCAACTTCAATTTCGGAAGTTATTTCTGAAGGCTTTTCACTTCTTGGATTGTCTGATGTAATAATAACTTTGTCAGCAAGTTTTGTGGCAAGCTCGCCCATAATAGGCCTTTTTGTTTTGTCCCTGTCTCCCCCGGCTCCAAATACAACATGCAGTTTCCCCTTACAAACAGCTCTTAATGTGACCAAAACTTTTTCAAGACTGTCTGGACTATGGGCAAAATCTATTACACAAGAACCCTTATCTTGAATTATATATCTTTCAAGTCTTCCTGGAATTTGCTTCATATTTACAAGTCCTTTAAGTGCCACTTCATCATCAATATTCAATGTCCATGCTATTGCCAGTGCTTCCAAAGCATTGTGTATATTGTAGTCACCAAGAACAGGAAGTTGGATTTGTATAAGTTTTTCATTATTAGGTGTTTTAATTCCTACTTCCATTCCATTTATTGACATGTTATTTATAACTGCCAAAAAATCGGCAGATTTATCTTTTGTTCCAAATGTAACAACGCGCCCACAAAATTCTTTGATCAATCTTTTGCCATACTCATCATCGACATTAACTGCTGCTTTCCAGTTGTTTCTAACGTAAGAATCGAATAGCTTTTTCTTGGCAAGGAAATATTGTTCCATGTCTTCGTGATAATCCAAATGGTCTACGGTTAGATTACTGAAACCAACTCTGTCGTATAAGACACCTTCAATTCTTCCTTGAACTATTGCATGAGATGAAACTTCCATTATGCAAGCTTCACATTTATTTTTGACCATTCTTGCAAGCCAGTATTGTAAATCAGAAGCTTCTGGTGTTGTCTGTTCTGCATCTACAACTACATTTCCGTCATCATAATATATTGTCCCTAGAAGGCCAGTTTTCATACCTGCATTTTTCAATATAGACTTAAGCATAAAAGTAGTCGTTGTTTTGCCGTTTGTTCCGGTAAGACCAATCATCGTTAGTTTATCAATCGGAGTCTCGTAAATTAAAGAAGACACTATGCCCATATTTCTTCTAATGTCGCTGCATATAATCTGAGGAACATTCAGTTCAAGTTCGCGTTCACAGAGAAGTGCTGAAGCTCCTGAAGCAATTGCCGCCTTTGCATAATCATGGCCGTCAAAGTGCTCACCAACTACACAAGCAAAAATAGTGCCCGGTTTCGCCTTTCTACTGTCAGAAACAAGTTTATCTATTTCGGGATTATTATCTTCAACATAAGGGGGGAAACAAACATGTGAGATAAGCGAATTTTCATTAATAAGATTAATAAGTTGGTTTAATTTCACTTCTCTCACTCCTTTATTTTATATTATTTTGTCGGAGCCATCTGTGCAATATCTTCAACAATCGATTTAAAAACAGGAGCTGATAACTGGCTGCCGTAATATCTGCCACCTTTAGGCTCACCAAGAGTTACAAGCAACACATAACGAGGCTTATCTGCTGGCCAAAAACCAACAAAAGAAGCGACGTAACGTCCTTTTGCATATTCTCCTGACGACGCAACTTGAGCTGTTCCTGTCTTGCCCGCAATATCAACTATACTGGACTTAGCTGAGATTCCGCCACCTTCACTGACAACTTTTTTCATTGATGCACTTATGAATCTTGCTGTACTTTGTGATACCGATTGATAACGAACTCTTCTTGAACCACTGTGAATAATATTTCCAAAACTGTCTCGAACTTCTGAGATAATATATGGTTTTAAAAGAAACCCTCCATTTGCAATGCTAGCTATTGCCATAACTTCTTGAAGTGGAGTAATTGCTATCCCCTGTCCAATAAATACATTGGCGGCAGAACTTCCAAGCCATTCTTCAGGAGCTCTCACAAGCCCACTTTCTTCGCCGGCCATCTCAATCCCGCTCTTTTCTCCAAAGCCAAACTGTTTGAGCATTCCATAAGCTATATGTCTTGGAACTCCGCCGGATATTATTGACATACCAATATTACATGAATTCATTAAAACCTGAGTCAAATTTTGAATACCATGAGCTTTTTTATTAACATCACTTATCACTCTATCCGCTACAACAATGCTTCCGGTACAGCGATATTTGCTGTTTGAATTTGCAGATCCATAATCCATGGCCATTGACATTGTAATTGGCTTAAAAATTGACCCCGGCTCGTAGACACGCCCAACAACATTGTTACGCACTGCCTCTTTGTTCTCTAAAAGTGTTTTCCTATTATTTGCATCAAGTGTAGGATAGCTGGCTAATGCGATAACTTCTCCAGTCGATGGATCTACACAAACTGCTGCTGCCCATAATGCATCAACATTTTTAGCTGCTTCATTAAGACGCCATTCAACAATTTGTTGTATTTTTGAGTCTATCGTCAATTTGATTGAACCGCACGTGTCTTTCGAACCCAGTTTTTCACCTGCAATACTTTTTGAGCTACCATGCGCACCTCTAGTTAAGTATCTTGTCCTGGGAGGAGAAAATAAAATATGGTTCCACGCAAGCTCAACTCCAGCTTGCCCATAATCATCAATATCACAGAATCCAAGAATATGAAAGGCTAATGAACCAAGTGGATATACTCTTTTTTTCTCTGTAAGAGTGTAAAGCCCAGGAACTTTCTTTGAAGTCAAGCTACTTGCTCTGTCTACAGAAACATTCCTTTCAACCCAATAAAATCTACCGCTTAAGGGGCTAGCAAACTTTTTTGATATTTGTTTTCCGAATGTTGAAGTTAAAACATCTGCGCTTTTGGGATTCCAATATTTTGGGTCTATAAAAAAACTAGTGGCAGGTACAGAAACTGCAAGAGGAATATTATTTCTATCTGTTATTTCTCCTCTTGAAGCACTGACTGCCACATTTGCCCAATACTGTTTTTGAGATTGCCTGACAATTCTTTTGTCGGGCATCATTTGTATCCATGTTGTCGCAACTCCAAGTAATGCTATTACTAAATAGACCAGAAACCATATAGATTTAGATCTTTTATATTCCTCTGGTTCACTTTTTTTAATTCTTGGCATGTGCACTCTTTACAAAAGGATTCAGTCTCGCCATTACGCCTTCTTCTGCCTGAACAGTTATTGATTCAGATTTTGCAACTCGTACTGCTTCATAATCCACTTGAACTGTTTTTATATTTTCTGCAATTGTCATCCCCAGCTCTTCACGTGCATAGCTGTATATTTTTGCAGGAGCTAACATTTCTGAATTTTTTTGTGACAGCTTAAGGTTATTCTCTTGGCATGCTTCTATACTTCCGATTGTTTCAGATATTCTATGTTCTATATATAATCCATAAAGTCTAAGAGAACCCAAGCAAACAGCAAAGGCAAATACTAAGAAAAAGCTAATAATTAGTAGCTTAGAATGTGGTTTTTCTGACTCATGTCGGCATTCTTTGTAATACATTAAGAACTCCACCTTCCTCTGTAATTCTCTTAAATACGCGCATTTTTGCACTTCTTGACTTATTGTTCACTTCTATTTCGTCTTTAGTTGGTTTCAAGATTCTTCTAGGATCAAGTATTCCAAGATACTCTTCTTCCCACTTTTTGAATCTGTGTTTTACCATTCTGTCCTCAAGCGAATGATAAGAGATAACTATAATCTTTCCTTCTGGTGCTAAAACTTTTAAGGCTCCGTCTAAAGCTTCATCTAAGGCGTTTATTTCATCGTTTACTGCTATACGTAGCGCTTGAAATATTTTCCTTGCTGGATGTCCACCCATTTTTCTTTGAACTGGAGCTGGTAGAATATTTCGGAGAAGTTCCACAAGTTCTCCTGTTGTTTTTAATACTCCTCCGTTTTCTCTGTATCTAACAATTCCTTTGGCTATACGATAAGAGTGAGGATCTTCTCCATAAATCTTAAAAATTCTTGTTAAATCTCTTATTGACCATGTATTTAATATTTCTTCCGCACTTAAACTGCTATTAGAACTATCTTCTTCATTCATTTTCATACTAAGCGGTCCGTCATTTTGAAAAGAGAACCCTCTTTCGGCATTTGTCAGTTGTATATTTGAAACACCTAAATCAAAAAAGACTATTGATGCTCCGTTCCAATTCTCTCTATCTGCAAGTTTTTCCACATTGCGAAAATTATCTGCTACTATCTCAAAACGTCCCTTATAGGGCGAAAGGTTTTTCTCCGCAATTGTTCTCGCATAACAATCTTGATCAAAACCAATAATTTTTGCATTTTTACAGGTTTTTAAAACTTGTATTGAATGTCCCGCAAGACCTAAAGTCATGTCTAAAAAAACTTCTACTGTATCACAAGGCTGTAATGCTGTTAAAACTTCATTTACCATCACTGGAACGTGGGAGTTCATATTTCTTCTAAATCCTCTGCCATATCGCTAAAGTCAGATAAAACTTCCTGTCTATGTTCCTCCCACTTCTTTGTATCCCATATCTCCATGTGGTCTTCTGCACCTATAAACGTTATTTCTTGTTCTGTATTTGCATATTCTCTCAAAAGGGCAGGAAGCAAAATACGTCCAGCTGCATCTATTTCCTGTTCTGTTGCCATCGAAAGAAGTACTCTTCTAAAATCACGTGTCTTCTTTTTAAACGAGGAAAGATCTTTTAGTTTTACAAGAAGTTCTTCCCAACGTGACAATGGGTAAAGTGCTATACAACGATCGATGCCTATAGTAGCTACGACACAAGTACCAAGCTCTTCTCTAAAACGTGCAGGAAGAACTGTTCTGCCTTTGCTATCTATTTTATGGTTATAACTTCCCACTAGCATCGCTTTTCGCCCACTTTCTACCACTTTGTCCCACTTTGCACCACCATAAATGCTTGACTGTTACAAATCAATACTTTGTTTTCTATTGCCATGATTTTTATTAGGACTTTTAGCTCATTATTGGTTAGTGTCTGTCTAGTGGCTGCTTTTATATGTCTTTTGTCTATGGTGTTGCCTGTGAGTATGCATACAAATTATCAGATCATTCATGCTTTTTTAAAGTTTTATGACTATAAACTTATAAAAACAAATGTGGCGACAGGTAGGTTACCTGTCGCCACATTATTTAAAGGAGTGCTCAATAAGCCGGGTCTTGTAAGAGATAAAATCTCCTCCAGCCATTTATCTAATCCCGTTTTTACAAACGGGAATGAGCGGTCGTACCCGGAAGTCAGCGAGCCGCCTCATCCTTCCCTATTCGACCTTGCTCCGGATGGGGTTTACCAAGCCCGTATGTCACCATACGGCTGGTGAGCTCTTACCTCACCTTTTCACCCTTACCCACAAAATGGGCGGTTTACTTTTCTGTGGCACTTTCCCTGAGTTCACACTCGCCGGAATTTCTCCGGCATCCTGCTCTTTGGAGCCCGGACTTTCCTCCCGTGTCAAAGACACCAGCGGCTGGATTTCACACTCCT
>JAAYFQ010000112.1 GCA_012728165.1 Synergistaceae bacterium | reverse complement strand
TTGGAGTAAGAAGCCCAGGATCTATTGCTTGCAGAGATGACATGATATTTGCAACGCCCCCGCCTGCTTTTATTACCGCAAAAAGTATTGCTGTAGAGGCGAGTATCATCATAATTCCCTGTATTGTGTCCGTCAGTACAACAGCTCGAAAGCCGCCAATTGTTGTATAAATAATTACCGTGAGACCAAAAATAAGCAAACCTGTTTGGTAAGAATAGCCAGTAATTGACTCAAAAAGACGAGCTCCTCCTATGAACTGTGCGAGCATGGAGGCCATAAAGAAAACAAGAAGAGCGACGGATGCAAATATTACTACGATGTCACTGTTATATCTGGCACGTAACATGTCTGTAACAGTAACGGCTTTAGTGCGTCGAGCAATAATTGCGAATCGCTTTCCCAATATGCCTAGAGTCAAAAATGCAGTGGGGACTTGTATCATGGAAAGAAGTATCCAACCAAGGCCTAGTTTATATGCCATGCCTGGACCACCTACGAAACTGCTCGCGCTGGTGTATGTGGTCACAATTGCCATTGCAAGAACAAATCCGCCCATTGAACGGCTACCAATGAAATATTCCTCCATGAATCCAGAAGTATTTCTTTTTTTATTTGCGATTTTGCTACTCATCACTGCGACAATCATTATGAATGCAAAATAAAGGACAAGAGGGATAAGCATTTCTGCACGCTCAATCATCGTTTTACTTCCTCCTCGTCAAGAGGAATATCTTTAAAGAACTTCTTAACAGCAATCCACAGAATAATTGTTATAGCAACGTAACCAACTATACAGCTGTAAAAAAACCATTCAGGAAATCCCAGAATATATTTATACTTTGTAGGGTCATCACCAAAACCGTATGCAGATAAATACCACCATACGAAAAAGAGGGCATATAGACAAAGGATTATAAATGTCTCTTGGTTTATAGATTTTACACGTTCTTTGTTAGACAAGACTTGCCCCTCCAAAAATCGACTATTTTGAAAGGTAAGTATAAGTCATAACCATAAAAAGAGAAATACAATAAGGGTTTTCGGCGTGTAATATAATTGCAAGAGTGGTAAAATAATGAAGAACAAATAAATAATGAATGAATAAATGTGCTCATATATGTGTTAACTTATGACTATTTTTTTAGGAGAGACCTAAATGGATATATATAAAGCAAGGGAAAAAAGTTACGAGGTACTTGGGAAAACTGTTTGCAAGCAACTTAATTCTCATGGTTTTAAAGCTAAATATTTAGCCGACAGAGGAACTGCTCTAAAAGAGGCGCTGAAACTTATACCACAAGAGGCCAGCGTAGGCATTCCAGGTACAGTTACAGTCCGCGAAATTGGATTGCTTGATTCACTCATGGCTAGAAACTCAAGAGTATTTCATAATTGGTATCCCAATCTGACAAAAAAAGAGCAAAACGAGATGTTTATGAAAGAGCTAACTTCTGACTGGATAGTAATGAGTGTTAATGCAATTGCACTTGATAAAGGTACGTTGATTAATATAGATGGCACAGGGAATAGAGTTGGCGCCATGTCATGGGCTCCTGGTAAACTGCTTATCATAGCTGGCATAAACAAGATAGCTTCAAACGTACATGCAGCAATGGCTCGAGCACGTGATACAGCTACGCCAGCGAATACTATAAGGCTCAACTTATCGACTCCATGTGCAACAATCGGACATTGCATGGATTGCGATAGTTCTGACAGAATATGCAATGTAACAACAATGCTTGAGAGAGCTCCAACGGGCAGAGAATGCCACGTTTTCATTGTGGGCGAAAAATTGGGTTACTAAGGAATGCAAGTTAGTCCGGGCAAAATCCTCTGTATACGCTTGTGGAATAAAAGTTTTAGAGTTTGGGAAACGAAAGAAAAACTTTACAAGCATTATATTGCTGGTTGTGGAATTGGAGTTAAGATCCTGCATGATATGACAGGACCCAACACAGACACATTGGGCGCGTATAACCCTATTGTCTGGATGACAGGTCCTCTAACTTTTAGCGAAGCTATCTCACCTAACCGATACCATGTTGTATCTAGGTCTCCTCTAACGGGAAAAATTGAAGGAAGTAGTGCCGATGGACTTTTTGGTGCAGCTCTTAAAAAAGCTGGCTGGAATGGCCTTGTGGTCACTGGAGTTTCTGATACGCCTGTCAGCATAGTTATAAAGGACGATGATGTTCGAATTGTTCCTGCTGAAGATATATGGGGCAAAGATACTGTGTCTGTTGATGAACAGATGAAAAAACAATATGGCAAAGAATGTGAAGTTTCATGTATAGGCCGCGCAGGAGAGAGTCTTATTTCAATAGCAGGAATAGCTTCAGGTGCTGGAAATTTGAGAATGGCTGGTCGCGGTGGACTAGGTGCCGTTATGGGGTCAAAAAAACTCAAGGCAGTCGTTGTAACAGGCACTAGATATCTTGAGGTAGGGAATAAAGCTGTACCCAATATTCCTAAAGATGCTACCGTGAATAAAAATTATTTTTGTGCATCTTGTTACATGGACTGCAGACGTAATCCAGAGATGTTGTCTGAAAAATTGAGCAACAGTAGTAATTTTGAGGCTAATAACGAAATCCTGAAACTCATGAGAGATTCAACAATGGTCAAAGATTCGAAATCGATCAAGAAAGCAGTCGGTATGTGTAGTCTTTATGGCATTGATGCGATAGATGCTGCAGCTGTTATTTTTATAGCAATGGAATGTTATGAAAAGGGTTTTTTAACAGTAGATGACCTCGATGGAATAAAAGCGGAATGGGGTAATGGTGATGCTCTTGTCGCACTTACGAATAAAATATGTAAAGCTGAAGGCATAGGTGAGCTTTTAGGGCATGGAGTTGCGTTTGTATTACGCAGGGTCACTGGAGCAGCAATGCTGGGATTTAACGTCAAAGGACTTTCCGATGGTTATAGCAAAATTCAAAAAGATATCGACGGAAATAAAGATAAATATTACAAATATTTTTTAGATCGTCTCAAAAACAGAAATAATTTTGAAAAATCACGCAAAAAATCGGAAACAGTTGATTTCGCATCTATCACTGCGTGTATAAATGATGCTCTTTAAAGATATAAATTCCTACCTAAATACAAGGCAATTTGTCTAACTTATGTAGATTCTATGAGAGTGATGTTAGCTGTAAATTAACAGAACAAGAGCTTTTACTTTTTGATGAAAAAACATTGAAAATCCTAAACAACTAATTTGCTAGTCTAATAATAAAAAAACTCTTCTCTTTATATTCAATCAAATCAGCCTTTATTGTGAACGAATGTTTTTCCTCTCCGTTGAGTGGAGAGAAAAAAACAGATGTTATATTGTCACCGGTTTTTGCGAAAGATAATTCTTTAGCAATTGCCTCTGCTTCTTTATCGTCATAAACGGTATTAAAGCCATTTTTCTTCTTAAAAACTCTTGCTATATATGAGATTTTCTGTGGACTTCTAGAATTCCATCCAGAAGAGACAGTTGTTTCGATCACGATATAACTCTCAAGATTGTTTACTTCTACTTTTATTAGCCAATTGCCCGGAAAGGTTTTGTGGTTTATTGTTAAAACAGTTTTATCGGAATTAAATCTACTCCATAGATTTGGTTCATTTTCCATTTTAGAAACAATAGTTTC
>JAAYFQ010000111.1 GCA_012728165.1 Synergistaceae bacterium | reverse complement strand
GGTTGGAGTGTAGTGCTGAATGGGCATGGAGATGTTGAGAAAAATAACAATATAGAGATAATGAATGCCATCGGTGAGAATCCAAACTTACTTGATCTTACAAATCAACTTGATTACGATCAGATGTGTGCGGTTATAAAGCAAAGTACCGCTGCTATGGGACCTGACACAGGGCCGTTGCATCTTGCTGCTCTTGCTGGTACTCCCACATTTGGACTTTTTGGTTGTACCCCGAGTCAGAAAATAGGATTTACAATGCCTTGGTTTCGTGAAGTTCTTTGCACCTGTCCAGATGTGGGCTGTTGGAATTATAATTGTCCCAAGCCATGCATGACTACATTGACACCGGAAATGGCATTGTCTGCTTTTGAAAAATTTGCAGAAGAATGCTGTAAAAAATGGTTTGTGATAGAATAGCACTTAGTTAAAAAAGAATAGATGCTTTTCCAATGGGGAATTCGGTGAGAATCCGGAGCGGCCCCGCCACTGTGACCCGTAAGGGAAGTCAGGCGACCTGAGGAAAATGCTGGATGTAATGCGCGGGCGTTGGTCATCCTCTTAAATTTTAGGGAGGGCTGTCAAGCTTTCTCTTCTTTTTTTATATTGTTATTTCGAGGAGTTGTGTTTTTTGAATAAATTAAAAATAATCTTGTTCGTTCTAATGTTCTTCTTATTGCCTTTGACTGCTGAGGCGGCACCTAAAAGAATTGTGTCATTAACCCCTGCTGGCACAGAGATACTTTACGCTTTGGGACAAGAAAAAAACATTATAGCAAATACTACCTTTTGCGATTACCCTCCGGCAGCAATAAAGAAGCCTAAAGTTGGAGGATTTGCATCAATGAATTTTGAGTACTTTATTTCTAGCAAGGCGGATTTAGTTGTTATTCAGGATCTACACGCACAGTTTGTTCCGCAGCTCAAGAAGCTTAAGATTCCATATGTGATGCTTCATCAACAAACAATAAATGAAGTCTGCGATTCAATAACCAATCTCGGTAAGGCTTGTGATTCAGAAGAAAAGGCATTCAAACTTGTTGCTGATATACAAAAAGATATTAAGTATGTTGAAGACAAGATCAAAAAGAGTATTCGTCCAAGAGTGCTCCTTTGTATTTCACGCGAATTTACAGGTAAAAAGGTCAACAGTTTTTTTGCAGCAGGTAATGCTAGTTTTTATAATGACATAATAACCAGAGCAGGTGGCATTAACGCTTTAAAAAAACATAAAGTCACATATCCCCAAATTTCTCAGGAGGGCATGATGATGATAAATCCTGATGTGATATTGGAATTAATGGGAGATGTCGACTCAGGACACTCTCTAAGAAAAGGCTTTCATGGGATTAGCAACGAAACAATCAAACAACAATGGCTTAACGGCGTTCAAGTAAATGCGGTAAAGAATAAACAAGTCTATATACTAAATGGCTCTATCTACTTACGTCCTGGACCTAGAGTTGGAGAAGTCCTTAAGGGCTTCGCTCGCGCTCTACACCCAGAGATAAAATGGTAAATTCGACTATGTACCTGGAAGTCAAGAATCTCTCTCTCTCGATAGGAGAGGCACACATATTGCAAGATATTTCTTTTTCTTTAAATAAGGGAAAGTTCCTTGCTATCATAGGTCCTAATGGAGCAGGTAAGAGCTCCTTGCTCAAATCCATAGGACGTCTTTACAAGCAAATCTCCGGTGAAATTCTTTTTGAAGGTCGTTCTACTGTTTCAATGAAATCCAAAGAAATTGCTCGTCTTATAGCATGGGTCCATCAGGCTGGTTCAACTTCATTGCCTTTCACAGTAAAAGAATTTGCAAAAATGGCTCGCTACCCATGGCAGACAGCTCTTGGCTTGGACACAAAACAGGATGTTGAAGCGGTGGAAAAGGCTCTATACACAGCTGGGGTAGAAGACATAGCTGATCGTGAGTTTAACACTCTGAGTGGAGGAGAGAGACAGAAGGCTCTTATCGCAGCGGCACTTGCACAGGGAGCAGAAGTGTTGTTTCTTGACGAGCCGACCAGTTTTCTTGACTACCGTCATCAGGTTGAAACATTAAAATTGATAGAACATATCAATAAAAAAGAAAATATGACGATTTTGCTTGTAACTCACGATATAAATCTGGCTCTTCACGGAGCGGACGAAATTTTGGCGCTCAAACATGGGAAACTTGCATGGAAAGGCGACAGTAAAACATTGTTGTCTGAAGGAGTTCTTGAATCTATATTCGACACAACTTTCCAGAGCTTTTTCTCTGATGGACAGACTGTGCCATACGTCGCACCAAAGGGGATGGTATTTTGAAGCGTTTTGCTTTTCCACTTCTTATTTCATTCTTTGTTCTAACAATGTTGATTTCTCCCTTTATAGGAGCCCAAACTATACCTTTTTCAACGCTTTACAATGGAATGGACGAGGGACTTTTTAATATACTTTGGGAGCTCCGTATGCCACGTGTTCTACTTGGCTGGACGGTTGGTTCAATTCTTGCAATTTGCGGAATGATATTCCAAGCTATGTTCAGAAATCCGCTTGCCTCTCCTGACATGTTGGGAGTTTCAACAGGTGCTGCATGTGGAGCTGTCCTTTATATAAGATTTGGATTTGCATTTTCTATAATGGGCATTGTTCCTGGACTTTCTATTTTTGCATTTATCGGAGCTTTGCTTGCTACGTCGGCAATATATATTGCGGGGAACTTAAGGCGTGGTGGAATGTCAGAGGCCACTTTGCTTCTTGCAGGAATAGCCATGAGCTTTCTGTTTGGAAGTATAAATATGATAGTGCAGTATGGCAGTGGATTCGTTGATTCATTTCGAATGATGAGATGGTCTATGGGTGGATTGCAGGCAATAGGATTTTCTGATCTTTATCTTACTTTTCCAGCTCTTATAATAATATTTTTTGTTGCTTATGTTGCCGGACCGGAGCTTAACTTGTTTGTCTGCGGAGAAGATATTGCTGCTAGCAGAGGAGTATCGGTCAACGCACTTAGAAGGATACTCTTTATTTCGGTTTCTCTAGCTGTAGGAATAGCTGTTTCAATCTGTGGGCCAATAGGTTTTGTTGGCTTAATGGTTCCTCATATATGCAGAAAATTTGTAGGGACAGATCATAGAAGGCTTGCAATAGCGTCACTATTTTTTGGCGGAACATTCCTTGTTATATGTGATACGGCAGCACGAACACTTTGGTCTCCAGCCGAGGTTCCAGTTGGAGTGCTTACCTCTTGCATAGGTTCAATTTTCTTCCTCGTACTTCTACTACGAGCGAAAAAGTAGCACTAAAATTAAATTTTGTTTAATTTTTTATAATATTTTTATTTTAAACGCAATCTCAAGGAGGACTCAATAATGTTCGAATATATGAATGCCGGTGGAATAATAATGTGGATGATTGCGGCACTTTCAGTCGTAGCTGTTGCAGTAGTTATTGAAAGATCCTATTTTTTCTACAAAGCATCTACTAATGCAGAAGCACTTGAAATGGCGTTTGGTAAAGCCGTAGCAAATAGAAATATTGAAGAAGCGGGCAAAATCGTTCGTTCTTCAAATAGTTCTCTACACAAAATTTTTTTTGATGTATATGCACACTGGGGAATTGGTTATGAAGACATGAAACTCTTGATTGAGCAGCTAGTCCGCAGAGAGGTTTTTAGATGGGAAAAACATCTTTATATACTTGAGCTTATTGGCAAGATAGCCCCTCTTTTAGGATTACTTGGTACGGTTCTCGGTATGTCAGAGATGTTCCAGACTCTTCATGTTGGTAATCAAATTAGTGCAGGAGCTGTAACTGGCGGAATATGGAAAGCACTATTCACAACCATAGCAGGACTAACTGTTGCTATTCCAACCCTTCTTGCACATGGGCTGTTATCCTCGCGCATAGACAACGAAGAAGAAACATTCAACAGAGCTGCCGATTTTCTAATACGCGAACACTTCTCAGGAAATAAGCAAAAAAATGAGACGAAATAAAAGAAACAGAACTTCTGATATAGATATAACTCCGCTTATAGATGTGCTCTTCATGCTTATAATCTTTTTTGTGCTAACAGCATCTTTTATTCAGGGCAAAATTGAGGTTGAACTGCCGACAGGAAAAGGGCAATCTAAAAGTATGGAGAAAGCTATAACAGTAACCGTAGAAAAAAACGGACATATATCATGGAATGGCAAAATTATTTCAAAAGAAGAGATGTCTATTCTTGCAAGGGAATCATCTGATAGAGAAATCCTAATTGCAGGGGACAGAGAAACACCATATGGAACGATTGCCGAGATACTTTCTATACTTAAAAACGAAGGCATAACCTCTACAGGCCTTCTTATGCAGGGCGGAGACAAGTGACAAGATTTAGCAAGAGAGAGATATGGGTTTTTGCTATAACAACAAGTTTGCTTTTGCATGTGGCTTTGGTTTTCTTTATTCCTACACCGCATAAGCAAAAGGAATTGCCTGTAATGACTGTGCGTTTTACAACACTTCCTGCTGCAGCTAAAAAAACGGAATCACCGAAACTCACTGAACCAAAAAAAGAAATTGTAAAACAAAATGACGAAAAAACAAGACCTATAGAAAAACCTAAACCCAAGATCAAAACTAAACCTGCAGAAAAGTTGCCAGAAATTTCTGTGGAAAAAACCGAACCAACTACAAAACCGATTACAACAGAAGTATCCAAAACAGCGGTAGAAAGTTCTTTTTCAAAAGAAACAGCAGACCATTCTTTAAGTAACGAAAGTGACACAGCTTCATCCACAGCTACCACAGGTGGAGTTTCAGATACTTCGACTTCAAAACCAGAAAATAGTCTACCTGTTGATGCGTTCACACTGAGAATTACAAAAAAGGTTATTCCTGAATATTCTTCTTTTTCGAGAAAACGCAAAGAAGAGGGCACAGTAAAAATTATAATAACGATAGATAATGGTAGGGTCACAAAGGCAGAGATAGAGAAGTCAAGTGGTCACGAACGTTTAGATGAGAGCGCTTTGCGAGCTGCAAGGCAGTGGCTGTTCGACTACGATGGTAAAATAAAAGCACGATTACCAATAGTTTTTAAATTACAATAGACTGGTGTAAAAATAATGAATAATAGGGATGCTCTTTCTTTTTATAATAATACTTTACGTGTTGGAGGAACTTCTTGGGTTATTCCCGGAACATTCTCAGAAAATTTACGCTGCCTCTCAAAAGATGTGAGTGATATGGAAATTGTCCTTTTTGACACTCCTGAGCAGTCCAACATTCCATCAAAAGATGAAGTAAAAGAATTGGGATATCTTCTCGGAGAATTAGGGATGACTTGTAATATTCACTTCCCGATAGATGTGTGCGATATTGAAGTTTCAAACATAAAAGAAAGGATAAGATGCGAGGATATTTGCCTTCGCATAACAGAACTTTTTTCCCCGATTGAACCTTTCGCTTGGATACTGCACCTTGTTGGAGAAAATCGCGGCAAATGTCCTAGCAACGATTTAGATATTTGGCGTGAATTGACGCACACATCTGCTTTACGCATCGCTTCGTCGGTTGATGATAAAAGTAGAATTTGTGCCGAAACACTGGATAATGAGTTTTCTTATATTATAGATATAGTGAAAGAAACAGGGCTTTCAGTTTGTCTTGATATAGGGCACCTTGTAAAATACGATTACCCTGTGCTGAAACTTGCAAAAGAATATATGACAAATACTCGTATGATTCATCTTCACGGAGTAATGCCAGACGGTACAGACCATGTTGATATTTCTTACTTTGATCAGAATCTATTGTCAGAAGTAATAAAATTGACTAATGACGGCAAAAAGAGAGTAATGACTCTGGAGGTATTTGAAGAAGATTATGCTCGTTCGATTGCTGTGATGAAAGAATTTCGTAATTTGTTCGAAGAGTAGATAAGAATTTTTAATTTATATAACAAAAAATTAATTATTATAATTTTGTATATTGCTTTTCTATGAGAATTATAGTAATCTTTACTAACAATTAAATATGTAACAAGGATGTTCAGTTAGGGAATCCGGTTAAAATCCGGAGCAGCCCCGCTACTGTAACCGGGACGAAACCGCACAATGTCACTGCCGAAAGGCGGGAAGACGCGGGAGTAGAATGAACGGGAGCCAGGAAACCTGCTGATAAATCCG
>JAAYFQ010000110.1 GCA_012728165.1 Synergistaceae bacterium | reverse complement strand
GTTGTGATTCTTGCTACTATTAAGGCTCCCGAAAAGATACCCGCATAACGAGTCTACTAATTCCAACATAAAACAAAAAGACAGACTTTGAAATTAATTCAAAGTCTGTCTTTTTTATTTTGATTAGCGAATATAGTAAATTATATGTTTCGTGATTCTTTCATATATTAAATGTGATTTTTTACAATGAGCCTTATCACTTACTAAAAATAAAGATCTTGTTCTCCCTCTTCAATTTGCTGAAGGCGTTCTCTTGTAAGCTCTCTTGTTTTTTCATCCGGTATTTTCTCTAGCTCTTTTTCTATTACTGTCTGTCCGAGTTTTTTCAAATCTTCTGAGCCATATCCTACAAGATATTCTTTAAATGTCATAAGTGCGTTAGGTTGGCAGATGTTTTTTATCTCGCCCGATTTAGCAAGATACATAAATCGGTCTCCTGTTCGTCCTTCTCTGTAACAAGCAGTACAGAAACTTGGAATGTACCCATCTTCGCAAAGCCACGTAAGTATCTCTTCTGGAGTTCTTTCGTCAGATACTTGGAATTGTGCCGTGTGATCCGACTTTGGTCGTGCTACATCTTTATGGTAACCACCAATTCCGGTGCAAGAGGCTGCACTTACTTGAGATATTCCGAGTTCGAGCGCTTTCTTGCGTGTTTCGGGAGTTTCTCTTGTAGAAAGAATCATTCCTGTATATGGAGTGGTTACTCTTATGACAGCGATTATTCTCAAAAACTGTTCGTCTGTGAGAAGATATGGAAATTTATCAAGATCAACGCCTTCTGCCATACGCATGCGAGGCACTGATATAGTATGTGGTCCCACACCAAACATTTTTTCCATATGCTCTGCATACATAAGCTGCGCAACCAATTCGTACTTGTAATCGTAAAGACCATAAAGAACTCCAGTCCCTACATCATCAATGCCGCCCTGTTGGGCTCTATGAAGTGCTGTAGTGTGCCAGTCATAGTTGCTTTTGGGTCCAACCGGATGCATTTTCGCGTAGGTTGGCCTGTGAAAAGATTCCTGAAATAAAATAAAGGTGCCTATGTCCGCAGCCTTAAGTTTTTCATACTCTTCAACAGTCGTTGCGGCTATGTTTACGTTTATTCTACGTATCGAATCTCCTCGACTATTTTTATATGCGTAAACTCTTTCCATACATTCAATAATATATTCCAGTGGAGATTCTACGGGATGTTCTCCTGATTCCATGGCTATACGTTTGTGACCAAGCGCTAAAATTGCATCCGCTTCTTGATCAATCTCTTCCATAGTAAGTTTTTTCCTGACCATAGACGGATTGTCTTTGTGAAAGGCACAATATTCGCATTTGTTAATGCAATGGTTAGATACATAAAGAGGGGCGAAAAGGACTATGCGTTTACCGTAAATTTTCTCTTTTATTTCCTTTGCTAGAGCATAGAGTTCTTTTTCTAACTCAGGATCGGTTATCTCGAGCAAAACAGCAGCCTCAAGGTGATTAAGCCCTTTGCATGTTTTCGCTTTTTCAAGAAGTGAACGGACATATTCTTTGTCCTTTACGAGCTCTTTTGCTTTCTCAAGTGACGCGAGTATTTCTGCATCATCTATAAATGATGCGTCTTGAAATTGTTTCGGTTCGTACATCTGATTATCCTCCTTAATTTGTCACAGTAAAAATATTCAAAGTACAGAGAAAAGATCTGAAAATAAACTGTGATTTATATCATTTATATTATATTTATTATGAAATTAACATGTTAATCGCAGATTGTCCGCTTTATTTTAAAAAACCCTCATGGTTCTCCACCTTAGTGTGTCATGTTGTGGTTGCGTTCTCAAATATGTGATGCAATATATTATAAAATGCGAAATACAAATAAAATATCAAAGAATATTATACACCATGATTTTTTTAAAAACTCTACACAAAATACTGATGTTGCTGTTTTTTGCTGTCTATGCCTAAAAAACTAAAACTTCAATAACTCAACAAAATGTGCGATGCAAAAGTGAAAGTTATATATTATAATTAGATGAGGAAAGGTTGGTGTCTATAATGAAAAAATTATTTTCGACTATTTTGATTGTTACAATTCTATTTGTCTCAGTCCCTCTTGCTTCCGCAATAGACCTGGGAGGTTTTCTCAAAGACGCAGCAATTACCATTGTCGGTGGAACTGCAGTCAAGGCAATTGCACCGCAACTCAATGATTTCATCAACACAATTACATTTAACAAGGGTGTAAAGTTTGATGGATTTACCAAGGTCGTTCCGATTCTATCAATAGGATCAGGAACACGTATTGGGGCTGCACAAGTCGGTGCAAACACACAAGCCGCTCTTGATAGAACAAAAGCAGTCGCTCAGCTTGAAGGTGAATTTAGTGGTATCAGAGCAAAAGCACTGATTCCTATCGACAAGGAAATTCCTATTTCACAGTTTAAACGAGTTAAGGGTGTTGGTGTTACAGCTATCATTGACGTCAAACTATAAAATCGTAACTTAAAAATAGTACCTCTTTTCAATATTTAAGAGAGACCACAAAGGAGTAAATATCCTTCGTGGTCTCTCTTTTTGTCTTATTTGTTGTTAATACGAACACTCAAAAACTGAGTTTATTCCATTGGTTCCCAACCGCCGCCTAAAGCCTTGAAAAGACGTACGATATTAGAAGTAAGCTCCCCGCTACTTATCGCATACTGTTCCGATAAAGTGAGATAGGCTTTTTGTGCGATTATAACATTGTTGTAGTCTGTTAGCCCGCTATTGTACTTATCATTTGCAACAGAAAGAGCATCTTTTGCAGCATCAAGGCCTAGTTTAAGCGACGCGTTGCGCTGCCTTTCTCGCACTTCGGAAGTGAGAGCATTTCTCACTTCGCCTACTGCTGTCAAAATAGTTTTTTCATAGGCTGCAAGATACTGTTCTTCTCTTGCACTCTGCACACGAATATTGTTTTTTATTGCGCCCCAATGAAATATAGGCCATGTAATCTTCGGGCCAAAGCTGTACGC
>JAAYFQ010000109.1 GCA_012728165.1 Synergistaceae bacterium | reverse complement strand
GCTAAGGATAACATTTGGTCTATATTACTGCAATTTATGATAACGATTTAAGCCTATAGTGCAAGAGAAATATGGTAATATAAACAAAGCTAAATTAGAAGAAAAATTGTTGATAGGTTTGTTTCTTTAAAAAATAGAGCTATGGACTTCCACTAATGTCCATAGCTCTTTATATAGTTGGTATTTTTTTACAGAAAATAATTTCTAAATTAGGTTTCAATAACGCTTTGATTTTATATAAGTAAATTGAATAAAAAGTTATGCTGACTGCTTAATCAAGTATTTTGCCATCTGTTGAAATGACGACTATTTGCCATGGGATAAATTTGCCGCTATTTTGTAATGCAGTTTTTACGGCATTTTCTAATCCACCACAACAGGGTACTTCCATTCGAACTGCGGTAACGCTTTTGATATTGTTATTCTTGATAATTGCCGTCAGTTTTTCGCTATAATCAACACTGTCAAGTTTTGGGCATCCTATAAGTGTTATGTGCTTTTTTATGAATTTATTATGAAAATCTGCGAAAGCAAAAGCAGTGCAATCTGCTGCAACAAGTAGATTTGCATTTTCAAAATAGGGAGCGTTTATAGGAGCAAGTTTTATTTGCACTGGCCATTGTGTTAGTTGACTTTTAGCTGAAGAACCGCTTTCAACTGATTCTCTCTGTGTCGGCTGATTTATAGCTTTTGACATGGAGCCGGGGCATCCGCACGGCAATTCCTCTCCTTGTTTGTTCATGTTGTTTTGTTTAACAGCAGCTTCATCAAAAGCTTTCGCCTCGCGTTCAATAAACGTGATTGCTCCTGTTGGACATGTTGGCAGACAGACACCAAGGCCGTCACAGTAGTCGTCACGAAGTAATTTCGCTTTGCCTTCAACCATGCCGATAGCACCCTCATTGCAAGCTGCAACACAAGATCCACATCCGTTACATTTTTCTGCATTGATTTCTATAATTCTTCTTTTCATTTTCTTTGCCTCCTAGTTTTTCTTTACATCAGGTCATGATTGTACTATTATTAACAGAGTAACGTTGCTCCATAAATATTAAAGGGGGAAAACACGTAATGAAAAAAGCATATATATGTCCAGAAGGACATTCTCTTTTAGTTGATGAAGCTGTTTCAATGAATGGGCATTGTTCTGCATGCCATACAGATTATCCTTTATATTTATTGACACTCGATAAAAAGAAAAAAGAGGATAAGGTTTTCGAAAAGAAAGATACTCCTGCAGCAAAGCCGAAAGCTGCAACAAAGCCCAAAACTACAGCAAAGTCTAAACCTTCAGTAAAAGCCACTACACCCGCTACAAAACCTGCAATTGCTTCTGGAGAGAAGACGGTAGAGATTCCTGCAACAACGTCCTCGACGAAACCTGAGACTAAGAAACCTGCAACTAAAAAGCCTACAGCGAAAAAAACAGCCAAGAAAAAAAAGAAATAGCAAAACGTTACAGCTCGTCGAGAACCATACGACGGGCTGTATTTTTATATTTTGAAAGATTAAATTGCTATTTATTACAAACAATATTTAAATCCATTAGTAATTTTAAATAACAAAGAAAAACATTTTCCTAAACATATAGAAACACATCAATTTCAAATAGAAAAGTAAATATAATTGATTCTGATTGAATAAATCTACATATAACACAGTTTAAAACTCACATTAGTTGTCCTACAGTAAGACATTAATTGTCGCTAAGAGGTATGTTTTCTTTTAGTAAACGAATAATATGCAACAAGATACCTTTGATTGTGAATTTGTCTTGATTCGATTCATATAGTGTATGTAGGCTTTAGAATTGAAACAGTAATAACTAGTTTGTTATAAGGATATTTATTGTTAGATCATTATAAAACGATGTTAAAATATTGTAGAGACATTATTTTAAAGAGGAGGTCAAAAAATGAAAGTTGTATTGGTAAATGGTAGTCCTAATGAAAAGGGTTGTACATTTACGGCGCTTTCTGAGGTTGCCGGTGCGTTGCATAAGAACAGTATTGAAACTGAGATTTTTTGGATAGGAACAAATCCCGTTCGAGGCTGTGTTGCTTGTGGAACTTGCCGTAAAAATGGCGGACGTTGTGTTTATGATGATGACCCGTGTAATCATATGATCGATCTATTTACATCAACAGATGGAATAGTTATTGGTTCACCAGTATATTATGCCGGCCCAAACGGTGCTTTGTGTGCCATTCTCGACAGAGTATTCTTTGCAGGTTCTAGCGGATATAAATATAAACCTGCTGCTGCTATAGCAAGTTGCAGACGTGCGGGAGCAATCTCTTCTTTTGATCGTTTAAATAAATATTTCACAATAAATAATATGCCTATTGTGTCTTCTCAGTACTGGAATGATATACATGGCACGAATCCAGAAGAAGCGAAGAGAGACCTTGAGGGTATGCAGATTATGCGAACGTTAGGCGATAATATGGCTTGGTTACTTAAGAATTTGGCAGGAGAAAAAACTGCAATCCCTATTTCACATGAAGAGAAGATAAGGACGAATTTTATTCGCTAGTTAAAATATGTTTTTTGTTATACTAACAATTGATAATTGTAACTAAAACGCGTTAATTGATAATTATTTATATTAAAACAGACTTAACCTGTTAAGTTGACTTAGGTTGGTGTTGTGTAATTATTGTTTTAAATACCAAAACGTGAAAAAAGATGAACTTTGAAAACGGAGTGAATAGATAATGAACGAATGGGTAAGGCAGGTTAAAGATTTTCATGAAACTTACGGACTTCCTGTAAAGAAACAGGGAGAATTAGGACAAATGGATTTTGAAGAGATGAAGTCGCTTCTGGAGCTTCGTAGCAGATTGATCAAAGAAGAAGCTAATGAGACTGTCGAAGCGATGGCTGATTATGTCAAACTAACAGAAGAGAATAGGCTTGATGAAAGAAAAGATGCCCACAAGGAAATACTAGATGGAATAGGAGATACTATCGTTGTCTGTATAGGGGCTGCTCTTGCTCTTGGTATAGATATAGAAGAGGTTATGAAACGTATATATGCTAGCAATATGAGCAAGTTAGATAAAGATGGTAAGCCTATCTATCGTGAGGATGGCAAGGTATTAAAGGGCCCTAACTTTTTTAATCCGAATCTTGTTGATCTTATGTAAAGTTAAGAATCTGAGGCAATGTTTAGTAGTAAATAGAAAAACAATTGAAACAGATAGAAAAATAAAGTAACTCACTATCTTAAAAAACTCAGTATAGCTATTGTTTTGTCGGAGACAATTGTTGCTACCATGCTTAAACGACCGACTTGACAGTATCGCGACCGCATTACTGCTCAGCTTTTGCAAACCATAGGGATACATAGACAATACGAAGAATATTATTTCCAGATGTCATCGTCTTTAACGCTTTTTAAGGCGTGTATTATGTTGCTTTTTAGATCTGGAGCTTGTTTTTCAAGTTGTGCAATGAGCTCTTTTGTTGATTTACGTTTCGATTTGTCTTCGTAGGGACAGCACGTTTTATATATCGGAAGCGCAAGGCGTTTTGCTTCACTGTCTATACTATTCTCTTCAACATGAATAAGAGGTCGTATTACACGTACCTTTGTCCTGGTCATGTAAAGATTGGGATGAAAACATTTGAACCTACCCGAATAAAATAGATTAAGTAGCACCGTCTCTGCTGCATCATCTTTATTGTGTCCGAGGACTACAACATTGCAATCCATTTCGTTAGCCTTATCTGCTAAAATACCACGTCTAAGATTAGCGCATAGTCCGCAAGGAAAG
>JAAYFQ010000108.1 GCA_012728165.1 Synergistaceae bacterium | reverse complement strand
GATACACGTGTGACGCCGGTTTTAAGGTTGTCCGGTCTAAGGATGCGCGTGACTCCGCCGAAATATTTGTAGGCATTGACATGGGCGGTCGTCCAGCTCTCCTGATTCTGGGACATGAAAGCTTCCACGTAAGCATAGCCGCTGTATGGAAGTGCTGCGACAAATACATACGACTTTATTGGTACGCCTGTGTCGGTATCCATTATATAGGCGTTCTGACCTGCCCAGTCCACTTCCATTATTTCTGCAGGTTTGTGATCCAGATGCATAGTTGCGTTGTTTTTCACTACATAATCACGATAATATTTGTTGAATTGCGTAGATTGATATGGAAGTTCGTCTGTTTCCCTGCACTGGCTACAGTATTCGGCCCAAAGCAGGCTCAGAGTCACGCCGTTTTTGCCCATTTCTTTGTGGATCTCCTTGAAATCCGGCATTTTGTAGCTTGATTTTAATAACCCCGGCGGGAAAAGTCTGTCTGTGATCTCTTTGTCGCTTAAATCTTTTGCAGATTCCCACATGAACTTGATTTCCACAGCACGTTTGAGCACGTCTATAACGGTAGTCCGTGAACAGTGACATGCGGCAGAGATCTGTTTGTTGCTGATTCCAAGGCTGTTCAGCCGTAGAATCTCCCTATAATTGGTCATCTTTAATGACCCTCCTCAAGTAATGTATTTGCATCTGCTAGATGCTGAATGCATTATATTGAGTTAGATCACAGTGGAGTTATAGAACGACGTGGGGGTGTACAACTTGGCCGGTCGGGGTGTTCAGTTTTATGCGGACAGGGTGTTCAACTCGTGCGGTCAAAGTGTTCAATTTGGCACGGCATATTCAAAATAGCGCGAGATGATAATTATCTAGTCTATCTCGATGCTGATTCTCTAGAAGATAAAGGCAATTATGTTTTAGCATGGACTAAATGGATTCCACGTGGAGAGGCTTTAAAAAACGAACAGGAAACGTGTAGATCAAAAATAGACCATAGTATGATTTTGGTGGCACAGAATAAAAAGGCTAGACAGTATCAAGTGCTATATAGGATTTTTTATTACCGCAGTAATGTAGTTTCTTCGGAAAAAATAAAATTTAACTCATCTAATTATTCACAGATAATTCCGGGGTCCTATGCTGAATTTATATGGGAAGCCACAATGAAAATCTACAGAAACAAATAATAGCTCAATAACAATATATATGCCCACTGCTATCAAGACGGAGGGCATTGTCATCAGCAAAAAAACAACACACTTATTAATACAGATACAAACACTAAAGCCTTCATTCACAACTCCCTATTTGGAACAAGAGTGAACAAAAGGTTAAAGGTTAAGATTTAGATATACATTGTCAAGCTCATCACTATTAATACCTATATTCAGAGTGTGAAGGGATAACATTTTCTCTGTCCTGTTTTGGGGTGAAACAGCTGATTTATCACTACAAATTTTTAGGTTTTATACTTGAATCTTTCCAGTAATGAAGTATTATTTGCTTGTACCAAAACAATTGAAACTTTTATCCAGAGTGGCTGAGGGACTGGCCCTATGAAGCCCGGCAACCTACTTGAAAAGGTGTGGTGCCAACACCAGTACCCCGAGATTTTCGGGGTGGATGATAAGAGGAGACCCATCAGCAGAGATTCTTTGTAATCTGTGCGGTAATGGCGACCAAAGGCCTCTCATCCGAGGGGTCTTTTTTGGGTTCAAAATTTAATGAATGTTTGCAAAACAAAAAAATTTCGATTCACATAAAACACCGAAAGGGAGAATTTACAATGTCAAAAGTTGTTTTAAGCGGAGATCCTCGGAGTGGACTCCAATTTTCAGAAGACGGATTACATGTTAATAATGACTAGTTTTTATTTCTGGTTGGTTGGGATATCAGGACTTTGCGAGGGGTTTGCAAGTGTTACTGTGTTACAGTTACAAGAGGTTCATCATTCACCCCTGATATAAAACTCACGATTAAGCTCCTTAGTTTTGGTTGCTTGATTGCGTCATTTGTTGCTGCTTATAAGGTAAATGAGTCCTTTGATATTTATATGTTTTTATTTGGCATTTGGTGTTTTGGCTATTTAGCAGGAAAAAAATTTGGGCAGCAATGATGGGTTATTAGGGAGGTATAAGCAATAGCTAATGAAATTACTGGGAGAGCGATTTTAATGAACATCGAAGCATAAAGCTATGATCAATAAAATTAATACTATTGCCTTTGTTAATTGTTAATGTCAATTCTAAACATTATATTTAATATTATTGCTATAAATGTCAGTTCTAATATCAATTTTATATTAAATAGAATTTAAACAAATTACATTCATCTCGCGCAACCATTGATAAGCCTTAGGGCTTCTTAAGGCAATCCTTCCCACAAATATACCTCCTAATTTATATTGGAACCTATGGCACCAAAGCGAAAGTATGGCTAATGAAGATAAAACGGTAAAACGAAAATATGAATCACTAAAAAAATTTGATACTAATATAAATATAAGAAAATAAGTTATATTGGCCAATCTAGATGAACCTCGTGAAGATTGTGCACAATAAAGAAAATATATTATCGGGAAAACTATTAGAAATATAAATCCCCAATATTTAAAAAAATAAAATGCCAACCCGATTGATGAAATAAGAAGAATTGGAGCTAACACAAAGAACATTCTAATTATGGTTTTTTCGAAAAGCAGAGACTCTCCTATATTTTCTTGGATAATATAATTAGGGGTATCAGTAAATAAAATTCTTGAGACCATCCCATAGATTGTGTAAACCTCCTGAACGGTGCAAAATAGAGAGCACTGATCAGGAGGTATTATTTTATGGCTAGAAGAAGTAAAGATCCGGAACGTGCAGCAAAGCGGGAAAAGATGAGTAATCTGCTTCAG
>JAAYFQ010000107.1 GCA_012728165.1 Synergistaceae bacterium | reverse complement strand
CTTACCGTTTTTAGCGGCTTCTCTCACTTCGTCTACGCTAATAAGACGCTCTTCAACGGGGAAGTTCCACGAATCGAGTATTGTAAGAATTGATTTTCTTGTGATACCTGGAAGAATGGAGTCATTCAGCATTGGAGTCACAACTGTTCCATCAATCTTGAACATTACATTCATTCCGCCGCCTTCTTCAATATATTTTCTTTCAGCAGCATCAAGCCAAAGAACCTGTGCGTAACCTTTAGAAGCCGCTCGTTCGCCTGCACGTAGAGAGGCAGCATAGTTCCCTCCACATTTAACAAAACCAGTGCCACCTTTTGACGCACGTACGTCTTCTTTTTCTATCATCATTTTCACAGGATTGATACCCTCTTTAAAGTATGAGCCAACCGGTGATAGAATTATTGCAAAAACGCACTGATGGGGAGTATGTACTCCAAGCATTTCATCATTCGCAAACATAAACGGACGAATATAGAGAGATGTGTATGGAGCACTGGGTACCCAATCCTGTTCGATGTCAACAAGTGTTTTGAGTGCCTTCATAAAAAAGGCTTCATCAATCTGCGGCAAACACATACGCTCTGCTGAAATGTTCATTCTCTTTATATTTTCTGTCGGACGAAAGAACTGAACTTTGCCCTCATCTGTACGATAGGCTTTCATTCCTTCGAAAATTTCTGGAGCATAGTGAAGGACTAGTGATGCCGGTGAAATCTGGAAAGGGCCAAATGGAACGATGCGAGGGTCAAACCAACCTTTTCCCACATCGTAATTCATTACGAACATATTGTCAGTAAAAATTTTACCAAAACCGAGCTCTTTCGAATCTACTTTTGGTTTTGGATTTTCGTTTAGCATAAGTTTTATTTCTTCCATTTAACACCCTTCTTTTCTATATATATTTAATTTCTTTGATCACATAATAAAATAATTATCAGCAATAATCAATTTTCATTATATAACATCTTTATTACTTTACTCATAACATAAAACAGGTATATTTTAACAGAATTCTACATATTACATTTTAATTTTAGTTGTTTTTAGATATAGCGATAGACTATAATCTAATTGAGTGAAAAACATAAATAACAATTGATTTTCACTAAAAGGAGAGGTCTTTATGCAAAATGTACCTGACTACATATTTAGAGAGTACGACATTCGCGGACTTGCCGACAGCGAGCTAACTGATGAAACAGTTACGCTAATCGGCCAGGCGTACGGGACTTGGCTATTCTCTCGTGGCATTAAAAAAGTAACAATCGGCATGGACATTCGCCTTTCTTCTCCGCGCATAAAAACTGCTGCAGCTAACGGCATGAGAAAAGCAGGCATATCTGTTATAGATTTAGGTGTGTGCTCCACTCCAACTTTCTACTGGAGCCTTTATCGTTTTGAAGTAAACGGCGGAATAATGGTAACTGGAAGTCACAATCCAAAAGAATTCAATGGACTCAAAATTGCCTATGAAAAGGCAACCCTCTGGGGCGATGACATTTTAGAAATATATAGAACGATAAAAGAGGACAGGATTGTTATCGCAGAAACTCCCGGAACAATAGAAACAGAAGATATTAATGAAGAATATATCAATATGTTGGTCTCCAAGATAACACTTGGAAAGCGTAAGCTCAAAGTTGTATGTGATTCAGCTAACGGCACCGCTGGGCTCTACGCTCCCGAGTTTCTAAGACGCATAGGATGCGACGTAATCGAACTATTCAGTACTCCAGACGAAAACTTTCCAAACCATCATCCTGATCCCACAAAACGTGAAAATGTAATAGACCTTATAAAAACAGTGATAAAAGAAAACGCCGATTTCGGAGTCGGATTTGACGGAGATTCAGACCGAATTGGCGTTGTAGATAATAAAGGTGAGATTATTTGGGGAGACAGGCTCATGGCTCTTTACTGGAAAGAAATCCTTCCAAATCATCCTGGGTGTGTTGGAATATGCGAAGTTAAAAGCTCGATGGCTTTACCTGAAACAATTAAAAAGCTCGGAGGCAATCCCATTTGGTGGTCTGCAGGGCACTCTCTCGTTAAAGCAAAAATGCGTGAAGAAAGGGCTCTTTTCTCTGGTGAAGTTTCTGGCCACATGTTTTTTGCAGATGAATATTTCGGCTTTGACGACGCATTTTATGCTGCAGGTCGTCTGTGCAGAATAATGTCAAATACCCAACAAACCCTTTCGGACATAATGAAGGACATTCCAATATATCCTTCAACAGTAGAAACTCGCTTTGCCTGTCCTGACGATATAAAATTTGATGTGGTACAAAGAGT
>JAAYFQ010000106.1 GCA_012728165.1 Synergistaceae bacterium | reverse complement strand
TTTGGTTGAAGCTTCTAAATTACTGGCGGTGCCAGTAACAAAAAGATAAAACGAAAATCCCTGCTTAAGCGGGGATTTTCTTAAATTTATTACTCATAATAAGTTGCATTAAAAACAGTGAATAGGCGCGGTTGTAAAATTCTTGTTCGAGACTTTTGACCTGTTGGCTTCATATATAAACAATGATTGTTTTATAAATTTTAAGTTTGAATTTTGGAGGGAATATTTTGGATTCTTATCTTTTTTACGGGCTAACGATATTGTTGCTTGCTTTCTCTTTTTACAAAGATAAAAAAAAGTCACTTATGTCTTTAAAAAAAGGTTGGAAAGCATTTGAGAACATACTCCCAGAATTTCTTGTGGTTATTTTGCTCGTGGGAGTGATGCTAGCCATACTTAATCCTCAAACGATATCAAATCTAATAGGAAAAGAATCTGGTTGGATGGGCGTGGTATTAGCAGCTGTGATTGGCTCTATTACACTTATTCCAGGCTTTGTTGCCTTTCCTACAGCTCATCTTCTTCTGCAGGCAGGAGCGGGCTTTATGCAGATAGGAGCTTTAATTTCAACTCTTATGATGGTTGGTATTGTAACAATGCCGGTAGAAATAAAATACTTCGGAAAAAGAATGACTATTCTTAGAAATTTAATGGCTTTTGTCTTTTCTTTCTTTGTTGCTTTTGTAATTGGAAAGGTTGTGGGATAAATTGATTTCCACGATTAAAAAATACAGAGCCTTTTTTATTGTTTTGATATGTGTTGGATTTCTCACAGTCTTTAATAGAAGCATAGGAATCAAAGCACTTACTATCTCTGCCAAATCTTTTTTTGAGATGCTTTTCGTAATCCCGCCTGTTTTTGTACTTTTGGGATTGCTTGATGTCTGGGTACCAAGAGAGAGCATGATTAAATATATGGGCGAGGGATCAGGAATAAAGGGCATTCTTCTATCTCTATTTATAGGCTCCGCTGCTGCAGGCCCACTTTATGCTGCATTTCCAGTAAGTGCAGTTTTTATGAAAAAGGGAGTAAGTTTTAGAAATGTAATTATTTTCATAGGGGCTTGGTCAACAACTAAGATTCCGATGGTTATTTTCGAGATTGAATCCCTGGGCGCAAGTTTTGCTCTCACGAGATTGCTTGTTGATATACCAGGGATAATAATTATTGCAATTCTTCTCTCAAAGTTCGTTGGCAAAGAAGAAATAAAAGAAATATATGAAAATGCACATCAAATGAACAATTTAGATTAAAGAAAGATATTGATACTTATACAATTTTATCAAAACAAATAAGAAGGCCAAAATAGGCCTTCTTATTTGCTAATCATCTATTAAGTAATTTATAAAGTTTTTGTTTCTTAACCTCTACACATATTTGAGCTAGGTAACTCATCAACAAATTCTATTATTCGCGGAACTTTGTAGTATGAAAGTGCTTTTTGGCAGGATTCGATAAGTTCTTTTGAGGTTGTTTTTTCTCCCTGTTTAAGCACAATAAAAGCTTTGACTATTTCTCCGCTTATAGACCTAGGAACTCCAACAACGGAAACCTCCTCAACGGCGGGTTGTTCCAAAAGGACTTTTTCAACTTCACCGGCATAAACTTTAAATCCTCCAACAAATATTACATCCATCGTCCTTGACACAAGGGAAAGATATCCGTCTTCATCAAATTTCGCTATATCGTTGGTATCAAACCAACCATCAACGAAACATTTCTCTGTAAGCTCAGCATTGCGATAATAGGAAGAAGCCACACTTTCTCCTCGTATCCACAGATGTCCTTCTTTGCCTGTTGGGACAGGCTCGCCGGAGTCGTCACATATCTTTGCTTCTACACAAGAGAGAAGAGTTCCTAGTTTTCCTGGTTTTATTTTGTCGACACCTGGGGCGAGAGTGACAACAGAAGAAGCCTCAGTGAGACCGTATCCTTCTATTATAGGAACTCCTAATATTTCCATGCAGCGGTCTGGATAGCTTTCTGGCAACTTATCTGCACCGGAAAGAATGTATTTCAAACTTGTCTTGGTGTCTAATCCCTGTGATGCAGCTCCAAGAAGCAAAGATATCATTGTTGGAACTGCGGGCATTATCGTTACACTGTTTTGTTTTATTGTATTCCAAGTTGCTTTTGCCGGCATAAATGATTGCAGAGTTACTTGCGGGATTCCTTTTACTAAAGAAATCAGTGAACCGGAAACAAAACCAAGAGCGTTAAAATTCGGAAGGGCATTAAGGATTACCTCATCTTCAGTAATATCACCAAGATGTTCAACACAGGAATTTATAACTGATAATAAGTTCGAATGAGTAAGAGGAACAGCTTTGGATTCTCCAGTTGTGCCGGAAGTATAAAAAAGTACAGCAGTATCTGAAGATTCTTCAGCAGATGTTCTGCCTGCGATGAGTTCTCCAGGTGCATCTAAGGGAGCTATATAACAGGGTATTCCCTCTTCTGAGATGAGCGGAACCAAGGTTTGACATCCCATAAAAGTGATTGCTGCGAAGACATCTGCGTGAATTAGCTGTTTTATTAATGTTACATAAGCACCGCGGTAGTCTATGGGAACGATTGTTCCGCCAAACCTCCATACAGCTACAGTTACAGCTAACATAATGGGAGAATTTGGTAGCAAAAGCGCTATTTTTTGGCCTGATTTAAATCTACTTTCTCTAAGACGACGCTCACATTCATTAACGAGTTCAAAGAATGCGCCGCGAGACCACCATGTATTCTGCCAACAAATAAAAGGATCGGTTTGTAATTTTCCAAGGTTTTCGTCTATTATTTTTTCGAGCCTAATATTCAAAAAATCTCCTCCGAATTTAAACTAAAGTGTCAATGCCATATATGCTTCCCATGCCGCAGAGAAAGGTAGAAGACTTTCTGGTACGTCGTAAGAAGGATGGTGGAGCTTATATTCAAGACCAGTGCCTATAAGCATAAAGGTTGAAGGAACGTAGCTAGAGAAGAAAGCAAAGTCTTCTCCTGAAAGCATTGGTTGTTCAAGCAAATTTATGCCGTCTTCACCAAAGAAAGGAAGAGCAATCTCGATCACTCTTTTTGTGAATTCTGGGTCGTTTTCAACTTGACTATAATTGGTGGAGTATTCCACAGAGGCCAAGCCTCTAAAGGCTTTTGCAATAGCAGGAGCTATTTCTTCAATGCGACGCTGTGCGAAGTCGCGAGTTTCAGAGCTGAAAGCTCGCAGTGTCCCCCACAGGTTTGCCTGATCGGGAATTACATTGTAAGCATGTCCTGCTTCGAATTGTGGAAAAGAAACAACTACTGGGTCACGCGGGTCAATATCTCTTGTAAGCATAGTTTGTATAGCAATTATTGTATGAGCTGCAATCGTAACGGGATCAACAGCAAGATGTGGTTCCGCGGCATGTCCTGAAACGCCACGAATGTCGATATGTATACGATCAGAAAGAGCCGTCATAACGCCTTTGCGTGTGAAAAGTTCACCGTAGGGTAGTTCTGGCCACCAAAGTAGGCCGAGACAATGTTCAACATTAAATTCTTCAAGAAATTGGTTTTCAATTAATGTTTTTGCCCCTCCTTTACCCTCTGCTGCAGGTTGAAAAAGCAAAATAACTTTACGTTTTAGTTCGTCTTTATGAAGAGAGAGAAGTTTAGCTGCTCCTAAAAGGGACGCCATGTGTGCGTCGTGTCCGCAAGCATGCATGACTCCGGGTAGACAGGAAGAAAAGGGCAGGCCCGTTTGTTCTTCGACTGCAAGTGCGTCCATACCGGTGCGTAAAAGCAATGCTGGGGCTGGAAGATCTTTGCCTATAACTCCAATTACGCAAGTAGGTGCAGCATAACCAGTAATGACTTCTACTCCGTCTATTGATTTAAGAGTTCGTGTAATTTTGGAAGCCGTGATGTGTTCTTCAAAAGCAACTTCAGGAAATTGGTGAAAATCTCTTCGCCATCCGACAATATCAGAGTTTAATCTTTCTGCCTCAGCAAGCAGCTGTGGACCAAGATACAGCGAGTCATTACACTCCTTCATCACGACACTTCCTTTCTCTGTTCAAAAGCGATTATTATATAAAAAGGCTGTATAAGTTTAGCACAGATTGTAACTTGATGCGCATTTATGACGGCAAATCACAAGGATTCGAGTCATATAAGTATAAAAAACTAAGTAGGTTAACAAGGGAAATAGATATAACTACCTAATTTCAGACTAAAAAGAAAGTTTTCTCTTGACATACATACTCTTGAGTATGTATAATCCTATGGTTATTTTTTGAGTGTGAAAGGGGTAATGCAAGCTTGGCTCGTAAAACGAAAGAGATGGCAGAAATAACTAGAAAAGAGATTCTGAAAGCAGCTTTAGACATTTTTAGCAAAAAAAATTATTCTAATGTAACAATAGTAGAAATTGCAAAACAGGCTGGTCTTACTAAAGGAGCGGTATACTGGCACTTCAAAAACAAAAATGATATACTTGCACAGCTTCTTAATGAAGAGTTTGAAAATAGTAGACAAAACATAATGGAGGTATTTGTAAAACCAAAATCCATTTTAGAAATGCGCACCTATTTTAAAGAAACACTTTCAAAACCATTGTCAGATAAAAAATATAGAAGAATGCACAAGCTTATGTCGCGACGGCAGGAATGGCCAGAGTCTATACAAAATCAAGCGAATGAATTAATAAAAAACACTATGAAGTGTGAAAAAGAAATGCTGAAAGCGCTTTTAGACAAAGCGAAAGAAAATAATAAAATCAATCAGCAAGTCAAATCGGCAGAAACGGCAACGCTTATTACATACATATTTTATGGATTATTTATTTTGCAAGTGGCA
>JAAYFQ010000105.1 GCA_012728165.1 Synergistaceae bacterium | reverse complement strand
TTCTTGAAGCTCACAGCGAAGTTGTTCCTACATATGAAGAGCGTGAGGTAAAAAAAGATGATTATGTATCAGTAAAGTACACGTCAAACATTGTGGATTCTGACGGTACTATAAAAGAGATGGAAAAAGATCAGAAAATAGAGATAAATATTGGACAAGATAACATGCGTCCTGAAATTACAAAAGAATTAGTAGGTAAAAAACCTGGAGAAAAAGTAGTGGTCAACTTTCCTGTTGAAAAAGATAACGAACATAAAGAATTAGCAGGAAAAGCTATGCGTTATGATCTTGAAATCTTAGGCATTATGACGAAGAAAACGCCTGAGCTTAATGATGAAACTGTGCTAAAAATTACTCAGGGACAAAATAAAACAGTAGCTGAGTTTAAAGAAGAAGTAATGAAACAGTTGAAAGCATCAGCTAATATGAAAAGTGCCGAAACGTTGAATGATTCAGCGATCGATCAGATAATGGATAAAACAACGGTTGAAATTCCAGAATCACTCATTGAGCGAGAAAGAACTGCATTGATAGAGGACCAAGAAGCTCGAATCAAAAGAGAGTCCGGAATGACAATGGAAGAATTTTTTGAAAAAAGCGGAGTAAAAAAGGACGAGTTTAATGAAGAAATAAAAGATGCTGCATACAAGATTGTCAAGAGAAGTCTCATTTTTGATGCTCTTGCAGAAAATAACAACATAAATTGGACAAATGAGGATATAGAAACTGAACTACGAAATATGGCGATGACTTCACGCATAGATTATAAAAAATTACGCGAGCATGTCTTTGCAAGTCGTGATAGAGTGTATGAAATAGCAATGAAAGCTCGTAATCGCAAAATAGTGAATTTTGTCATTAAAAAAGTAAAAGTAAAGGAAATTGCAGAAAATTTTCCTGATAAAATAGACGAAGCAAAAAAGCAGTCTGAACTTGAAACAAAACAAGCAAACACAACTAATTCAGAAAAAAAAGACAAAGAGTAGAGTAGAACGAAAGGAGTGATTTAGATGTCATATCTTATTCCAATGGTAGTTGAGGAAACAGGAAGAGGAGAGCGTTCCTATGATATTTATAGTAGGCTGCTGAAAGATAGAATAATATTCCTTGGCACAGCAGTGAATGATGCAGTTGCCAATCTAATCGTAGCTCAACTGCTATTTTTAGAGAGTGAAGATCCTGATAAAGATGTATTTCTTTATATAAACAGTCCTGGTGGTGTTGTAACAGCTGGGCTTGCAATATATGACACTATGCAGTACATAAAGCCTCAAGTATCAACTATTTGCACAGGACAGGCTGCAAGTATGGGTGCAGTGCTTTTGGCTGCTGGAGCGAAGGGTAAGAGAATTGCGCTACCAAATTCACGTGTAATGATACATCAGCCGCTTGGCGGCGCACAAGGACAAGCTTCAGATATCCAGATTCAGGCAAAAGAGATACAAAAGGTAAAGAATACAATAAACGCTATTCTTTGTGAACACACAGGACGAACACTAAAGCAAATTGAGGCTGAAACTGATAGAGACTTCTTTATGTCAGCAGAAGAAGCTGTTAAATATGGAATTGTTGACAAGGTTATTGAAAAAAGATAAATATTTTTTTAGAGGATTTCTAAATGGAATCCTCTAATTAAATTTTTTTATTAGTTAAAGTTATATTACGATTGAGGTGTATCATAGATGTCAGACTCAGGCACAAATAAAATGGAGCGTAATTCACGAAAAAAAATTCGTTGCTCCTTTTGTGGCAAAAACCAGGACGAAGTATCTAAGCTTGTAGCAGGACCGTCAGGAACATATATTTGTTCTGATTGTATTCAGCTGTGCAATATTATACTTCGCGATGAAAACGTAGATAAGGATTTTTTAACTTCGCATCAAACATTAAAACAACCTGACTACACATCCCTCCCTTCGATAGAGGAACTGCCCAACCCCAAAAATATTAAAAACTTCCTAGATCAATATGTCATAGGCCAGGATCACGCTAAGAAAGTTCTTTCTGTGGCGGTTTATAACCATTATCAAAGGATTATGAATCCCGTCTCGGAAGAGGATGATGTGGAATTGCCAAAGAGCAACGTCTTGCTTATTGGTCCTACTGGATGCGGAAAAACTCTTTTGGCTCAAACATTGGCAAGAAAATTAAATGTTCCTTTTGCTATGGCAGATGCTACAACTCTTACCGAGGCTGGGTATGTTGGAGACGATGTAGAAAATATTTTATTGAGACTTTTACAAGCGGCTGATTTTGATATAGTTTCAGCAGAAAGAGGAATAATCTATATTGATGAAATAGATAAAATAGCACGCAAATCAGAGTCTGTTTCTATCACAAGAGATGTTTCAGGTGAAGGTGTACAGCAGGCATTACTCAAAATAATAGAGGGTACTGTTGCAAATATTCCCATAAAGGGAGGGCGTAAGCATCCGAATCAGGAAATGATTCCTATCGATACAAGTAATATCCTTTTTATATGTGGTGGGGCATTTGATGGACTTGAAAAAATAATCGCTAAAAAAACAAATGAAAAGTCAGTAGGATTTGGCGGAAATTTGTCTAAAGCCAGCAAGAAAAGCAATATTTATGACTTTTTGAAGCTAGTTGAACCTGATGATTTACGAGCATACGGATTTATTCCGGAATTTATCGGAAGACTTCCTGTACTTGTTGCTCTAGAGGCACTCTCTGAAGAAGCTCTTATTCAGATATTACTAGAACCTCGTAATGCTCCGCTTAAACAGTATAAAAAATTATTCTCTTTAGAGAAGATTGATTTGGATTTTACTGAAGAAGCTGTTAAAACTATAGCCACAAAAGCTGCGAAACTAAATACAGGAGCTCGTGCCCTTAGAACAATACTAGAATCATTAATGCTTGATATACAATATGAGCTGTCTGGTAATGCTTCCGATATTTCCAAACTTACAATATCTAAAGAAGTTGTAGAGGGTAAGGTTCAAGCTATATGTGCTGCCCGAAAGGAAAAAAAGGTGCTTTAATGCAAATTTGTCCCATTGTTCCCGTTTACGAAATAATATTTTTCCCCGGAGTTATAGCTCCTCTTTTTATAACGAGACCATCTTCAATTCGTGCTATAAAAAACGCTAACGATTCTAATGGCCTTGTTTTCGTTTCTATGAAAAAAAGTATGACTTCTAAGCTTGAACAAACAACAGATATTAATGAAATTGGAACTGTTTGCAGAATTTTGCAAACAGTGAATTTACCTGATGGAGTTATAAAAGTAGTTCTTGAAGGAGTCTATCGATCTAAAATAATAAAATTCATACCTGGCGATGTTTTACGTGATGTTGAAGTAGAAGAAATCCATTCTGTTAATAATTCCGATAAAAATGATTCAGAAGCTTTACGTAGAAGTGTATATTCTGAATTTGAAACTTATGTGAGACTCAATCCGAAGCTTTCAGAAGAAATATTAAGATCTGTAATAGATATTGCAGATCTAGATTTTTTCTCTGATTTTGTAGCTTCACATAGCACACTAAAATTATCACAGAAACAGATTTTACTTGAGGAAACAGATGTTATAGTTCGCTTGAAAAAAATACTTACAATGCTGACTAGTGAAAATGAGTTACTGACTTTAGAGCGTAATATACATGAGAAAGTACGTAACGAATTGGATAAGGGACAGCGTCAATATTATTTGAGAGAACAGCTGAAGGTTATACAAGAAGAACTAGGCGAGTCAGATCCTTTAAATGAAACTATAGATTTAAGGAAAAAGGCTGAAGATGCTTGTTTGCCAAAAGAAGTTAAAGAAAAGCTTGATCGTGAAATAAGTAGATATTCCCGTATGCTCCCAATATCACCAGAAGCCACAGTATCAAGAAGCTATATAGATTGGCTTCTTAGTTTGCCATGGCAAACGTCTTCCGAAGACCATTTAGACCTAGTAAAAGCTAAAAAAATACTCGAACAAGACCATTACGGTTTAGATGAACCTAAAGAGCGTATTCTTGAATTTCTTGCTGTTAAAAAACTTGCAAAGGAAGATATGCGTGTTCAGGTTCTTTGTTTTGTTGGTCCTCCGGGTGTTGGAAAAACCTCTTTGGGAAAATCTATTGCTAGAACTATGGGAAGAAAGTTTGTAAACATGTCTCTTGGAGGGCTGCGTGATGAAGCTGAGATTCGTGGTCATAGGCGTACTTATGTAGGCGCTCTGCCAGGAAGAATAATTCAGAAAATTAAACAGGCTGAAGTAAATAACCCCGTTTTATTAATGGATGAAATAGATAAAGTAGGTTCCGATTTTCGAGGAGATCCTGCTTCAGCGTTGCTTGAAGTTTTAGATCCTGAGCAGAATGCCAACTTTACAGATAGCTTTCTTGAAGTATCTTTTGATCTTAGTAAGGTTATCTTTATAACAACCGCTAATAGTACATCGACAATTCCAAGACCACTACTTGATAGAATGGAAGTAATTTCTCTTCCTGGTTATGTTGCGGAAGAAAAACTTAATATAGCTAAAAAACACTTAATGCCACGTATTTTAAAAGAACATGGTCTAAAAAATACTGATCTTTCTATTCCCGATTCTATATTGAAAACTATTATTGCATCTTACACTATGGAGGCAGGAGTTCGTAATCTTGATAGAGAACTCTCAAAGATAGCTAGAAAAGTTACAAGGAATATTGTTGAAACTAATAAGACAAAAAAAACGGAAAAGTGTGTAATTACAAAGAAAGAAATGGCAGATATGCTTGGAGCACCAAAACTTCATAAGACAAGGCTGCCCAAAGGATTCTCTGTAGGGACAGCTTTGGGACTTGCATGGACTGAATCAGGCGGAGCAGTTTTACTAATTGAATCTGCAGTAATGGAAGGTAATGGAAATATTTCGTACACCGGTAATTTAGGAAACATTATGAAAGAGTCGGTTCAAACTGCGTTTGCATACCTCCGTTCAAACGCTAAATTATATGGGCTTTCTGATTTTAAATGGAACAAGAAAGACATACATATTCATGTGCCCGAAGGAGCGATTCCTAAAGAGGGGCCGTCTGCTGGCGTTACATTGGCACTATCTTTGTGCTCTTCACTTACAGGGCGCTCAGTTGACACTTCTTTTGCAATGACTGGCGAAATGACACTTCATGGTGATGTTTTGCCAATAGGAGGAGTTAGAGAAAAAATGCTTTCAGCAAAAAGATTAGGGATTAAAAAAATTATTTTACCTGAGGAGAATAAGGCTGATGTGGATGAACTCAGTGATTGGATAACGAAGGGAATTAAAGTGCATTTTGTATCTAAAATAGATGATGTTTTTGCTCTAGTTCTAAATAAAGGTAAATCATTATGAGTTCATGGAAATCTGAGCTTTTTTGCACAGCATTCAATAAACAACAACTCCCTCCATGTGAAAACCATGAAATAGTCTTTGTTGGACGTTCGAATGTAGGAAAGTCGACACTTATTAATTCTTTACTCGAAAAACGCATTGCAAAAGTAAGTTCAAAACCAGGCAAGACTAGAAGTTTAAATTTTTACAAAATAAACACAAACGATAACGTAACATTCAATCTGGTAGACATACCTGGTTATGGATACGCAGCAAGAGGAATGGATGAACGAAAGTCTTGGTGGAGATTAATAGATGAGTATTTTAACGCGGGAAGAGCTATTTCTTATGTAGTCCATCTAATAGATTTCCGTCATGGCCCGCTTGCAAAAGATATAGAGCTTATCGACTGGCTCGACAGTATCGGAATGCCTCGTCTTATAGTTTTTACAAAAGGTGATAAAATTTCACAAGGTAGAAAAAAGGGACTTTATCAACAACACATGAAAACAGGTATAAATTCAGTGCTTCCTCCATTTATAACTTCAGGAGCAAATAACAGGGAAATAGTATCGCTGAGACAAGGAATAGTCGACGTGCTAAACGAAATGATTAAACTTGATTTACAAGCCGAAAGAAAAGCCGCAAAAAGAGCTAAGAAATAAATATATGCCGAATAACCGGAACGGCCGGATAATCGGCAAAGTAAAGAGAAATGGACATTGCCAGACATATCCAAGAGGAGGAACACAACGTGGATTATGAGAATATAACTTTAAGCAAAAGTTATGATCCTGCACCAATAGAAGACAAATGGTATCAGAAATGGCTTGATATTGGATTATTTAAAGCTAATCCTGAATCATCAAAGCCGGCATATTCAATTGTTATACCGCCTCCCAATGTAACAGGTTCATTGCATGTTGGACATGCTCTTGATAATACATTGCAAGATATTTTATGTAGAAGTAAAAGGATGCAGGGATATGAAGTGCTTTGGCTACCAGGAACTGACCACGCTGGAATTGCAACGCAGAATGTTGTTGAAAAAAAACTTAGTGATGAGGGAATCAGTCGTCATGACCTTGGACGTGAAGAGTTTGTTAAGAAGGTTTGGGAGTGGAAAGAGCAGTACGGTAGCACTATCATTAATCAGCTTAAAAAACTTGGTGCTTCATGTGACTGGGACAAAGAGCGTTTTACGATGGACGAAGGTCTTTCAATTGCGGTAAGAAAGAATTTTGTCGATCTTTATAAAAAAGGTTTTATTTATCGAGGTAAATATCTTATTAATTGGTGTCCTAGGTGTCAGACGGCTCTTTCAGATCTTGAAGTTGAACATAATGAACATGATGGTAATTTTTATGAAGTAGCATATAAATTCGAAGATGAAGACGGACAACTTGTAGTTATGACGACGCGTCCAGAAACCATCTTAGGCGATACTGCTATAGCAATTCATCCACGTGATGAGAAGAATCACCATCTCATAGGTAAGAAAGTAATAGTCCCTATTGTTAACCGAGTGATTCCTGTTATAGAAGATAATATGGTTGATCCTGAGTTCGGATCGGGATGTGTAAAAATAACTCCTGCACACGACCCAAACGATTTTTTGGTTGGTCTTAGACATAATCTTGAACAAATACAGGTAATAGACGGACTCGGTAAAATGACTTCTGACTTAGGTAAATATGCCGGTATGGATCGTTTTGAGGCTCGTTCTGTGATTGTTGAAGATTTAAAGAAAGCGGGACTTCTTCTGAATAAACAAGAAATAAAACATTCAGTGGGTGAGTGCTATCGTTGCCATACTATAATTGAGCCCTACCTTTCCGAACAGTGGTTTGTTAGAACGCGCAAGCTTGCTGATGAAGGTGTTGCTGCTGTTAAAGCTGGCAAAATCAATTTTATTCCGGATCAGTGGACTAATGTGTACTATCAGTGGATGGAGAATATCCGCGATTGGTGTATCTCTCGTCAACTTTGGTGGGGACATCGCGTGCCTGCTTGGTATTGTGAAAACTGCAATGAAGTTATTGTTGAATTTGAAACTCCTACTAAATGTCCGAAATGTGGTTCGACCAAACTAAGACAGGATGAAGATGTCCTTGATACTTGGTTTTCAAGTGGACTTTGGCCATTTTCTACAATGGGTTGGCCCGAGAACACGATACTTTTAAATAAATTTTACCCAACATCTGTTCTTGTAACAGGATTTGACATCATTTTTTTCTGGGTTGCTAGAATGATAATGCTTGGACTTAATGCAATGAATGGAGAAGTTCCTTTTCATGATGTCTATATTCATGCCCTTGTCCGAGATGAAAAAGGTCAGAAGATGAGTAAATCAAAAGGGAATGTCATCGATCCTTTGACAATAGTTCAGGAGTACGGAGCAGATGCACTCAGATTTACTATGGCAGCTCTTACAGTTCAGGGACGAGATATTTTTCTTTCAACTGAAAGAATTGCCACCTACAGGCTTTTTATGAACAAACTATGGAACGCCAGTCGTTTTGCTCTTATGAACCTTGAGGACGCTGAAATAGGAATAAAATGGGACGATAATGAACTTGAGCTACATGATAAGTGGATCCTTAACAGAATCTCACAGGTTTCTGTTGAGATGACCCGACTGCTTGACGGCTATTTTTTTGGGGAATCGGCCAGACTCATGTATGACTTTGTCTGGGGAGAGCTTTGCGATTGGTATCTGGAACTTTCCAAGCCTGCCCTACGTGGTGATGAAGGTGAAGCTAGGCGCAAAACTACTCAGTCTGTATTGCTTGCAGTGTTTGAAGACATATTAAAACTGTTGCATCCTATAATCCCTTTTGTAACTGATGAGCTTTGGCAGGCATTTCCATTCGGGACAGACATTATTGAACACTCTTCATGGCCAGAACCACGTTTATCTCAAATAGACGAAAAAATATTGTCTGACATGGATTTCGTTCAGGACATAATACGTACGGTTAGAAATCTTCGTGCGGAGGCAAGAATATCTCCACAACAGACAATCCCGTCTGTTGTTTTTGCAGCACATAATTCAGACATGTTGACTTTGTTAAAAAAAGCCAATACTCAGATAAGTCTTCTTACAAAGGTAGAGAAAATTGAGTACTCTTCTGATAAGCCTAATCGTAGCCTTGCCACCGTTCTTTATGAAGTCCAGGTTTATTTGCCTGTCGGTGAGTTGCTTGATATCGAAAAAGAGGTATTAAGGCTGAAAAACGATCTAGAAAAACTTGATAAAGATATAGCCAAAAGTACAGCAAAACTTGCAAATACAAATTTTATAGATAGAGCGCCTGTAGAAGTTATAGAAAAAGAAAAAGAAACACTTGCTGAAAATAATATAAAAAGTTCCAGAATAAAGGAAAATCTTGCAAGTCTAACGGAATAAATAATGACTGAGACTGAATCTTTTGATATTTTTGAAGAAAAACTTAAAACATTAGCCGGGCCAGGAATTTGCCCAGGTCTTTCTAGGATATCTAATTTTCTTTCGTTTGTAGATAATCCGGAACGTAAATTTAACGTTGTACATGTTGTAGGAACAAACGGCAAGGGTTCTACTGCAGCTACCTTGTCTTCTATCCTTATAGACTCTGGATACAAAGTGGCAACATATACAAGCCCTCATCTTGTTTCATTTGGTGAAAGACTTTCGATTAATAATAAAAATGTTTCTGTATCAAAATGGATGAAGACTCTAAGGAAAATTGAAGAAATAATGAAACTGAATAAGTGTTTAATTCAAAACCCTCCTACCTATTTTGAGCTTATAACAGTACTTGCTTTCATGATGATAGCAGAAGAAAAAGTTGATATAGCTGTTGTGGAAGCAGGACTTGGTGGACGTCTAGATGCCACAAATATATTAAAAAACATACGGCTCACTTTAATTGCCTCCATTGGAATTGATCACACAGAATATTTAGGCGATTCTCTACGTGATATAGCTGCTGAGAAATTTGCAGTTATTCGTAAGAATACACCGACTATCTTTCAGGGTGGAAATGATGTGATAAATCAACAGTTTCTTGAAACAGTAAGGAAAAGTTTTTCTATAGGTAATATTCTTGATAAATTTTGTGAATATAATTCACTTAGAGTTAACGAGCATGGAACTGATTTTTATGTGACCTACAATGGGACTAAAAGTGATTATCATACTCCTCTAATAGGGACACACCAGACTAAAAATGCAACTCTTGCGATTATGGGGGCAGAAGCATTAAAAAAGGGATTTCCTTCTATAGATCAATCTTCGATGCAGAGTGGTGTCGCTAATACTATATTCCAAGGTCGTTTTGAAGTAGTCAGTAAGTCTCCAATGCTTATCCTCGATGGAGCTCATAATCCTCATGCTATGCACAGTCTTGTTGAGACTTTAAAACAATTATTTAAGGAGTCGCATATCAAAATAGTACTTGCAATGATGCAGGATAAAGACGTAAAAAAATCTCTTTCAATTTTGTCAAAACTAGACTGTTCAATATTTTGCACGGAAATTCCTGAAATGGCACGCAGTATGAAGTCGGATAAGCTTTTGCAAATTGCTAAAGAAGTTGGAATCAAATCCTTATCGACTTATAAAAATCCCATTGATGCTGTTTTATCTTCACTTTCACATTCAGAGATTACAATTTGTTGTGGTAGTCTTTATCTAATAGGGTATATAAAAAAGAACTTAAAACTTTTAGAGAACAAAATAGATAGTATTTAATAATAAAATCTGGAGTTGATAATAGTAGAACATTTAGGTTTTTTTAAACATAATCTTAACGGCATGGAACGTATCGATTTTATAATGCCAGAACAACTTAAAAAAACATTTTTTGCCACTCTTTATCTAAAAAATGATATAAATTGTTTTGCTGAGGGTAATCAGGAGATTGTTTGGAATAAAATGTCTCATAATTACAATAATGAAAAGCTTGTTGCGCCCAATCAGGTTCATGGAACCAAAATAATTAAATCGGAAGAAAAGAACTCGTTACCTATAAGAATAAATGCAGATGGAATATATATTGATGAAAAAACTGGATGTTACTCAAGTTTGCGTTTTGCAGATTGTGCTCCTGTAGTTATTGCTGGCACATTTCCCAAGCCATGGATGTTTTTTCTTCACTCAGGCTTTTGGGGAACAGTGAAAAATATATCTTCCTGTGCTATTGATTATTTATTAATTCAACATAAAGATTTTAAAATAACTAATACCTCATTTGCATGGATAGGGACATCAATCTGTAAGAATTGTTACAGTAGAGATATTAATGAAAATAAAACATCTGATGCCATGAAAATCTTTGATATTAATAATATTGAAATAAAAGAACGAAGTGTTTTTTTCGATATACCGGGACAAATTAAAAATCAGCTTAAAAAATGTGGGTTTAGAAATAATAATATTTATTTTTATGACGAATGTACTTGTTGTAAAAGCGAAACATATTATTCATATCGTGCTGGAGATAAGAAATGCAGATTATTTCTTTTGGGTAAATGTACCACTAACTAACGTAAACAGGTGAGAATGTTATTAGTTAGTAAAAAATAATAACATTTATAGGAGTGAGTCTTGTGGAAGAAATTAAAGTAGGTGTAATCGGAGTCGGACACCTTGGAATGCACCACGCAAGAGTATACACAGAGATTCTAGGCGCAAAGCTTGTTGGTGTTGTTGATATAGATGAGGATAGAGCACACGCTGTAGCAGATCCGATTGGTGTTCCTGCATTTACTGATATTGAATGTTTTTTGAAGCAGGCAAAGCCTGATGCAATCAGCATAGTTGTACCTACAAGTATGCACTACGAAGTCGCTAAAACAGTTTTGGAGCATGGAGTAAACGTTCTTGTTGAAAAGCCTGTTACAACAAGTGTTGACGAAGCGGAAAAACTCTTAAGACTCGCTGTAAAAAAAGATTTAATATTACAGGTAGGGCACATTGAACGTTTTAACAGTGCAGTACAACATGTGAGAGAATTTATACATGAACCATATTTTATTCAAACACACAGGATGGGGCCTTTCTCACCAAGAATTAGTGATGTCGGAGTAGTTTTAGATTTGATGATTCATGATGTAGATATTATTCTGTCAATGATACACTCGGAACTTGTTTCAATTTCTGCTATAGGCAGATGTATACGTACTGACCATGAAGATATAGCTTCTGCACAGTTAATGTTCGCAAATGGTGCGATGGCTCAGATACTTGTTAGTAGAGTCTCTGAAAAGCGTTCGCGCCAGATGGAGATAACGGAACCAGAGCGTTATATTACCGTCAATTACGAGACACAGGACATAACAGTTCAACGACACGTAAAACAGAGTGGTGGAAAAGTTCTTGAAGTAATGGAACATCCTGTTTTTACAAAGGCTGAACCGCTTAAACTTGAACTTCAGCATTTTGTTTCTTGCGTAAGAGATGGCAAACAACCTATTGTTGGTATAAAGGACGGCAAAAGAGCTCTTGAAGTTTGTGTGGCAATACTTAGACAAATCAATGAACAAAATTCCAATTTATCTGAGAATGTTGTTGTAATATAAGTAATAAGTCAATGACATTATATCGAACAAGGGTTATTATTTAGAGAGGAGATATCTCCTCTCTTTTTTTGTGTGAAAATGTGTTAAGTAACGAAAGGTTGAATATAAATTGCTAAAATTTCTAAGAAATGTACCACCTGTTAATATTCAAGCATTTGTTGCATTACTGTTTTTTGGAGTATCGCTTTTTATAGCTAATATTGTTATAAAAATCCAATCTGAAAAATGGACTGCAAGTCCAATGTTTTTGCTTTATTTGAGAATTTTACTAGGATTTGTTTTCGCTGCTTCTATAGGGCTTGGTTTTTATTCTTTTGCTGGGATTAACATTCTTTTTAATAAGTAGGAGTGTGTATTGTAGTGGATACTATTTTAGAGCTTGCTTTAAACGGAAATCAACGTTCTATAGGACGACTCATTTCGCTTGTTGAAACTAATAGTGCAATCGCTAAAGATATAATGAAACAAATATATCCTAATTCTGGTCATGCACACGTTATAGGAATAACAGGCAGTCCCGGTTCTGGGAAAAGCACCATGACAGCTTGCTTGTTGAAACATTTTAAGTCAGAGAATAAAAAAGTTGGAGTTATTGCAGTAGATCCTTCAAGTCCGTTTACTGGGGGCGCAATTCTAGGTGACAGATTGAGGATGCAGGAACATGCGCTTGACTCAAGTGTGTTTATACGCAGTATGGGATCCAGAGGCTCATTAGGGGGTGTATCTAGAGCAACAAGTGATGCTACACATATTTTAGATGCATGTGGATATAATATTATTATAATTGAAACAGTTGGAGTGGGACAATCTGAAATTGACATTGTAAAAATTGCTGACACAGTATGCTTGGTTCTTGTGCCAGGAATGGGAGACGATGTACAAATAATGAAAGCTGGTATTATGGAAATAGCCGATTTATTTGTTGTAAATAAGTCTGACTTAGAAGGAGCAAATAAAGTTGCGACTGATGTTCAAATAATGTTGAATATGATTGAAAAAAAAGAATGGATTCCTCCGGTACTTCTCGTTTCTTCAGTAGAAGATACAGGTGTTCAAGAAGTTAAAAATAAAATTTATGATCATTGGACATATATTCACAATTCAGCCGAAGGCAAGAATAGACGATATTCACTGCAGGAAATGGAGGTTAAAGGAATACTAAAAGAAGATATATCTTGCCTAGTAGAAACCTTATTTAATAAGTATAAAAAAACAGGTTATCTTGATGACATTTTGAATCGTAAAACAGACCCATATACATTTGCAGAAAAATTAATTAAGGAAATTATTAAATAAAATTATTTGGAGGATATTTCATTGAAAATTATACTCGCAGCAGATCATGCAGGATTTACAATGAAAGAGGTCATTAAGAAATACCTTGAAGAGAAAGAATATGAGGTGTTGGATTGTGGCACAACATCTGGTGATTTGAGTGTTGATTACCCAGATTTTGGATTTAAAGCAGCAGAAATTGTAGCAAGCAATAAGGCAGATATGGGCGTACTTATCTGCGGCACAGGTATAGGCATGAGTATGGTAGCCAACAAAGTTCAAGGAATTCGCGCAACTTTATGTCATGACCATTACACAGCAGAAATGAGCAGAAAGCACAATAATTCGAATATACTAGTTATGGGAAGCAGAGTTACTTCTATCGAAATTGCAAAAGATATAGTTGATACATGGCTAACAACAGAATTTGAAGCAAAAAAGCATAAAATTCGAATCGACAAAATAGCTAATTATGAAAACGTCCATATTTCGAAAACTTTTGTTGAACCTTTCACCTGCGGAAAAACCGGTGGACGAACATTTGTTATTAACCATCCTCTTATTAAGCATAAATTAGGAATAATGAGAAATAAAAATACATCTTCAAAAGATTTTAGAGATCTTGTACATGAGGTTTCAGCTCTTATGATCTATCCGGCAACTTGTCACCTTGCTTTGGAGGAAATAGAAATTGAGACCCCTATTGAAAAAACGAAAATATCTAATCTTTCAGGAAAAAAGCTTGCAGTCGTTTCAGTACTTAGAGCTGGATTAGGAATGGCCGAAGGGATACTTAAGGTAATTCCAAATGCGAAAGAGGGGCATATTGGGCTTTACAGGGACCATAAAACTCTAAAGCCTGTGGATTATTATTGTAAACTACCAAACGATATTTCAGAAAGAGATGTATTTGTAGTTGACCCTATGCTTGCTACAGGTGGGTCTGTTGCCTCAGCTGTCCGTCATATAAAAGCCAAGGGCGCCAAAAAAATCTCTCTTATTTCTTTGCTTGCAGTTCCAGAAGGAATTGCTCGTTTTCATGAAGAACACCCTGATGTAGATTTATATGTAGCGGCTATTGATAGTCATTTAGATAAAAATGCATATATTGTTCCAGGTCTTGGAGATGCTGGCGACAGATTGTTTGGCACAAAATAAGCTTATGAAAGCATAGGTGGTTGAGTGCTCTCTATATATTTATTTACGCTAGTTACGTTTTTATGGGGTTTGATTTCAACCCCTGTATCGATAGGTCTAGCAAAAAAATTTAGATTACTTGATAGACCGGGAGGAAGAAAACACCATCAGCATACTATGCCTAGAGGTGCTGGGATTGTCCTGTGGAGCGGATATCTATTGTGGGCTCTCTTTGTAGGCAATAGAGGAGTGGAAGTTCCTTATATTGCCACAGGAAGCACTCTAGTTTTTATTATTGGCTATATGGACGATATGCACCCATTGCCGCCATTATTTAGGCTATTTTTTCATTTAGCTGCAGCTGCTTGGGTTGCATATCCTCTTCCTATTGTAGCATGGCAAAGATTATTGCTTGTTGTCTGGATTGCTGGTGTTACAAATGCATACAATCTAATTGATGGAATGGATGGATTATGTCTTTTGATTACTCTCTTAACCTCCATTGCAGCATTTTACACTGGTAATTTAAGTGTTTGGATGCCAATTGCAGGATTAGTGTTTGGAGTTTTTCTTTGGAATTTTCCAAATCCAAGGACCTTTCTAGGAGATGGTGGAAGCACCTTTTTGGGATATATATGCGCTTCACATTTAATTTGGACTATTTTCCCTAATATTTTTGGGGTCAATTTCATAAAATTATCTTTTGTTCTTTTACTAATAGGAGGGATTCCAGTAGCAGATACCCTTATAGTAATGATTAGTAGATTACTAACAAAGAAATCTCCTTTTAGTCCCGATAGAGGTCATACACATCATAAACTTCAAGACACTGGTTTTTCAAAAATTACAATTCTTTTGTTGATGGGATCTGTGCATTTAATGATAATAAGTTTTGGTTTAAGAATTCTTCAACTTTATTTATAATATTGATTAAAATTTGAGGCAGGGGGGGTATTGTTTTTGAAAAAACAGTCAATAATATGTGTAGTTGGTACGCGACCTGAAGCTATAAAAATGGCTCCTGTTGTCCTAGCACTAAGAAAAGAAAATGATTTTGATGTAAAAATCCTTGCCACTGGTCAGCATGCGGCTATGTTAGATCAAGCTTTAAATCATTTTGATTTATCTGCTGATTTAAACTTAAATATTATGAAAGATAGCCAAAGCCTCGACTATATTACTTCTGCGGTAATCACAGGAGCTGGAGAATATTTTGACAAGGTTAACCCAAATGCTATTTTAGTTCATGGAGATACAACAACTACTTTTGCTTCATCATTAGCAGCTTTTTATAGGCAAATACCAGTTGGACATGTTGAAGCCGGACTTAGAAGCGGTAACATGGAACTTCCATTTCCAGAAGAGATGAACAGAGTGCTTACAGACAAAATAGCTAAATGGGGCTTTGCCCCTACTGAATTAGCAAAGCAGAACTTGCTTAAAGATGGAATGCCTTTTGAAAACATCGTTGTAACAGGCAACACTGTAATAGATGCTCTTTTTTATACTATTAGAAATACAAAGGAGCCAGAGTCAGCAGATTTGTTGAAACTGCCCAAAAACGCTCCTTTTGTTTTGGTTACTGCACATAGAAGAGAATCCTGGGGACATCCTTTAGAAGATATTTGTGAAGCTTTGACAGTATTATTAGAAAAATATCCTGAATTATGGATGCTTATTCCAATGCATAAAAATCCAACAGTACGTAGTGTTATAAAAAAGCATCTTGGTAATAAAGAACAGGTGGTTTTATGTGACCCTTTGGATTATCCTGATTTTGTATGGGCTATGAATTCTTCGCTATTTATATTAAGTGATAGTGGAGGGGTACAAGAAGAAGCTTCTGCAATTAAAAAACCTGTCCTCATTTTGCGTGATGTTACAGAACGCCCTGAAGCTATTGAACACGGCAGCGGGATACTTGTAGGTATAAAAAAAAATAAGATATTATTACATGCAACAGATTTATTAAATAATAAAGAACGCATTGCTGAGATAGAACATAAATGTGATAACCATCCATTTGGTGATGGCACAGCTTCAATAAAAATAGCAAAATCATTAAGAAAGTATTTTTCAAATGATTAAATTGTTTCCACTGCTCACTGAATAGACTGGAGTGTACTGTTATGCATGAAAAAATGTTAATTAAGGGTGCTAAAGTTCTAAACGGAATAATAGATGTCCAAGGTGCAAAAAATGCGACACTCCCTATTATGGCAGCTTCTATTTTGTTAAAGGGGCAGACATTAACGCTTGAGAATGTACCTGACCTTTATGATATTCAAACTATGGCAAATCTACTTCGTGACTTAGGCGCAGATGTTAAATTTGATAATCATTTTATGGTGATTTCTGTGCCTGATGTTCTTAATTCAGAAGCTCCTGCCGAACTAGTTCGAAAAATGCGTGCTTCATCGCTTGTACTTGGACCGCTAGTAGCGAGAAATGGAAAGGCTGTGCTACCACTACCTGGAGGCTGTGTTCTTGGTAGCCGCCCACTTGACTTTCATTTAAAAGGGTTGGCGAAAATGGGAGCCACAATAGATTTAAACCATGGTGCGATTTATGCCACGGCAGGGCGTCTCAAAGGCTGTAGGATTTCACTTGATTTTCCTTCAGTTGGTGCTACTGAAAATCTCATGATGGCTGCAACTCTTGCTGAGGGAGAAACATATATAGAGAATGCAGCACTTGAGCCCGAAATAATAAATTTAGCAGATGTACTTAGATCAATGGGAGCAGTTATTACTGGAGATGGCACTAATGTTATTAAAATTATAGGACAAGATAGGCTTTGTTCTGCAAAAGGTGAAATAATACCAGACAGAATCGAAGCTGCGACATACCTCTTAGCAGGTGTAATTACAAAAGGGACTGTCACTGTAAGAGGTATTGATGCAAAATATATGGATCATATTCTGGCAAAACTAATAGAAGCAAAGGTTTCCGTTAATATCACCGATAATGAAATTACAGCATCGTGGAATAAATCCTTAAAGGGAGTGTCAGTTAAAACAATGCCACATCCAGGTTTTCCCACTGATACTCAACCGCAACTTATGGCATTACTCACATTAGCTTCAGGTACAAGTGTTATAAACGAGAGTGTTTTTGATTCAAGACTTTTACATGTGAATGAGTTTAAAAAAATGGGCGCAAAGATCGAATTACAAGAAAATGTTGCAATAGTTACTGGGGTGGCAAGGTTGTTAGGAGCTACAGTCCAAGCTTCCAATCTCCGTGCAGGCGCAGCTCTTATATTAATGGGGCTTGCTGCAGAAGGAGAAACTACAGTGTGTGATCTCCATCATGTTTGGCGTGGGTATGAGAATCTAGTTGGGAAGTTTTTATCTTTAGGCGCAGATATAACTTTAATGGATTGATGAAAGAGCCATGAAAAAATGACAAAGTTAGATAACGAAATTTTATCGGGTGTTAAAACATTTGCCTTCATTGGTGCAGCTGGCACAGGAAAGAGCCAAAGAGCTCAGCTTGTATCGTCCTTGCTCAATGCTGACTACATAATAGATGATGGGTTGGTTATACATAAAGGAAGCATTGTATCTGGAAAAAGTGCTAAATCAGAGAGAAATCAAATTAGCGCAATAAGAAGAGCTCTATTTGAATTTGAAGATCATAGAAATGAAGTTGTTTCTTTTTTTAAAATGATGTCGCCATGTTCAGTAATGGTCATTGGTACTTCAGATACCATGGTCCTTAGAATACTACATAAATTAAGACTTAATGTTCCGACTAAAATTTTAAGGATAGAAGATGTGGCAACTTCGGAAGAAATAGCAAAGGCCAGAAGAGAACGTTTTAATAAGGGACAGCATGTTATTCCTGTTTCTCACGTCCTTGTAAGAAAGAATTTTGCTGGAAAATTAGTTGGACAGTTAAGAGTATTTTGGAAGTCAAAAAATCAAAGTGAAGGTGAAAAGACCATAGTTCGACCGCCATTTAGCTTTTACGGAGAAGTTCACATTGAACCTGAGGCGGTAAAACAGCTTGTTTGTTTTATAGCAACTCGAACTGCACAGGTTTCCAAGGTAACAGAAGTGAATATAATTCAAGAAGAAGAAGATAGACTGTCAATAGAAATAAAAATAGCGGTTACGATAGGCGACACAGCATTTCTTAAGCTAGCAACTTCAGTAAAAGAAAGAGTTGCAGTAAGTGTGAGATTTTTTACAGGGCTTGATATTAAGCATGTTAATGTGGTTGTATCGGAGGTTTTAATATGACAAGTAGCAAAAAAACACTATTGGAATTAACTCCAGAGGAAAAATTGCGGTCAAGAGACGTTCTTTGGGGACACACTCTTAACAGTGCGTTAGCCTGCAACGGCTGTCCTTTGGCACCGACAAGAAATCAGGTTGTCTTTGGCGATGGAGATCCTCATAGTAAATTACTTTTTATAGGAGAAGCGCCAGGTGCAGATGAAGATAAACAAGGTATTCCTTTCGTTGGAAAAGCTGGACAACTTCTAACCAAAATATTTGATCAAGTTGAAATTAAAAGAAGTGATATCTACATTACTAATATAGTTAAGTGCAGACCTCCCGAAAATCGAGTTCCCACTGCGCAAGAGATGATTGCATGTAACCATTTTTTACAGACTCAAATATTACTTATTGACCCTGCGCTTATTATTCTTTTAGGCAATGCACCTACACAGTGGATACTTAAGACTAATGAAAGAATCTCAAAAATACGAGGAAAATGGTTTGACTGGCATGGAATCGCAGTTATGCCTATGTTTCATCCTAGTTATTTATTGCGTTTTGCATCGCCAACTCAAAAAGAGGGAAGTCCGAAACATCTAACTTGGATTGATATACAGGAAATTAAGAGGCAGTGGGATTCTATCAAAAAGAGCGGAAAAACCACAGATGACATCAATTTCGGATAAACGAAATAAAAAAAAGATAGAACATATAGCCATCATAATGGATGGTAACGGTAGATGGGCGAAATCACGCGGACTGCCACGTATTTTCGGTCATCGTGCCGGTGTAAAGTCTGTTGAAAGAACTGTCCGTGCTGCAAAAGAGCTTGACATTCCTTACATTTCGCTTTATGCATTTTCAACTGAAAATTGGAAAAGGCCTAAAATTGAAATTGTTGGTTTGATGGGATTGTTTAGATATTATATAAAAGCTAAAATTGATGAAATTTGTAAAGAAGAAGCAAGGATGCGCTTTGCAGGCAACATAAAAGGGCTCCCCGAAGATATACAGCGCATTATTGAAGATACTGAAGACAGAACGAAATGTTATGATAAAAGACAGCTAATTATATGTTTAAATTACGGAGGTCGACAGGAGATAATTGATGCCGTAAACAGTATAATTGAAGACGGCACAAGTGCGCCTATTACAGAAGATATATTACGTGAGCACCTATATTTAAATGATGTTCCTGATCCTGATTTGATAATTAGGACAAGCGGTGAACTCCGTTTAAGTAACTTTTGGCTATGGCAAAGTTCGTATAGCGAGTTTTATTTTACGAATAAATATTGGCCTGATTTTGGTAAAGAAGATTTGGAACAAGCAATTTCTGCTTATTACGGGAGGGACCGACGCTATGGGAAAGCTTAGAAAATTTTTACAATCAAGTCCTGATTTACCTTCAAGGACTTTTAGTAGTATTTTTATTGTTGTAGCCATTCTAGGTGGAATTTACGCTGGAGGCATATATTGGAGTGTAATAGTCTCTGTCGTGGCAATGTTTTCTTTGTTAGAATTTTATAAAATGCAGTCAACAAAACAGGACCTATCTCCTTGGTTGGTTATTATTTCAGGAGGATTTATACTTTTGGGGACAGCTTTAGATATGTCTCTTACTTCAATTTTATGTACGATATCCTGTATTGTCTTCATCGCATTGTTCCTTGAAATAGTTAAACACCAAATAAAAAATGAGAGTTTCGCTCTTGAAAATATGGGAGCGGTTATTTCCGGAATAGCATATATAATTTTGCCTTGGTCTTTTATGATTATAATTCGTGGACGAAATCTTGGTTTGGTTGTCCTTTTGGCGCTTTTTTTATGCACATGGTCTTGCGATGTAGCTGCATATTTTATTGGCAGTATCTTTGGGAAAACCCTACTGTGCGACAAAGTTAGCCCAAACAAGACATGGGAAGGTTTTTGTGGTGGAGTAGTCGCGAGTTTTATCTGCGGAGGGACAATCTATCTCTTATTTCCATCGGTTCCGCTCTTTTCACTTTTATTAATGGGGCTTTTATTTGGAATAGCTGGGCAAATAGGCGATCTTGGCGAATCACTGTTAAAACGGGAAGCTGGAGTAAAAGATGCGGGTTCAGGAATTCCTGGACATGGCGGCTTTATGGACAGATTTGATAGTATTCTCGTAAATGCTACGTTAGCATTTTTGATACTTGAAATAATAGGCTAGTAATAATGAAGTTTAAAAGACCAATTCGGATTGCTCTAATAGGTGCAACAGGTAGTATTGGAAGTTCAGTTCTAGATATTTGCTCAAAATTCCCAGAACATTTTAAAATATCTGCTTTAACAGCTTGTTCAAACGAAAAAAAACTTATAGAAATTGCTAAAAAATTTAAAGTTAAAAAACTTTGTCTAACTAATCCAATAACAGAAAGTTTTAACCTTCCGGAATATGATTGTATGGTGGGAGTTGAATCATTATCTGAGATTGTGTCAGATAATGATGTTGATCACGTCGTTTTTGCATCTTCTGGCGTATCGGCCATAAAAGCCTTACAGATCGCTTTAAAAAATAATAAAGATGTTTCCTTAGCAAATAAAGAAAGTCTTGTTGTTGCAGGACCGTGGGTAATGCCGCTTATAAAAAGACCTAACCAACTCCGTCCAATTGATAGTGAACACAACGCGATATGGCAGTGTTTAAGAAGTGACCCACATAGTGAGATTGAGAAAATTTATCTAACAGCCTCAGGTGGTCCTTTCAGAGATTACTCAATTCAACAAATGGAAAAAGTGACTCCCAAACAAGCTCTCAATCACCCAGTGTGGAAAATGGGTGCGAAAGTGACAATAGATAGTGCTTCGTTAATGAACAAGGGTATCGAATGTATTGAGGCAATGCAGCTTTTTAATCTATCAGTAGACAAGGTCGATGCGCTAATTCATCCTAAATCGCAAGTACATGGCATGGTTCTTTTTAATGACGGGACCATGAAAATGTTGATGTCACAAGCTGACATGAGAATTCCAACTGCGTCTGCTCTTGCATGGCCTGAGCGGCTTAATCTTTTAAATAAAAACTTTGAGCTTATTCCACTGTCTGAATATGACTTAAACTTTAAAGAAATTGATAAAAAGTTGTTTCCATGTTTTCAACTTGCTTTGGATGCAGGTGCTGCTGGGGGAGCCTATCCTGCACTTCTAGTAGGTGCTGACGAATCTGTAGTGAATGGCTTCTTAAAAGGACAGATTCCTTTTATTGCAATTCCTAAAATAATAGAGTCTGTTTTTTCTAAATGGCAGGGGAGTATTCCTTCCACTCTTGAGGATGCTATAGCACTTGTTGACGAAGGTAAACGCATTGCATGTACATTGATTCAGAATTGGAGGAACAACAATTGATAAATTTTATAGCTTTTTTGATAGTTATCGGAATTTGTGTAATATCTCATGAGGGTGGGCACTATCTTGCCGCTAAGTGGAGAAATGTACTAGTACATGAGTTTTCTTTTGGAATGGGTCCTTCAGTTTTTCATAAACAAAAAGGAGAAACACTTTGGTCTTTTAGAGCTTTTCCAATAGGTGGATTCGTTAAATTAGATGGAGAAGATGGAGAAACAAACGAATATGATAGACCAGATAATTATGATCATTCACGAGCATTAAACAATAAAAAACCTTGGGAACGTTTACTAATTATCCTAGCTGGTGCCACTGTCAATCTTTTGTTAGCTTGGCTTATCACAGCTTCATACCTTACAGGTCACGGCGTTTATACATTTGATTCCCCAGTTATTGGTTCTGTAATTATAGACAAACCTGCTTATGTAGCAAATTTAAAACAGGGAGATACGATAAAATCTATTAACGGAAATGAACTAAAAAAATGGGCTGATATAAAGACAACAGTGCAGGATAAAGACGTTAAAGATAACAAGTTCTCTATAATTATAGTCCGTGACGGTAAAGAGAAAGAAATCACAACCTTTATACCATTTGACAAAGAGCATAATGGACGACTTTTGGGGGTACAGCCTCCCTTTGTTAAATACCCTTTTTACAAATCTTTGACCCTAGCATGGGGATATTCATGGAGTATGGGAGTCGCGATTATAAAGGGATTATATAACATGATAACAGGGAAAATTGTTGCAGACGTTGTTGGTCCAGTAGGAATAGCAGTCATTGCAGGAGACGCTATAAAACAAGGGTTTTGGGCCTTTATTGTGTTTCTAGGTGTTATTAATCTAAATTTAGGACTTTTAAATCTACTGCCATTCCCTGCTTTAGATGGAGGCCGTGCTGTTTTTATAATAGTTGAGATGATAACAAAAAAGAAAATGCCTGAAAAATATGAGGCATGGGTGCATTACGCGGGTTTTATTATATTATTGACTTTAATAGTCTTAGTGACAGCAAAAGATTTATTCAAGTTTTTTAAATAGGTGCTAGAAAAATGTGTAGCAGAAAAGTAGTTAACATTGATGGATTAAAAATAGGTGGTAATCTTCCAATTAGAGTTGAGAGCATGCTGAAAGCTGCCCTAAGTGATTTGGATTCTTGCATCCTTGAATCAGAAATTCTCTATCAAAATGGCTGCGAATTGATTAGAGTTGCTTTTCCAGATACATCATTATCTGATAATTTTGAAAAGTTAATAAAATTTTCTAAATTAAAAATAATGGCTGATATACATTTTGATCATAATCTTGCTGTTGCTGCTCTTGAATTAGGTTGTCGAGCCATAAGAATCAACCCTGGAAATATGAGTGATTCAAATGGCATTAAAAAAATAGTTGACTTAGCCAAAAGAACAGATTCTGTTATACGTATAGGAGCAAACGGTGGCTCCCTCAATAATAAACAAATTCTAGAAGCAGGGAACGACAGATCTTTAGCTCTTTTTAATGCAGTGGAAGAGCAGTTAGAACTTCTACTAAATGAAAACTTTGATAATATTATAATATCAGCTAAATCCAGTAATGTTTGCGAAACTTTGCGTGCCAATGCATTGTTATCGCAAAAATATACATACCCTATTCATATTGGCATTACAGAAGCTGGAAGTGGAATATCAGGAATTGTAAAGAGCTCCATTGGCATTGGGATTATACTTTCACAAGGAATTGGCGATACTATAAGAGTAAGTCTTACAGCTCCAGGAGTTGAAGAAGTAAAAACCGCATATCATATTCTTAGAACATTAGAACTAAGACAGCGTGGTTATAATTTAATCAGTTGTCCGACCTGTGGACGCAAAAGAGTCGATGTTGAAAAACTAACGCGAATGGTTAAAAACCTTTTACCCGAAAATTTACCTGATGGACTAACGATAGCTGTCATGGGTTGTGAAGTTAATGGACCTAGAGAAGCCTCAGAAGCTGATATTGGGATAGCAGGAACACCTTATGGTTTTGTAATGTTTAAAAAGGGAGTGCGTATCTGTTCGGGGAAGATAGATGAACTTCCAGAGAAATTAAAAAGAATTATTTTGGAAATATAGAATCATGGGAGGAGTATAATACAATGCCAATCAATCTTCATAACCGGCACCTTTTAACGCTCAAGCATCACTCACCTCAAGAAATAGATTATCTTCTTAATATCGCAACTGATTTAAAAAATAAAAAAAAATCAGGCATTCGCGGGAACATTCTATCCGGTAAAAATGTTGCTTTGATTTTTGAAAAACCTTCAACGCGAACACGTTGTGCTTTTACTGTTGCAGTAGTGGACGAAGGAGGACATCCCGAGTACTTAGGAAAAAATGATATACAGCTCGGACACAAGGAAGATGTAAAAGATACAGCAAGAGTACTTGGAAGAATGTTTGATGGTATCCAGTTTAGAGGATTCGGCCATCAAGTTGTTGAGGATCTTGCAAAGTATGCCGGAGTACCAGTTTGGAATGGACTTACAGATGATTACCATCCCACGCAAGTCCTTGCAGATTTTCTAACTGTTCGAGAAAATTTTGGTCGTTTAAAAGAAATAAAATTTGTTTATGTTGGCGATGGGAGAAATAATGTTGCAAATTCTCTTATGATTGGCGCTGCAAAAATGGGAATGCACTTTGTAATAGGTGCACCAAAATCGCTTTTTCCCGATTCATTATTTGTCAAAGAGTGTAATGAAATTGCAGATGAACATAAATCTGGAGCCAAGATAGAGATTACAGATAATCCTATTGAAGCAGTTAAAAACGCAGATGTCATTTATACAGACGTCTGGGCCTCAATGGGAGAGGAAGCAATAATGTCTGAACGCAAAAAAATGCTCAACTCATATCAGGTGAATATGCATCTGATTGATGCCTCAAAAAATCAGAATGTGATATTTTTACATTGCCTTCCTGCTGTAAAGGGCTATGAAGTAACAGAAGAAGTCTTTGAGTCGGAATTTGCAAAACAATTTGACCAGGCTGAAAATCGTATGCACACTATTAAAGCAGTAATTGTGACAAGCATAGGAAATTTGTAAACTAGAAAATAAACGATTATTTGAAAATTCTAAACAATTTGATTTAGCTTTAGGTAGTGAGTAGCGTATTAAACAAGCCTATGTGTGATAAAATGTAAAGAGTCTTAGTTGTCACATGAGTGGAGGCATATGAGTTGTCAATTTATAGAGACCCTAAAAAAATATATAATTATTTAGAAAAATGGATTATAAATTATTTTTCTTCGTTTCAAATTAAAGGAGCTGTTTTGGGAATAAGCGGTGGAGTTGATTCCTCCTTGCTCGCTGGTCTTTTAGCGCAAACTCTAGGGCCGGAAAATATAGTTGGAGTTATAATGCCGTGCCACAGTAATCCCGTAGATGAACAATACGCGTTGCTTGTAGCACAAAAGTTTAAATTTAAAACTAAAAAAGTCGATCTTTCTAAATCTTATGATGAAATGTTTACTGTTGTAAAAAAAGCTATAGGCAGAATTGATAATTTGCCTGCAGCCAATATAAAGCCTCGTTTAAGAATGGTTGCTCTTTATGCAATAGCTCAGCAATTAGGCTATATAGTTTGCGGTGCTACAAACAAAGATGAAATGATGTATGGCTACTTTACTAAACATGGAGACTCAGGAGTTGATGTTCTGCCTCTTGCAAACTTACTAAAAGGTGAGGTAAAAGCATTGGCAACTTATATAGGAGTTCCGCAAGAGTTAATAGAAAGAGTCCCGACTGCGGGACTTTGGGAAGGTCAGACAGACGAAAAAGAAATGGGCTTGACCTACAAAGAACTAGATAATTATCTTTTTAACGGAGAAGCATCTACTAGAAATAAAATCAAAATAGAAAAAGCTATTAAAAATTCAAAACATAAAAGAAATTTTCCTGTAATAGCAGAAATTCCAGACGAGATCAATGGTATGAAAATATAAAAATATGGAGTGATTTTTTTGGCAGGACATTCAAAATGGGCAAACATAAAGCATCGTAAGGCTGGTCAGGACGCTAAGAAAGGTGTCGCATTTCAGAAGCTTGTAAAAAATATAATTTCCGCAGCAAAAGATGGCGGCAGTGATCCTAACACTAATTTCAGGTTGAAGGTTGCTATTGATAGAGCAAAAGCTGGTAATGTTCCCATAGATAATATTGAACGTGGGATTAAACGTGCTACAGGAGATCTTGACGGACCGATGGAAGAAATTGTTTATGAAGGCTACGGACCTAATGGTGTTGCTGTGATGGTTCAGGCTATGACTGACAATAGGAATAGAACAGCTTCCGAAATGAGATTATTGTTTACAAAATGTGGTGGGTCAATAGGAGAGCTTGGATGTGTCGCATGGAGTTTTGATCGTAAAGGAGTATTGCTTGTAACCGGAGATGGAATTGATGAAGACGAGCTTATGATCATTGCTATTGAAGCAGGTGCTGAAGACATGTCGTCAGAAGATGGAGATTTTGAGATTATTTGTGACCCTGCTTTACTTTCAAACGTTGGACAGGCAGTAAAAGAGGCTGGTTATAATATTGAATCTATGGAAATTGAAATGATACCACAAAACACTATTGCTGTTACCAGCAAACTTGAAGCAGAAAAAATGATTTCACTTATAGAAAGATTTGAAGAAAATGAGGATGTTCAAGCAGTTTATGCAAACTTTGACATCCCGGATGAAATATTGGCGGAAATTGAATAACTATAAAGAACAAAATATGGTAAGAGCGTTAGGAATTGACCCCGGACTCGGAACTCTAGGATACGGAGTAGTGTTACAATCCGGTGATAAACTTACATGTGAATGTTACGGAGTAATAAAAACGCCAAAAGATTTATCTTTAACTCAAAGACTATATATGTTACATAGTGAACTAAAGCAGAAAGCTGAAGAATATAATCCTGACATAATCGCAGTAGAAAAACTGTTTTTTGGACGGAATGTTACTACAGCAGAGATGGTTTGGCAGGCAAGAGGCGTAATACTTCTTTTAGCTGCTCAATTAGATAAAGAACCCTATGAGCTAAAACCTTGTGATGTGAAATTAGCAGTTTGTGGTTATGGAGCAGCCGAGAAGTGTCAGGTTCAAGGAATGGTTGCTAATATTTTGGGACTATCTAAGAGACCAACTCCTGATGATGCTGCTGATGCTCTTGCTATTGCGATAGCAGGACTTTCTATGAGAGCTTATGATGTTAATATAGCAAAGGGGTATTAATTATGATAGAAACTTTGCAGGGTAAAGTTATTTCCGTTACCAACGATGCAATAATTTTAGATGTCGCTGGTTTTGGTATTAAAGTTTTAGCGACAGGTTCTCTTATTAGATCAGTTACCATAGGAGATGACCTCTTTTGTTACACATATTTCCAAGTAAGCGCTGCAGGAGTTTCTATGTTTGGATTTTTTTCGGAAAGAGAACGCGATCTCTTTGAAGAATTGGTTAAAGTCAAGACTGTTGGTGGAAAACTGGCAATCACAATCTTAAGACACTTAGATGCGGAAGACATACTCAAAGCTATAACCCTTGGGAACACAACTGTTTTGTCTATTCCAGGACTTGGGACAAAACGTACTGAAAGGATTTGTTTTGAGCTAAAACCAAAAATAGCAAAGAAGTTTCCTGATATAGATTTAAGCGGAAATACCGGCGTAGCTCAGAGCAATTTTTCATTAGATAAATTTGTTATGGATGCTCTAACAGGCCTAGGTTTTACCCTTAGCGAATCAATGAGGGCTGTTTCTTTAGCTAAGGCTGCTTCTGAAAATGATATTGATTGGACAGAAGAAAAACTTCTAAAAGCGTCACTATCAATACTACAACGTTAGTAATAATAGAAAACGTAGAGGGTAAATTATGATTGAAGACAATCCGCAGAATAAAAAACTTATTGAAACTATGCGTCAAGAAAAAGAGGAAGAATCTTTTACAATAAGGCCTCAGTCTCTTGGTGACTTTATAGGGCAAACAGGTCTTAAAGATAAACTTAAAATATATATGGAAGCATCTGTCCTAAGAGAAGAACCTCTTGACCATACACTTTTTTATGGACCTCCTGGGCTAGGAAAAACCACACTTGCTGGAATAATAGCCAAAGAAATGAAGGGCAATTTACGTGTAACTACAGGGCCGGCATTGGAACGAGCGGGTGATCTCGCAGCCATATTGTCTAATATCCAACCTAATGACGTTCTATTTATTGATGAAATACATCGCATGTCTGCAAATATTGAAGAAATACTCTATTCTGCAATGGAAGACTTTGCTTTGTCGATAATTGTTGGCAAAGGACCACTTGCAAGAAGTATCAGGCTTTCTCTTCCAAGGTTTACACTTATAGGTGCGACTACAAGGTTAGGTCTCTTAACATCTCCATTAAGAGCAAGATTTGGCATTGTCGAACAACTTCGTTTATATTCACCTGATGAGTTAACAGATATAGTAAAACGTGGAGCAGCTGTTCTTGGTGTTAAGATTTTAGACGAAGCTGCTGTTGAAATAGGCATTAGATCTAGGGGCACACCAAGAGTCGCACTAAGACTTTTAAGACGAGTCCGTGATGTAGCAGAGGTCAAAAGAGTAGGAAAAGTTGAACCAGACCTTGCACGATATGCACTAGACATGCTTGGTGTAGATTCAGAAGGACTTGATGAGGGGGATAGAAAGTTTTTAAAAGCTTTAGTTGAATTATTTGAAGGAGGACCTGTTGGTCTTTCAACACTTGCAGCAGCTCTTAATGAAGACGCTCAAACCATAGAAGACATATATGAACCTTACCTTATACAAAAAGGCCTTTTGGAACGAACGCCAAGAGGAAGAAAGGCAACAAGAGGTACTTGGGAGTATCTATGTATACCAGTATCACAATATTTTTTACAAAACAGTCAGACACAACTTTTAACTGAAGAAGACTTGTGATAACAACTTCTTGCGGAAAAAATTAAACTGTTCGAATTATATGTTTATGATGGATTTTGTTATTTCTGTATATAGAATAACTTAATTTAATTTTACTCTGTAACCTTATATATTTTAGATGAAATAGAAACTTTTTCCGGCTTAGTTTTTATAATCAACACAGCAACAACTTTCTTTAGCCTAATTTTAAAAATATTTAAACATATTATTTAAGCATAATTTATATTCTTTAATTTTAGATTGTCCCCATTATTTTTTGTAATATTTAACACAGAGTAATAGTTTTATAGTCTTTTTTACCGCAACATTATAATGTGTGTTAGTGAGGAATTATCTTATGTTTAACAATAAAAACAATATTGATTTAACAAAAACGTCTTCATATAATTACGAACTTCCCAAAAACCTAATAGCGCAAGATCCAGTTAAACCAAGAGATTCATCCCGTCTTCTTGTTGTCAGCAGAGATGGTAGCAAACCATTTGAACATAAAATATTCAAAAACATAACTGAATACCTATTTACAGGTGATCTTCTTGTTCTCAATAATACAAGGGTTATTCCAGCACGTGTAAGCGGCAAAAAGAAATTTGGTGGGGCTTGTATTGAAATACTTTTTTTACACCCCGATCGTAATAATTTAAACAAAAGTTGGATTGCGCTGGTAAAACCAGGCAAAAAGTTGCCGCCAGGGACACTTGTAACCTTATTGGATGGAACGGAAATACTTGTTGGAGAAAAACTCGAAGACGGATTAAGAAACATATTCTTTGATAAAACTGATGATCCTCTTTCGGTGATACACAAACTTGGTCAAATGCCCTTACCGCACTACATAACAGAAACTCATTCCAACCCAGAGCAATATCAAACCATATATTCAAATATAGAAAAAGAAAATTCAGTAGCATCTCCCACGGCAGGTCTTCACTTCACGGAAGAATTACTTAATAAACTATTAGAAAAAGGAATAGATAAAACGTTTGTAACTCTTCAAGTTGGTCTTGGTACGTTTAGGCCTGTGAAAGTTGAAAATATTTCTAAACACATTATGCATAGTGAATTGTGTGAAGTTTCACAGAACGCTGCAGACCTAATTATCAAAGCAAAGAAAGATGGACGTCGAGTTATTGCAGTTGGAACAACAGTAGCGCGCACTCTTGAGTCGTTTGCAAAAGAATTTGGTTCAGTTACTTCCGGCACATTAGACACACAACTTTTTATTTCTCCTGGGTATGAATATAAAGTTATTGATGGTTTAATTACTAATTTTCATCTTCCAAAGAGCACGCTGCTCATGCTTGTTTCTGCGTTCGGCGGTTACGACAATATTATGTCTGCTTATAGAGAAGCAGTTAATAAAGGATATAGATTTTTTTCATTCGGAGACTCTATGTTTATAAGTTGATTTTGATATAAAATATACAATAGCTGTGACCAAACTGCCCTAAATTATATTATTGAGTATTATAAATAAACTGTTATACTTAACAAAACAACTACAGTTAACACATATTTACCAATTATATTTTACAGTTTATTATAGAGAGGAACGTGTGCCTCAATGCAAAATATTTTAAATAATAATAATAATAATAATAAAATAAAACGTTTTGTAATAATAACAGGAATGTCCGGTGCAGGTAAGTCTTCCGCTCTTAACATATTTGAAGATCAAGGATTTTACGTTATAGACAATTTGCCTTTAACTCTTTTACCACAGCTTCTCGATGTTCTGGCTACACGTCAATCAGCAATCAACAATGGAGTTGCTGCTGTGGTTGATGTGCGTGGAGAAGAGCTTCTAGGAGAATTCGAACAAGTACTTGCTTGTCTGAAAGAAAAAATTGATGAACTTGAGATTCTTTTTGTTGATGCGTCTGACAACTGCCTTGTTAGAAGGTTTGAAACTACCAGACGCCGCCACCCATTAGCAACGGGAACTACAATTCTTGGTGGTATAGGAAAAGAAAGAGTGCAGTTGAATGTCATTCGCCATCAGGCTGATATTATAATTGATACATCTGGATTAAATTTACCTGATTTTAAGAAAAAACTTTTGGATAGCATGGAAATGACTTCTGATAAGCCTGTGATAGTTATAAGTTCATTTGGATTTAAGTACGGTCTTCCGCAGGATTCGGACTACATTCTTGATGTCCGTTTTTTACATAATCCGAATTACGTAGACGAATTGCAGCAGCTAACAGGGAAAGACAAGCCTGTCCGTGAATTTTTAAATAATTTTGATTCCCTTGAAAAATTTATTGTAAAAGCAAAGAATATGCTTAGTTTTGTTGCATCTGTTTATAGCAACACTGGAAAAAAACAGTTGCATATAGCGATAGGATGTACAGGTGGACGTCATCGTTCTGTTGCCGTTACCGAAATTCTAGCATCGAGAATGCAAAAAAGCGGGGACAAAATTATAATTGAACACAGAGATATTACCAAGGGGAATCTCTAGTGAGCTCCTCAGTATATATTATTTTTATGGCGATTATTATCATCGTTTTAACTGCTTATTTACTCTATACAGGCAAGCATACTATTCTAATGAATATCTCTCCACGTCATTTTACTAAAATTAATAATGAAGATTATCGTCTTTCTTTAGGACCTAAAATAGTTGCCATTGGTGGCGGAACTGGGCTTTCAACACTTTTATCGGGATTAAAAGGTTATACTCGGAATATAACGGCTGTTGTTGCTGTAACAGACGAGGGTGGCAGCTCTGGGCGACTTCGTCAAGAATGGGGGATGCTGCCTCCAGGAGATATACGAAATTGTATTGTAGCATTGGCTGAAAATGACAACTCTCTAAATAGTTTGCTAAATTTTAGATTTGATAGAGGAGAGCTTAAAGGACACAATTTAGGCAATCTAATATTACTTGCCACAACAGAGATGGTTGGAGATTTTCAACGCGCTGTTCAAGAACTCAACAAGCTGCTTGCGATAAGAGGCCAAGTGCTTCCGGTAACAACAGAAACTGTAACTTTGAAAGGTGAAACAATCAATGGTGAAAAGGTAAGCGGTGAATTACAAATATCCGATAACGGAAGCAAACTTTCTAAATTGTGGTTAGAGCCTTCTAACGCACAACCTTTAGAAAGTGTAAAAAAAGCTATAGATGAGGCTGATATTATTATACTCGGCCCAGGAAGTCTATTTACTAGCCTCTTGCCTAATCTTTTGCTTAAGGATTTAGCAACGCAATTAAGATATACATCAGTTCCTCTAGTATATGTGGCTAATCTTGTTACACAGCCAAAGGAGACAGAAGGAATGAATATTCTTTCACATATCGATTGGATTGCTGGTGTCTTAGGTGTTGTCCCCGATTATGTTATTGCCAACCAAGCTCCTATCCCAGAAGAATACTTAAATATTTATAGTAAAATAGGGGCAGACCCGCTTTATTTATCTGACAAAGAAGAAAAGTATCTTCAATCACTTGGTGTAAAAGTAATATATGGTGACTTTATATATATAAAGGATGAAAAGCTACTTAGACATGACATTTATAATCTTACAGATAGCATAATAACTCTAGCAGAGGAAAGTAGAGTTAGGATTGGTAAAATAAATGAAACAAATTGAGCATATCTTGTGGGATGAGTGGCTGAGATTACCCTTTGTTTCACCTGTTGAAGATGAAATTGCAGGGATAATTAGCGGTCTTACCTTTAAACCGGAAGGAAAGTATTATAAATTCTCATGTAACAGGCTTTTTACAATACGACGTTTATTACATCTTTTAGCTGCATCTAAATATCAAAATAAAAGTTCAGGTAGTCATGAAATAATACAAATATGCAATACACAACAAAGAGGTAAAATAATATTTAACATAAAAGCCTCCATTGCGAATGAAATAATTATTAGAAGTACTAAGTTTGGACGTCGAGTTCGCAATTGGAATTGGATAAGAGGAGTGTGGGGGAGTTGCGGTTCTCTATATCTTCCTAAAACTGGATATTATCTTGTTGTACGATTGCCTGAGTGCAATAACTCGCCAGAAAGGCTACAAGGTATACTTAAGTCTGTTGGTTTTACAGTAAGCGTGAGAAAAAAATTAAAAACACGTGAGCTTATTTTAAGAAATCAACAACACATCGTCACTTTCCTTTCAAGACTTGGTTTTGTACAAACAACACTTGCTTTAGAAGAAACAGCTATATTCAGAATGATGAGAAGCCATGCAAATAAACTTGTTAATTGTGATTCAGCAAATATAAACAAAAGTCTTGCTGCGGCTCAAAATCAGCTTCTTGTTATAAAAAAATTAGAAAGTTATGGTCTAATAGAATCCTTGTCTGATTCATTAAAAGAACTTATTGATGTAAGAAAAACAAATCCAAGTGCCTCTTTAAGTGAATTGGGCCAAAAATTATCAAGACCAATTAGCAAAAGTACGGTAAAATATAGATGGAAGAAACTAGAAGAAATATTAAAGAAATAATGACACTAATAAGGAGATGGTGGGCATGTATCTTGGAAAAGCAGATGTAAACACCTATGATAAGGGGGCGGGAAGAGAATTTTTAGTTTCAAACGGCTTAGGGAGTTACGGGTTCTCAACAGTTATTGGAGCTAATACCAGAAGAGAACATGGACTCTTAGTTACCCGTCCTAAAGAAGAAACTCAACATTCAGTTCTTATAAGTAAAATTGAAGAAACAATTTCTTATCAAAACAAAAAATATCAACTTTCCACAAATCGTTACAAAGATTTAGTATATCCCGACGGATATCGCTATCTTCAAGAATATCAAGGTAATCCCTTCCCTAGCATGTTGTTTATAATTCACAGTATCCTCCTTAAGAAGTCAATTTTTATGCCTCATGGTAAGGCTTGCACAGTTCTGAAATATGAACTGCTCGCTTCACCGGATAAAGTAAAATTGGATTTACGCCCTCTGTTCGCACACAGGTTAAACAACGAGGTCTCTGGTGATGACAAAAACAAATTTATCGCCACCAACCTCAACGCTACGTCCTTAGCTGTAGAAGGAAGAGGACTTAAAAGTTTCTGCTCTGTCTCATCTGGAGAGTGGTCAATTAAACCCTTGTGGTTTGAAAATATATTTTATAAACAAGATGACAATGTTGATTCATTATCTGTTGATAAGCTATGGTCTCCTGGTTCTCTTGTTAAAGAGATTTCTGAAGGCGATGTTATATATGTAGTTCTTTCTACAGAACCTAGTTCTTACTCTATGGAAGATCTGATTGCAATGGAAAAAGAGACAGCTGATAGATTTGAAAACATACTTGAGCAAGCTAATTTGCCCGCACTCAGCAGTGCAGAACAAGACATGATTTTTGCATCCTATCATCTTGTAGATGATAGATTAGATTCAACATCTTCAATCTATTCGGGTTATCCGTCTGTAAAAACGAGAGCAAGAGATACCTTTATTTCTCTTCCAGGTTTAACTCTTGCCACAGGAAGAGAATCCGTTGCTGTACGCACTCTAAATCTTTGGATTGAAAGAGCTAGAGATAACGATTGGATAATGCCTGAATTTATTTCTCTTGATGGAAAACCTATCTTTGAGGGCATGGATGATGGACTTTGGTTTGTTTATGCTGCGGACAAGTATTTAACACATATAAAAGACACAAAGAATACCGAACCCGTTGAACCAGTTACTGACGCAGTAAAATCCATTGTAGATAAGTATTTATGTGGTATTCCTGAGCTTGACACAGTATATAGTGAAAATGGTCTCCTTTGCCTTAAAAAAACAGATTCTCCAAGACAATGGATGCACGGAGTTATTAATGGAGAAGAAATAGTTACAAGAACGGGATATCTTGTCGAAGTTAATGCACTCTGGTTCAATGCACTGAAAGTAGCTGAAAAGTACGCTGATGAAAGTCAAAAAGAAAAATATGCTAGTGCTGCAAAGTTATGTGCTAAAACCTTTAAAGACGTTTTTTGGTGCTCTGAGATAAACGGTCTTTACGATTTTGTTGATCCTGAAGTTCAGAAACAGGATACATCAATTAGACCAAACCAGATTTTAGCCATATCGCTTCCATATAGTCCATTAAATGATAAAGAATTGTCTATAAAAGTGCTACGTCTTTGCTGGGACGAATTATACACAACTTATGGTTTACGCACTCTTGCACCTCATCACGATAAATTTAAAGGACGTTCAGAAGGCAGATTAGACCAGAGACAAAAAGCGCGTTTCCGTGGAATGGCATGGACCTGGCTGCTTGGACATTTTATTACTGCATATCTAAAATATAATCCATCCAGAAAAGATCTTGGTTGGATATTTATGAGACCGTTCAATTCCCATATTAGGCATGGCTGTCTAGGTGGTGTTGCTGAGTTTTTTGATGGAATAATGCCATATAGACCACAGGGAGATGTTCTGAGTGCCAACGCACTCGGAGAGCTTTTAAGAGTCCTCTATGAGGATCTTGGGCCTGAAGATTAAGAAGATGACTCTAAATTTATAGTCACAAAACTGTAAATAGGACGACAGAATAAACTTGTCGTCCTATTTAAAATATTATTAAGGAGGCATTTTTATGTCAAAGTATAAAGTTGCAATTAACGGTTTTGGAAGAATCGGACGTCTTTCACTTCGTTCATTCTTTGCAAATGAAATAGACAATTTTTTTGATATTGTTGCTGTCAATGACCTTACTCCAGCAGCATCACTTGAATATCTTCTAAAGTATGATTCAGTATTTCGGCGTTTTCCTGGAGAAGTTTATCTAGATGGAGATGATCTAGTTGTAAAAGACCATAAAATAAAAACAGTTGCAGAGCCTGATCCTACAAAGCTCCCTTGGAAAGAACTTGGAGTTGATTTGGTCATTGAGTCAACAGGGCGATTTACAGATGCTGTAAAAGCTTCTGCCCATATTTCTGCAGGTGCAAAGAAAATTATTATTTCTGCCCCAGCTAAGAATGTTGATGCAACAATTGTTATGGGTGTCAATGAAAACATTTACAATCCAAAAACACATAATATAATTTCAAACGCTTCTTGTACAACCAACTGTCTTGCACCAATATGCAAAGTTCTTCAGGACGAGTTCGGAATAGTTCAGGGGCTAATGAACACTATCCATTCATACACAAATGACCAAGTAACACTTGACTTTCCTAAGGCAAATATGGCGCGCGGAAGAGCCGCTGCTCTGTCAATTATTCCAACTACAACGGGTGCAGCAAAAGCCATTTCTGAAGTAATGCCGGAACTAAAAGGCAAACTCAATGGACTAGCACTCCGTGTTCCTACTCCTGACGTTTCTGTCGTAGATCTTACTGTTATACTTGAGAAGAAAGTAACAGTAGATGAAGTAAACGCAGCTATGAAAAAGTATTCTGAGGGCAAACTTAAGGGCATTCTTGGCTACGAATCCGAAGATCTTGTGTCAATGGATTTTGTTGGTGATAGCCACTCATCCATTTTTGCGCCAAGACATACTCTTGTAATAGGTGACAATATGGTTAAAGTTCTTTCTTGGTACGACAATGAATGGGCTTATAGTAAAAGAGTTATAGATCTTGCTAATTATATATTCATGAAAGGACTGTAAGCTATGCATCTCAGAACTTTTACTCCTGAAGAAGTTGTAGGAAAAAAAGTTTTACTAAGAGTCGACTTTAATGTTCCCTTTAATAATGGAGAGATAACAGATAATAAGCGCATAGTCTCACACATAGCAACCATCAAAACGTTATTAGATGCTGGTGCAAAGGTTGCCTTACTTTCACATTTAGGAAGACCTGAAGGAACTCGTAATTTCAACTTTTCGCTTGAACCTATGGGTATTGAATTGGCTCGAATAACAGGATGGAATGTAAACTTTGTTCATGATTGCATTGGCCAAGAGGTCAAAAAAGCAGTTTTGAATTGCAATCAAGAGGATATTCTTCTACTTGAGAACGTTCGTTTTTATCCTGAAGAGGGAAAAAACGATCTTGAATTCGCGATAAAATTAGCTGAAAATTTTGATATTTTTGTTATGGACGCATTTAGTGTTGCACATAGACCACATGCATCAACAGTAGCAATAACAAAAATATTACCAACTTACGCTGGAAATCTAATGCAAGAAGAAATAAAAATACTAAGTTCTGTAAGAGATAATCCTGTAAAACCATTTATTTTAATACTTGGTGGAGCAAAAGTAACAGACAAAATAGGTGCTGTTAAAAATCTAATGAAAAAAGTCGATTCAATTCTTATTGGAGGGGGTATGGCTTTTACTTTTTTAAAGGCATCAGGATGTGAAATAGGTAAATCTCTTTGCGATTACGAACGACTTGATTACGCAAAAGATACATTAAAACATGCCAAAGAGCAAGGAGTCAAAATATTACTACCAGTTGATGTCGTTGTTGCAAACGAATGTAATGCTAACTCTTCTTGTACAACAGTTTCTGTTGACGAAATTCCTTTAGATAAAATTGGTCTGGATATCGGACCACGAACAGTCGAACTATTTAGTAAAGAAATAGAACTTGCAAAAACAGTTCTTTGGAACGGCCCAATGGGTGTTTTTGAAATAAAAAACTTTTCAAAAGGAACAAAAGCAATAGCTTTATTATTAGGTGATGTTACAAGGAGAAATGGAGCATTTACATTAATTGGCGGTGGTGATTCCGCTGCAGCAGTAACGGAATTCCAAGATAAAGATATTGTATCTCATGTATCAAGTGGTGGAGGAGCCAGCCTAGAGTTTTTTGAAGGCAAAATGCTTCCCGGAATTGAACCTCTAATTTTAAATTAAAATTAATTTATTTCTAAATTAATAAGATATAAGATATAAAAATAAAAAATTTTTTAAAGGAGAAGCTGTTAAGTTTTATATTAACAGGAAGGAGCATATAAATGAGAAAAAAATTTATAGCAGGAAATTGGAAAATGTTTAAAGGACCTGAAGGTACGTCTGAATTTATATCCCGATTTGTTGATGAACTTTTGATCTCAAAAAATGTGACTAAAGCAATTGATGAGAAAAAGTTAGAAATTGCTATATTTCCACCTTCAATCTCTATTACTAGAGCAATAGAATTAAAGACAAATGCACCTATTCTTATTGGTGCGCAAAATATGTATTGGCAAGAAAATGGAGCTTTTACCGGTGAAATTTCGGCTTCAATGCTTAAAGAGGTAGGATGCACTCATATTATTATAGGACATAGTGAAAGACGCAACATATTTCTTGAAACAAATGATATTATCAACAAGAAGTTGACTGCTGCAGTCAATGCAGGACTGGTTTCGGTATTATGTGTTGGAGAGCTTCTTGATGATCGGAAATCAGCAAACACATTTAGTGTTATTAAAAAACAACTTTTGGATGCTCTTAAAGGAATCAATCCACAAATTATTTCAGACAAAATTATTATTGCATACGAACCAGTCTGGGCTATAGGAACTGGAATAACTGCAAATAATATAGATGCTCAAGAAGTATGTTCGTATATAAGAAACTTAATCTCTGAAGCATTTGGTGAAAAGATTGCAAATAAGCTAATCGTTCTTTATGGCGGGAGTGTAAAACCAAATAACACCGCATCTTTTCTTATAGAGAACGATATTGATGGTGTTCTTGTCGGAGGCGCCTCTTTAGAGATAGATAGTTTTATGAACATAATTAAAGCTGCTTTATAAGTAAAAAAATAATAAAAAGTTTTGACAAGCTGCAAACATAACATAAGATATATTATAAGACATTACTATCATAAAAGTATAGCGGGCATTAACCCACTATACTTTTTATTTGTTTATGTTATAGATAATATTTTGGTATCGCTACTCTTACTTCAATATAAATACTTCTAATGTGTTCCTAATGTGTCTACTAAAACTAAACATTTTCAATTGTTAGAATTTAACTTTGAACAGAAAGTTATGCTTGAAAATTATTTTATGCCTTTATTAAGATTCTTTTTTTGTTACAGAATTTAAATTACTTCTTACAAGCTCTGGGTTGTTGTTAATCAAACAGTTTCTTATTGAGTAAAACAGCATAAATATTTATACTGATGTAATTTCTTCATCTTCATCAATAAATTTTCTTACGGGTGCATCTTCCCAAAGTGAGTCAAGACGATAATAATCATTGCCGTCTTTACTTAATATGTTGACTACCACATGTCCAGCATCCATTAAACACCATTTAGAGCTATTTTCACCCTCAACTTTATGTGGTAGGTGTAATTCGTCTAATAAATCACTTACAGTGGCTTTAAGTGTCTTAGCATGTAGGTCTGATTTTGCAATTGCAACTATAAAGGCTTCTGTAAAGCCAGAAACTTCTGAAAGATCGTGAATAGATACCGTTAGTGCGTGTTTATCTAATAAGGCATCAATTATTGGTTTATATTGGTTATAAAATTCTTCTTTTGTTTTATTAACTTCCATGTAATTTGACCTCCGTTTATAGCTTATTTTTTTCTTTTTTATTTGTTATCTCGATCATTTCATCCAATCTAGAAAGTATTTGTTTATAATCATGTCCGATTATAAGTGACACATAGTATGCCTGTTTATCCTGTCGTACTAGACTGCTCCTGATACTCAATAAAATTCCAAGATTCTCAGCTGTTTTTACGCTGAGGGCTGAAGAATTTACTGGATAAATAATATTCATGGTTTGGTAATCAAAGTGCTTGGCGTTTCCCATATGAACAATATCTACACCAAGTTGCTGCAGTTTGGTTGCAACCTGATTTGCTATCCCAGCTTTTCCTGTACCATTTAAAACCGCAACAGAATCAGACATAGACTTAACACTTTTCAAAATATCTTCTTTGCTAACTACGGGAACCACAGCACTACTACCGTTACTGTCTTGTTGTTTTATACTAACATCATCTGTAGCATTCGAATAAGCCAATGATACTCCTGCATATTTAGAATCCTTACTCTGATTTCCGTTACCGGATAAAAGTACATCAACAGATTCATTAATGAACATTTCTGCTTCCTTTACATCACCAATCCAGTAGCTTAGTTTCCCAATAATTTCAGGGGTTCCATGTAAGGTTGAAAAAAGTATTCTATTTCTTGGAAGCTCATTTTCTATAAACCCAGCTAACTGTACTGCTAGCATTGGAGACATGTCTGTTTTGAACAACTTTATAAGCTGTCTAGTTATTTTAGGTATTTTTATAATAATGCTCGGATCATATGCCTTTTTTATTAAAGCTTTTATAAACTGCTGTTGACGTTGTACTCTTCCAATATCTCCGGACGCGTCTTTACGAAATCTCACAAAATTCAATGCCGTTTTTCCGTCCATATGCTGTAAACCGGGTTCTATATTTATATCAAGTTTGCCAGCACGGTCAACATATCTCATTTTTTTTGCGACGGTTATATCAATTCCGCCTAAAGAATCAACAAGGGTGGGAAAAGAATCATAGTCTACGACCAGGTAATAAAGTATCGGCTGATTAAGATATTTCTCAACCGTTGCTTTTATTAAATCAGGCCCACCAAACGCAAAGGCATGGTTAAGTTTTTGCATACCATGTCCAGGTATTTCTACTCTCGTATCTCTTGGAAGCGACAATACCCTTATATTTTTATCATCAATATCTATAGTTACAAATAGAATCGTATCAGATCTTTTTGAGCTATCTACGTTATCTTCTCCCATTACCAAAATGTTAAATCTACCCTGTTCTTTTAATGTTCTGTACTGGGCGCTTCCGCTGTCTATGTTTTTTTGAACTTCTTTCAATATATCACTTGAACTGGAATGCAAAGCATTATAAAAACGCAATCCTACTCCTGCTGTCAAAGAAAAAAAAGCACAAATAATTAAAATAATAGCTGTTTTCTTATTAAATCTCACTGAAATACCTCCGTTATGTTTCTTTATAAAGGTTGTTTTTTGTTATAAAATTATCAACTAATGGTGGTACCAAAAACCGAATGCTCCTGTTGTTCTTTATTCTATCGCGCAACTCTGTGCTTGATATCGCAAGAAGGGGAATTTCAAGGTGAATTATTGCATCTGCTAATCTTTTGGAAAGCTCTTCTTCAACACGCTCATGTGTATATCCGAATCGGCTTACTGCGACAAATTTACACGTTTTCAGAACATCACCGGTGTTCTTCCATGTAAGAATATTCATAACTGCATCTAGCCCTGTAATAAAATAAAATTCCGCGTTTGTGTATTTTGGCATTGCAATTAAATCATTTAAAGTATCAATAGTATAGCTTGCACCATTTCTATCGATTTCGATTCTTGAAACACTAAAATAAGGACAATCAGTTGTAGCTAATAATGTCATTAGATAGCGATTTTCTGCAGAGGAAACTTTATGTTCTTTTTTATGTGGCGGAAATCCTGTGGGTATAAAAATTACTTCAGATAAACCTAAAGCTGCGTGGGCTTCATCGGCAGCTCTAAGATGTCCGTAATGTATTGGGTCAAAGGTTCCTCCCATTATTCCAATCTTACGCTTAGGGCAGTTATTCATATTAATCTCCATTGTTTTATTTGTATCTATTAGTTGTCTTGTATTTCACTTGCTTCTTCTTTACTCAATTCTGGAGGAAAATAGTCTGGATAAAATTCAAATTCTTTATATCCAATAGTTACCGAATCTCCTGCTTTTGCTCCTGCTACTTCAAGAAGTTGCTCTACTTTATATTTTCTGAGTAGAAGTATGAAACGTCCAACATTCTCATCTTGACTAAGATCGTATCTTTCTACGGCTTTTTCAAGCTGTTTGTGCATCACCTGATAACCACCACCATGGAGGTTAATTATCTCAATTTTATTTCTTTGTCGCATCGGTATTTTTTCTAAACCTTGTTCCGCCAGTGCATACAGTCTAACTTCACTATGGGGTCTAGGGTTCGCGTTGGTAAATTTTATTATTTGTTTTACAAGTTGTGGAATTCCCTCTCCAGTTAAAGCGCTGATAGCGCAGAAAGGAATATTTTTTTTATCAAAAAACGATTGAAGAGTTTTAACAATTTCTTCAGGCTCATCAACTGTATCAAGTTTATTGCCAACAACAAAATAAGGTCGTTCGTCTAGCTGTGTATCATAAGAACGCATTTCATTTCTAACGGTTTCAAATTCAGCAATAAGGTTATCGAAATTGTAATTATCAAAGCTAAGGACATGAACTAAAAGTCTACTTCTAGAAATATGTCTTAGGAATTCTAATCCCAGCCCCTTGTTTAGATAAGCTCCTTCAATAAGTCCCGGAATATCTGCAATGATTACTCTTTCATCCCCTGTATTTAAAACACCCAAGTTAGGAGATAGAGTTGTAAATGGATATTCTGCAATTTTGGGTTCAGCGTTTGATATTGCTGCAAGTATGCTTGATTTGCCAACATTTGGTACTCCAACTAACCCGACATCTGCAATTAAGCGTAGTTCCAAACGGAGCTCAATCTCTTCACCTATGTCACCCATTTCACAAAATCTAGGCGCTTTTCTTCTAGAACTTGCAAAGTGTCTGTTTCCGCGTCCTCCCCTGCCACCTCTTGCAGCTAAAAACCTATCTCCCGGTTCGACAAGGTCCGCCAGTCCATTATTAGTTGTTGAATCATAAAAGATTGTGCCACAGGGAACCATTATAAGTGTATCAGTACCAGCTGCTCCATTTTTTCTACTACCCTTACCATGAATTCCGTCAGATCCTTTTATATTTCTTTGATATTCTAAGTCAGCAAGTGATTGAAGATTTGTAGTTGCTTCAAATATTATACTGCCACCACGACCGCCATTCCCACCATCAGGCCCACCGTTGGGTTTAAATTTTTCTCTTAGAAAACTCATGCATCCGTTTCCGCCTCTTCCTGCCTTAACGGAAATGCGTAATGAATCAATAAATTTCATTAAATTACCTCTTTTTGTGTTTTTAATAATATCTAAAAAGGGGGCCTAAGATTAGGCCCCCAAAAATAACTCAATTTTTTTTATAACTAAAGAGTTACAGGTTCTACAGTTACAAACTTTCTTTTGGCCTTAGTTAAAAAACGAACCGTACCTGTTGCGAGAGCAAAAAGCGTGTAATCACGACCAAGACCTACGTTATCTCCAGGATGAAATCTTGTTCCGCGCTGACGAACTATAATTGTTCCTGCGTTTACAAGTGCTCCGTCACTACGTTTCACACCGAGATATTTAGGTTGACTATCGCGACCATTGGTGCTACTACCTTGACCCTTTTTATGTGCCATAACTTAATATCCCCCTCTAACCATTAATGCTTTCAATAAGAACTGAAGTGAATTGCTGGCGATGACTGCGAAACTTACGGTAGTTCTTTTTTCTACGATATCTGAAGACAATAACTTTGTCATCTTTACCATGTTCAAGAACTTTTGCCGTAACATATGCTCCATCTACATAAGGTGTTCCAATAACAGGAGTGTCGTCTTTGCCTAAGAGAATAACCTTATCAAAGGTCACCTCAGCTTCATTATCTGCGGTGATTTTCTCCATACGAATTTTATCACCTTTAGTTACACGATACTGCTTTCCACCAGTTTCAATTATTGCATACATATATTATTTCCTCCTTCCGCTGTGTGTCAGGTAGCCATTTAGCTTTTAAAACCCACATCAAGCGTATAGTATAACTTGTGCATTTTACTGGTTGGATATTAAAATGTCAAGGAAAATGCAACAAAATCATACATTCGAACACGATGCTATTAAAGCATTATATATCTTTTATTCACCGATACTTGTCTTAATACAGTTAGTTTGATTTTGTTTATAGTTACTGGTTTTCAAGTAATGCATGGGCATGTTTTATGGCTTCAGTTGAGGTTTCATCTCCTGCAAGCATCCTTGCAATCTCACGTTCACGCTCAGCGCCCTTAACCTCTTTTATATTAGTATCGTCACCTGTTCTTTCGACTAAGTAGTGCTGATCAGCCATAGCAGCTATGGTTGCCTCATGAGTAATAAGTATTGTCCTGCACTTTTGCGATAATTCTTTAAGTTTGTACCCTGCAAGAAGAGCCGTTTTTCCACCTAGCCCAGCCTCTACTTCATCGAAAATTAATGTTTCGGGCAGACTGCTCTCTCCAAGAGATAATTGTAATGCTATCAAGATACGGCTTAATTCGCCACCCGATGCGTTTTTAGCAACAGGAAGTGGACTTTGGTTTTGAAGAGCAAGAGTAAAAGATGCGTTTTCTGCCCCTGTAGAACGAACTTTATCATGCCCTTCGATTTCTATGTTAAAAGTAGCATATTCCATAGCCATGTCATTTAAATTAGCGTTAACTCTTTCAGAAAGAGCCTTTGCTGATTCTTTTCGAAGCTTTCTAAGCTCAAGAGCTTTTGTTGAAATATCTTTCTTGAGCTCATCTGCTTGTTTTACAAGATTTTCAATTGTTTTATTGCTTTCTTTTAGCCATGCAATATCATCAGTTGCTGTTTTAACATAATCAAGAACTTCCTTGCAATTAGACAAACCAAGAGTTCTTTTGATTTTTCTTATTATTCCTATTTTTTTCTCTAAATGTTCCTGCGCTTTTTCAATTTCGTCTTGTCCATTGTCAGATTTTGCAGCATCATTAAGTTTAGTTGAAAAATTCTGAACAGATAAAAGCATTTCTTCTATACATTTATGCCAGTCAACATCATCAGGGGCTAATGAATATGTTTGTTTTGATAGTTCTTCAAGTTCTTCAAACAGCCCATCACCTGAAGCTGTACCTAATAATCTTTGGGATATTCTTTTATATGCCTCAACGAGTTTATATGTATTTTCAAGCTCATCTAACTCTTTCTGCCAGATTTCTTCACTATTTTCCAGAAGTTCCAAATCATGTATTTGCCTTAGAATATTTTCAGAGTCCTGATATATTTCTTCCATTTCTCTACGTTTTTTTCTTAGGGAGAGCAATTCTTTTTCAATTAAAATGGCACTATTAAAAGTTGAAGAAAGCTCTTTTGCGGTTTTTTTTAATAGATCAGAACCGAATGAATCGACCAATTGAAGTTGTTTCGAAGGTTCAATAAGATCAAGTTGAGCGAATTGACTTTGTATTACAACTTTCTTTTCCATTAAAAAAGAAAGAATATTTAGTGGAACAGGAATTCCCTGTATGGTCGATTTCCCCCTGCCAGACTTATTGAATGTTCTTTCTATTATAATTGTTCCGTCCTGTGGTTTGTATGCCTCCAACAAAGAATTAGTATCATCTTTTTCATCAGCAGACAGAGTCATTGTTATATAACATGAATCTTCAAGGCTGTGAATCATGTTAGTCTGAGCCCTTTTTCCTGTTATAAACTCCATCGCACGAACAAGACTACTCTTTCCGGAACCGCTCTCTCCTGTAATCACTATAAAGTTTCCATTGAGAGAAAGTTGTGCCTCTTTAATTCCACCAATTCCGCGGACAAGAAACTCTTCTATCAAACCCAGTCGCCTCCGTCTGAGATGGCGTTAAAACCCCAACGTAACTTTTTCTTAAGCGTATCATAATAGCTTCTGCCTTCAAGTTCTATAGTGTAAACATGTAACTTTGGATCTAACTTAACCTCAACTTTATCCCCGGGTAAAATGTCATATCCTAACTGTCCATCTTGAGTCAGCACTAAATTGTGCGCGTTCCCCTTGGGAGTAACAGTAAGGACATCGGTACTGCTCAAAACGACAGGTCGCGTATAGAGAGAATGAGGACAGATTGGGGCAAGTAAAAGGCACGGTACGTGAGGAGGAATAATTGGTCCTCCTGTCGAAAGCGCATATGCCGTAGAGCCCGTTGGAGTTGAAAGTATTAACCCATCTCCAATATATAGTGACAATATTTCAGTTTCTATCTTAACCTCAAGGTCTATCACTCTTGCGAGAGCACTGTTAGATATTATAAAATCATTCAGAGCATGAAGTTCATGGACAACGCGATTTTCTCTTATTACATGTCCGTTAAGAACTGATCTTTGTTGCAACGAATAGTTTTTGTTCATAATTATTTTGATATCATCTATTGCAGATTTGGGGCAACCTGTGGCAAGAAACCCAAGTCTACCAAGATTTATTCCATAAAGCGGAATTTTATACCCCAATGAATATCTTGCAGCACGCAAAAAAGTACCATCTCCACCAAGAATAACAGCAAAATCTACCGTTTCTTTCCATATTTTGTCAACTGTTTCAGGAACGTTTATGACAGCTGCTTCGTGTGGAGGAATCATAAAATTTATACTGTTTTCGTCTCCCCATGAATAAAGCTTTTTGGCCATATGAATGGCCTCTTTTTTCTGAGTGTTAAAGAGCATCCCTATATTATGTTTTTTCTTAGTCATTGCAAGTTGCCCTACTTTCATTGCTAAATTCTGTATTTTTATGAGCATCTAAAACTATAGCGTTTATATCTATATTTTTAACTATTTGAACAACTGATTCTTTTAAACAAAGATACAACAAGAATTCGATGTTTCCTTCAGGTCCACGTATAGGAGAATATGTAATATCTAGAAGTTTCATTTTTGTCTCTTTATCTATAAAGTTTATCAATTTATCAATAATGGTTGAATGTAATTTATGATCAGTTACAACACCTTTGCCTACTTTATCCTTACTTACCTCAAATTGTGGCTTTAGTAATACAATCATTATTCCATCATCTTTTAATAGCTTTTCAAGAGGTTTTAGAAGCAGTCTAATAGAAATAAAAGAAGCGTCAGATACGATAATATCCATTTTTTTGTTATTCAACATATCAATTGTTAAAAACTTGGCATTTGTGCGTTCTAATACAACAACTCTATTATCATTTCGTAACTTCCAGGCAAGCTGACCATAACCTACATCTATTGCATATACTTGATTTGCGCCTCTTGATAGAAGTACATCTGTAAAACCACCTGTTGAAGCTCCTATATCAACACATTCTTTACCTTTTGGAGAAACTTTAAAAACATCAAGGGCCCTTAGAAGTTTAAATGCCCCTCTACTTACCCATTTTTTTTCAGGAAGATCAATTTTGATTGATATTTCTGAAGGAACCTGTGAAGCAATCTTAAGTACTTTTATTCCGTCAACGAAAACTCTTCCTGATTTAATATATTCTTGTGCAATTATTTTAGATTTGACAAATTTCCTATTCACGAGAAGTTTGTCAAGTTTTACAAGATTAGTCTTCATAATCTAAACACATAGCAACAATATTTTGGGATGTTAACTCACATTCTTCCCACTGTTGTTTCCTTGTGGCATGTGATATAAATCTATCTGGAACTCCAACAGATATAACCTTACAAGGACAACCGTTTTTATTTGCGAAAGAGGCAATAGCCTCACCTATTCCACCTGTAAGAAAAGATTCTTCCGCAGTAATTATAAGCTTATGTTTTTCGAATACTTCTTTTAACGTCACGAAATCTATCGGTTTAATAAACCTTAGGTCAACAACAGTGACTTCAATATTGTTTGAGTTTTTGAGTAATTCACTAGCTTCTAACATTAAAGGAAGAGTACTTCCTATCCCTATAAGACAAAAATCTTTTCCTTTAATTAGTATCTCAGCTTTTCCCCATTCTGCAACCTTACGAGAAATTCCACTACTAATTGACTGTGGGGCATCTCCGCGTGAATAACGCAGTGCTAAGGGAATTCCGCGTTCAATCCAGTTGTTTACAAAAAAGTTTAAATCTTCAATGTCTCTTGGTGCAACAAGGGTCATTTCTGGAACAGATCTTAGCCAGGCAACATCCAAAAGGCCATGGTGTGTTTCTCCGTCTGCACCAACAAAACCAGCTCTGTCTATGCCCAATAGAACAGGCAACTTTGATAGACAGACGTCATGTACAACTTGATCAGCAGCGCGTTGTAAAAATGTCGAATAAATGCACACCGCAGGTCTCATACCAGCTGCTGCCATCCCTGCTGCGAAAATAAGCAAATGTTCTTCTGATATGCCTACATCAAAAAATCTATTCGGATAAGTTTCGGCAAAATTGTTAAGTTTTGTTCCGTCTTTCATCGCTGCTGTGCAGACGACAACTCTAGGATCTTTTCCGGCAAGTCGATTTAAACATCTTTCCATAGCAGCACTCCATGTTATATTTGCAGACTCTGACAACAGTTCTGGAGAAATAAGTTTGCTGTTTGGTCCAATTCCATGGTAATAATCTGGATATTCTTCTGCAACTTTACTGCCCTTACCTTTTTTCGTTATAACATGAATGACCAAAGACTTGTCGTAGTTTTTTGCCAATTCAAAAGCTTCTTCTAACTTTTGGACGTTATGACCATCAAAAGGTCCCCAATAGCTTATACCCATCTCTTCAAAGATGTTTGTTGGCAAAAGCAATGATTTTAACTTGGTTTTTATAAGGCCCAATGCAGTCTCTAGAGATTCCCCACTCTTCATTATTCTACAGCGATCTTTTATAAAATCTTTGAATTTTTTGTAGGTAGGGTTAACTGCGAGGCGTGCAAGATGGCCTGCCATACCACCTACTCTACAGTTAATAGACATCTTATTGTCATTAAGTATTATAATAACTTTTGAATTCGTGCTTTCTATGCAATTTAAAGCTTCAAATGCGACTCCGTTTATAAGTGCCCCATCACCTATTACAGCAACAACATTGTAGTCTTCTTGTCGTATATCACGAGCTTTTGCATATCCCATTGCTGCTGATATCGAGGTGCTGCTATGTCCAGTTGTGAAAAAATCGTATGGACTTTCATCCATTCTAGGAAATCCAGCAATGCCACCTTTAGTTCTCATACTATTGAATGCATCAAGGCGATCTGTCAAAATTTTATATGTATAAGCTTGATGCCCTACATCAAAAATAATTTTGTCTGAATCGGGATTAAAAACCTTCAGTAACGCAATTGTAAGCTCAACTGAGCCAAGAGACGATGCTAAATGTCCACCATTTTCTAGTGTAACTTTAATGATTAACTCTCTAATATCAGCACACAATAAATCAATCTGTTCTTTAGTCAGACTGTTTAGACCTCTAAAATTTTTCACAGATTTCAATAATTCCATACAATTCTCACCATAACCTTTACAGTACAAAATTAATTTGTTCTATAAATAAGATAGTCGGGTAATTCTAATAAAAAGTCATTCAATTTAAAAAGTTTTGATATAGATTTTTTTGCTAAAGTAGATTCTTCATTTGCCATTTTACGTGCAGTTTCTAGACCGTAAACAGAAACATGTGTTATTTTTTCTTGTTCGAAATCTTTTCCTTGAGTCTTTCCCAATTCCTTCGCAGTGCTTGTCACATCGAGTATATCATCAACAATTTGAAAAGCTGAGCCTAGATGTAACCCATAATTTTTATAGCAATCTATAATTAATTTGTCATCAGTTCCCAAAATAGCTCCTGAAACTACTGAAGCAGATATAAGAGCTCCTGTCTTTAGTTCTGCTATTTTACGCACATAATTAGGAATTTTATCGATATTTGACGTGTCCATGTCCAGTACTTGACCACCACAAACGCCAGATGGACCAATTGCTGAAGTAAAGACTTGCATAGCGTGAATAATTCTTTCAGTTTCAATTTTTTTTAAATTTAACAAAGGATATTCTATAGATTGTGCTAAAAGTGCATCTCCAGCAAGAACTGCGAGAGTTTCACCAAATTTTTTATGATTAGAAAGTTTTCCTCTTCTCATATCATCGTTATCCATACACGGAAGATCATCATGTATTAATGTTGCTGTATGAAGCATCTCAAGTCCTAAGGCCATTGGCAATGCGTTTTGAGGCTTGCAACCGCAACGTTCTGCTACAGCAAGGCATAAGATAGGTCTCAATCTTTTCCCTTTCGCATTTAATGAATATTCCATAGATTCAAATAATTTTGTAGGAACGCCTTCACTTCGTTTTGTTGCTGTTGATGAAAGATAGTCTTCAAATAAAAGACGATATTGATTCATTGTATTTTTAACTATAGAGTTGTGCATGTATTACTTATTCCTTTCTGTCTATAAAAGGTTCTTCGCCTGATTCTGTAAGAAGAGTTACTTTTTGCTTTGCTTCTTCAAGATATAGCCTACATTCTTTTACAAGTGTAATACCTTTTTCGAATTCTGCTAATGCATCTTCAAGAGACGTTGTTTCACCCTCTAAATTTTTCAATGTTTTATCTAATTCTGCCATTTTCTCGCTAAAATTCATATTAAAACCTCCATTAAAGTAGTTGTAAAGTTATATAATAGTGTGATACAATACACAAGTTAATCGTTTCAAGGTACTTGTAGGGGGAGGGGAAACAAATGTCAAAGTTTTGTGATTGTTGTGGTCGTGGACCAGTAACAGGAAATGCCGTTAGCCATTCAAATCGTCATACAAGGCGCCGCTGGCTTATAAACATACAAAATGTACGCGTTAATGTAGGCGGTGGAGAAACTCGTAAACTTCATATATGCACGAAATGCCTCCGTTCTGGCAAAGTTCAGAGGGCCGTTTAAAAACGGTCCTTTTTATTGTCTCTATATTCCTTCTCTATTAAGCACAACATCCAATAATTCTAGGGCTTTTTCTCCTTCTATCAATATTTCACGAGGTCGCGGACCATCTGCAGGACCTACTATCCCAAGTTGTTCCATCATATCTATAAGCCTAGATGCGCGTGAAAAACCAACACGAAGTCGTCTTTGTAACCCGCTTGCAGAAGCTATGCCTGTAGACATTACAGTTTCTATTGCCTCTTCAAGTAGGTCATCATCGTAAGTTCCAGCGTTCATATCTCCTGTCTGTCCGCTCCGGGTATTTATTTCTATAAAATCAGGCCCTCCAAACATATTTTGGAGATATAGAAGCCAGTTACTAAGAACTATTTCTTCTATCCATGGAGCCTGAATACGTATAGGCTTAGGATGTTTTGTAGAAAGGAAAAGCATGTCCCCTTTCCCTAATAATTTTTCCGCTCCAGCGCAGTCTATGATTGTACGCGAGTCTGCGTTGCTCGGAAGAGTAAAGGCAACTCTAGCAGGAATGTTTGCTTTAATTAGCCCCGTTACTACGTTAACAGAAGGACGTTGTGTAGCCAAAATAAGGTGAATACCTGTTGCTCTGGCCATCTGAGCTAAACGACAGATATATTCTTCAACTTCTTTTGGAGCAGTCATCATTAAATCAGCCAGCTCGTCAACAACTATAACTATAAGCGGCAACCTGTCGCCAAGCAGCACCTTCTCATTGAACCCTTCAAGATTACGCACTCTTGCTTTTGCAAAAGACGAATAACGTCTTTCCATTTCTCTTATAGCCCATGCAAGAATATGTACTGCCTTTTTAGTGTCTGTAACAGGTGGAGTAAGTAAGTGTGGAAGCTTGTCATATACAGCCATTTCTACCCGTTTAGGATCTACAAGTATCATACGTAACTCTTCTGGAGAACGCATTGAACACAAACCCACTATACAAGAATTAATAAACACACTTTTTCCTGAACCGGTTGTTCCTGAAACCAACAAATGAGGAAGTTCTTCAAGTCCAACAACAACAGAATCTCCGTTTACAGCAACTCCAAAAGGTAACGGCAATGCATATTTCGAATTTTGATACGCAGAATCACCCAATACTGTTCTTATAGGTATACCTCTGCGTTTCGGGTTAGGTATTTCAATCCCAATGTATGGTTTCCCAGGTATTGGGGCTTCTATACGTAAACTAGGAACTGCAATTGCAAGAGCTATATCCTTAGCTAATGCGGCAACTTTGTTCACCTTTATTCCAGGTGCAAGTTGTATTCTAATTTGTATAACCGTTGGTCCAACAAGAATCTCTGCTAAAAATGCTTCAATACCGAATTGTCCTAAAGTTTGAATTATTTTTTTACCAAAAGGGGCCGCTTTCTCTTCGTTCATCTCACCTTCATGCAATTCTTCGCTGCCGAAAATATCTATTGGAGGTGGGAAAATCCCCTGTTTTACTTTTTTATTTTTGCTATTGTTGAGATTGAAAGATGGGTCCAAAATTAATTGTTCATTTACACTGTTAGTGTGTTCGTAATCGTCACCATTAGCACTTATATCCTTATCATCTTCGAGAACATTAAAATAGTCTTCTGAGTTTCCGTTAAATTCTGCAATATTAGGTGCTCCGACAGGCCTTTTATTTGGATACTTAACGTTGTTAGATACAGTATCTTCAATATTATTGCCCTTACATTTTTTAAAGTTTTTATTAAAATAACAACTAAGCTTTGACAAGTTGGGCAGTTTCATGTTTGTATATATGGTTACTCCGTAAAGCAGTAATGAAATGTATAGAGAAATTAGTCCCAAGAGCAAAGTTCCAGCTGCTCCTAACATCGAAAATGCTAATTCTGCCAGGTAAATTCCTAATTTCCCTGGCGATAACCATGTAACTAGAGGGAAAGTTGTTCTTGCCGTAATAATATAAAGCCCCAATAAGAGGGAAGCAATTAAAAAGACGAGTATTGTTGCAACTGATTGTCTATAAAAATGTGGAATATCTTTTGATATTAATTTTGATATTGATACATATGAAATGAATAGCAACAAAATAATTAAAGATCCACCTATGTATTCTAGTAATAAACCAGATACTTTTCCCCCAAAGGAACCTGTCCATGGCGTGTAAATAGCCATGGTAATATATACTGATAAAAACAAAGTTGTTATACACAATAAGTTTTTCTGAGTAGCAGTTATCTGTGGTAAATAACTAGTTTTTGCCATTTTATCTCCTCTATATTTAGTTGGCGACTTCTTTCTAAAAAACATATTATGCCTCACTTCCACCGACTGTTAATCCATCAATAAGCATAGATGGTTGACCATCTGTGACCGGCACACCTTGACCTGATTTACCGCATATTCCGGGATCCATAACGAGATTGTTACCAAGTTCTAATATGTTTTCTAAAACAGAAGGACCATTTCCTGTTAGAGTTGCTCCGCGTACGGGTTCCGTTATTTTCCCATTTTTTATTAAATATCCCTCTGAAACAAAAAACACAAAATCACCAGAAGTAGGATTGACTTCTCCCCCACCCATTTTTTTTACATATAATCCGTTGTTGGCATTTTCTAACATGGATTCAAATGTTGCATCTCCAGGTAATATAAATGTATTGCTCATTCGAGGAACAGGAATATTCCTATATGACTCTCTTCTTCCATTAGCTGTAGCTTCGAGGCCTAGACTTTTTGAAGAAAGAATATCTGTAATATATTTTTTTAAAACCCCATTTTCTATTAGTACATTTCTATGCGCAGATGACCCCTCATCGTCAAAATTATAAGAACCAAACAAATTTGGAATAGTTGGATCATCTACCATAGTAACAGTTTCTTTTGCAACCTTTTTACCAATCTTATCTCTATAAATGGAATAATCTTTATCAACTATGTCTGCTTCCAGCCCATGCCCACAAGCTTCATGAACTATAGTTCCGCCCGCTTCACCAGCAAACAAAACTTTCATCTTACCCGCTGGACAGGGTTTCGCTTCCGTCATAAGCAATGCTCTTTTAAGAGCTATTTTCGTTATATATAAAGGCGTACCTTTTTCCCAAAAATTTTCAAATGGTACGGCCATACATCTTCGTTCTGAGCCAGTTTGAAGGATTCCATTTCTTTCTGTTATTACTTGAGCAATAAAACTACAATAATTTCTGTTATCAACAGAGATAGTTCCATCTGGCTTAATTATTAGAATGTGTTTTTTCGAAACAGAGTATCTCAGTGCTACCTGTCTAACATACTGTGATTCATTTCTAATTTCCGTATCTATAGAATGAAGCACATCAATATCAGGCGACGATAGTTTTTCTACAGAATCAATAAACTCATTAGATCCCATTATTTCTGCAGAAATATTTTTGTTAAAAGCGGAATTAAAAACTGTAGTAAGGGCACTGTTGATATTATTTGCGGTCATTCCGGCTGTATGTGAATAATATGTTTTATCACCGATTACAATGCGTGCGCCGCACCCATCAGATTTAGAAGAAGAAAGCTCTTCTATTCTACTATTTTCATAATGTACAGAGTGACCTGAACCAGACTGTACGAAAATGTCAGCATAAGTAGCGTCTAACTTGAGAATATTTGAAATTTTTTCATGGAAAATATCAATTTTATTGTTTTTCATAATCTATTACCCTCCAAGTATGCTTAACACGATCAATAACTAATTGTACGCTTTCTCGTTATAATCTTTTTATCATCGAATAAACATCATCCAGGAGCAATGTTGGAGCAAATGTTGTTGCTCGTTTAAATATTGTGTTATCAGTTTTAACAAATCACAAACTCTCGCATCCATCTAAAACCAAATTATGTAATAGATATCCTTATGTGAAACAGAGATTTCAATAATTTCAATGCTAGTAATATTTTTTATAACTTTTGTCTTAAATTCTCTCAATTTTATATAATAAAAAGCAAATCTGTTCGTATTATTAAATATTTAATAATACAGAAAACATACTTTAACAAATACAATACCCTAAAGTAGTTATATATCCGCGAAAAAATGGTACATTTTAAATTTTATCATTTTACATTTAGAATTTGATTTTGTTTTGCTATATGTTCATTATAAGTTTTGCTAAAAACATGAGTTCCATTTGCAGTGGCAAAAAAGAAAAGATATTCAGTGTTTTGTGGATTAAGTGCACTTAACCACGATTCCATAGATGGAATACATAGCGGTCCGGGAGGAAATCCATGGTTTTTATAAGTGTTGTAAGGTGAATTTATTTCCAAATCTTTATAAGTTAACCTGGTTTTCTTTATTCCTTGAATATCCCAACTGTAGATGACTGTAGCACATGATTGCAGTTTCATATGTTCACTAATTCTATTCATGAATATCCCTGCAAGTATTGGTCGTTCCTCGCTAACTTTGGCTTCTCCTTCAACTATGGAGGCCAATGTAGCAATTTCGTTAAGTTCCTTTTTGGTAATTGTAACAGAAACATCTCTGCCTATGCGTTCAAACCAAAGTCTTGAGGCTTTTCTAATAAATTGTTTCGCGAGGTCCGATCCGGGATTTATAATGTACGTTTCCGGTAAAAGAAATGCAACGCGACCACGAGCATCTTGAGGTAGCCATAATCTTATTTCTTTAGGAAAATTATTATTATCTAAAATTTCTTTTGTAAATAAATCAGCTTTTTTTTGAATGAAAATCTTCACAAGTGTTTCGTACTTGGTCCCAGGTATTACCATGAACTGCTCTATTTCGGGCTTTGCGCTTCGTAACTCATGCGCCACACTTAATTCATAACTTTTGTGGAGTTTATATTTTCCAGGCTGTAGTTTTCTATCTATTTTTAGACGAACCATCCATTTAATTAACAAGTCAGAATCTTTTACTATTCCAGCGTCTTTAATTCTTTCTGCAATATTTTTAGCTGACATGCCATATGGTATCGTTAATTCTATTACATCAGTTTTTATAGTAAATAAGTCAGGCTTGTATAATGGAATTAAAATAGAATAAACAACATAAACGGTCGCAAAGAATATAAAAAGAACGTTATCTATAATTTTATTTTTCATTAGCTTCTCTCCAAACAGACAGGATTAGTTAATATACATAAAGAGATTATACATAGTAAATGACAGAAACACCATACTAAAACACGCATATAACAATGACTGTCCGGTTGTATGATAATGCTTCGAGGGCAGGACTTTGAGTATATTCACCCAAGACACACTTGAATGCTTGACATAAAATCTTGTAAATAGTATAAATAGGAATTATTCAATCAATGTTAAAGAAAAATATAAAATTAGCTTAATACTAAATCAATCTCTACACACACATCATATATTTTTTATCCCTGTCTTATGAAACTACTTATTAGTAGGAGTATTTAGCGTATCGATCTCAAAATATAAACCGTATAAGTTTCAATTAAGTTTTAACGTAGGTTTGAGAGATCGGAATAAATTCCGGTCTCTTTTTTATTTTTAAGGAGGTTTTATTTATGAGTAAATATTTATTAACACCTGGTCCAGTTGAACTTCCTCATGAGGTAATTCTTGCAGGAGCACAGCAACTTGTAGGACATAGAACTCCTGAGTTTTCTGAGTTGCTTTCCAGTATTGAAATAAAATTAGGAAAACTTCTGAAATCAGACGGTCCCGTGGTGATACTTCCCTCTTCAGGCACAGGCGCATTAGAATGTTTAACTGTTAATTTTCTTAAAAAAGGTGATAAATTTCTTTCTGTTTCTTGCGGAGAATTTGGAGATCGTTTTAGAAAAATAGCTGAACAGACAGGTGCAGAAGCGTTATGTTTAGATGTACCAATGGGTTCTGTTGCAGAGCCAGCAGCTGTTTCAAAGTTTGTTTCGCAACATCCAGAGTGCAAAGTTCTTTTCCTTACACATAATGAGACCTCAACAGGGATAGTTAACCCTATTAAGGAAATTGTAAGCTCTCTTCCAAATGAGAATAGACCGTTTGTACTTGTTGATGGCGTTAGTTCTGTCGGCACAATGGAATGTTTTCCTGACGAATGGGGTGTTGATGGTCTTGCAACAGCTTCACAAAAAGGATTGCTTACTCCTCCGGGGCTTGGATTTGTCTGGCTTTCTAAAAAAGCTTGGATTTATATAGATACAAAAGAATGTTCAAGTTACTATTTCGATTTAAAACTGCACAGGAAAGTCTTGGTTTCAGAGTTTCCTGCTAATCCTTTCACACCACCTATATCACTTTATTTTGCTCTTAATGTCGCACTTGATATCATTTTAGAACAAGGACTGGATAATTGGTTTAAATCACGCATACGCTATTCAAAAGCACTGGCTGTAGGGTTAGAATCATTGGGATTTGAGCTTTTAGTATCAAATAAAAAATTCCGCTCTCCAGGCCTAACTGCGTTTTATTCTACAACGCTAAATACTGAGGCAGTACGTAAAAACTTAAAATCGATGAAAATTGAAACTGCCGGAGGTATGGGAAATCTAAAAGACAAGCTTATTAGAGTCGCACATTATAATGACTGTGCGTGGCCTGAGCTTTCTATGATCTTGGGCTCATTATATGCATCAGCAATAAAACTTGGAGCGAACCCTAATACTAACTATATTACTAAAGCATTGAATACCTGGAATGAGGAGACGTACATAAATCATGAAAAATAAATGGAAAGTATTAGTTACAGAAACAATCGGAGAAATTGGACTAAACATTCTGAAAGATGCTCCCGATATTGAGTTAATTGAAGAAAAATCACTTACCGAAAATGAACTTAAAGTTCGGCTAGCTGATATAAATGGGATCCTCACGAGAAGCGGAACGACAATGGACGAAGAAACCATTAATGCAGGGCATGTACTAAAGGTAATTGGACGCGCAGGTGTGGGTGTAGATAATATTAATATTCCAGCAGCAAGCCGAAAGGGAATTATCGTTATTAATGCACCAAGTGGAAATACACTTGCAGCGGTTGAGTTTACAATAGGTTGTATGTTATCCGTCGTCCGCAAAATACCGCAAGCATGCGCTTCTGTTCGTAGAGGTGAATGGACTAGAAGTAAGTTTACTGGCTGTCAGCTTAACGGCAAAAAGCTATTAATAATCGGTCTGGGAAGAATTGGAAGTAACATAGCTACAAGGTGTCGTGCGTTTGGTATGGATGTTTTTGCTTATGACCCATATATAACACAAAAAAAGGCTGATTCTTTAAGAGTTGAGCTTATGCCTAATCTTGAAGATGCGATATCAATGGCAGATATAATTACAATACATACTCCACTTACGAGTGAAACTAAAAATATGATAGACCAAAAAATGATTAAAGGATTCAAATCAGGAGCATATCTTATAAATTGCGCCAGAGGTGGAATAGTAGATGAGAAGGCTGTTGCACAAGCGGTTAGAGATGGTCATTTAGGTGGATTTGGCACTGATGTCTTTTCATTAGAACCTCTTGCCAAAGATCATCCATTTCTTGCTGAAGACATTTCAGATAGATTGGTAATTACTCCCCATATCGGCGCCAACACCTATGAAGCGCAGTCAGAAGTTTCGAGAATAGCAGTAGAAAACATGCTTGCCGTTCTTCGTGGAGAACCATACTTCCATGCTGTCAATCTTCCCTTTATGGAGCAAACTCTTACGCTTGATCAAAAAATGTATTTGAATCTTTCAAGAAAAATAGGAGTTTTAGCTGCAAAATTAGCAGAAGTAAAGGGCGGAGCTGTAAAAAGCGTTCATGTCAAAATGAGAGGAATAATTTTTGATAAGGAAGAAGGATATACCGAACAGTTTAAACCATATACCATCTCCGCTCTAAAAGGACTCCTTGAAGTCAGTTTAGGTGAGGAAGTAAGCTATATGATTGCTCCCATTCTTGCAAAAGACAGAAATATAACAGTGATTGAAAGCACGGGAGAATCACACACATACAAGAACACAATAGAAATAGAACTAGAAACAGAAAAAGAAAATGTTATTCTTATTGGAACGATCACGGAAGAGGGCCGTCAGCGCATAGTACGTGTTAATGATTACTGGCTAGATTTTGTCCCCAACGGAAAAATATTAATTTTTCAAAACCATGATATGCCAGGTGTAATAGGTAAAATAGGAAGTCTTCTCGGTGAGTCTGGAGTTAATATCGCGAACTTCGCACTTGGACGTAAAGATGATAAAGGACTTGCTCTCGGAGTACTAGAGATTGATGGAGATATAAATGATAAGATTATGAATAAACTTATCAAAAGTGGCGATTTAGTATGGGAAACAACAGTAGATTTTTCCGAAGAAAATAAATGAGGTTATTTATTGATATCTTTTAACGATTGTTTGAAGCAACAAATATAATACTTTTTTCTTTGAAACTCTATAAAGACCATTTAACTAAAACTGAAGTACAATTACAATAATTATATTATTTTGGGGAGCTCTAGCCGGCTGAGAGGAAGTAATTCACTTCGACCCTGATAACCTGATTTGGGTAATTCCAACGTAGGGAAAATCAGTTCTCTCTGTGAATTTACAAGCCATTTCCTGATATCGGGAAATGGCTTTGGTTTTATTAAGAAAGGATGATCTATATGTACACAACACAAATGAATGCAGCAAAAAATGGAATCATTACTAAGGAAATGAAAACTGTTGCAGCGAATGAAGATTTCGAGATTAATAAGCTCGTCGATCTTGTAGCAAAAGGACAAATAGTCATTCCAGCAAATAAAAACCATAAATGTCTTGTGCCTTGCGGTATCGGTACAAAATTGAGAACAAAAATTAACGTTAATTTAGGCACATCAAGAGATTGCCTCGATATGAAAGTGGAATTGAAAAAAGTAATGCAGTCTGTTGATATGGGTGTCGAGTCAATAATGGATTTAAGCTCATATGGTAATACACGTGTTTTCAGGCGTAAATTAACAACAGAATGTCCAGCTATTATTGGCACAGTGCCAATCTACGATGCTGTTGTTTACTATAATAAGCCACTAAAAATGATAACCTCACAAGAATGGCTTGATATCGTGAAGATGCACGCAGAAGATGGTGTGGACTTTATGACTATACATTGCGGTATAAACAGAAACACAGTTCAGAGATTTAAAAAGGCAAAAAGGCACATGAACCTTGTTTCAAGAGGCGGCTCTATAATTTTCGCATGGATGGAGCTCACAGGAAATGAAAATCCCTTCTATGAACATTTTGACGAAATACTTGCAATTTGTCAAAAATTCGACGTTACTTTAAGCCTCGGAGACGCTTGTCGTCCTGGATGTATTGCAGATTCAGGTGACATTCCACAAATCGAGGAACTTGTCAGCTTGGGCGAATTAACGAGCAGAGCATGGGAAAAAGACGTTCAGGTAATAATTGAAGGTCCAGGACACATGCCACTTAATGAGATTCGTGCAAATATGGAAATACAACAGACGGTATGCAAGGGTGCCCCCTTTTATGTTTTAGGACCTCTGGTTACAGACGTTGCTCCCGGTTACGACCATATAACGTCCGCAATTGGAGGCGCAATAGCTGCTACTTATGGCGCTTCTTTCTTATGCTACGTTACACCTGCAGAACACCTAAGACTTCCCACAATAGAAGATGTCCGTGAAGGAATTGTAGCAGCTAAAATAGCGGCTCACGCAGCAGATATAGCCAAAGGGATAAAAGGAGCTAAAGATTGGGATTACAAGATTAGCGAGGCTCGTCGTGAGCTTAACTGGGAAAAACAGTTCGATTTGGCTCTCGATCCAGAAAAAGCTCGCAGATATAGGGCTGAGTCGACACCAGAGGCAGAAGATACTTGCACTATGTGTGGAAAGATGTGTGCGGTACGAAATGTTAACAAAATTTTACGTGGCGAAAATGTCGAAATAATGGATTAGAAAATAAATGTGTTACTATAACCATTGTAATATATTAGAGAATTTACACTCTAAGTTCTATTACCTTCACGTTTATCATTGTTTTTTATATTAGTGTTAATTATAAAATTACTTCAGTTATGCAAAAAGCTCCTACAATCATGATTGTAGGAGCTTTTATATATTTAGTATGGTGGGCGATAGAGGAATTGAACCTCTGACTTCTACCGTGTCAAGGTAGCGTTCTACCTCTGAACTAACCGCCCAACGAGGAAATATTATACAGTTTTTTTCAGATATGTCAACAGAATTTCTCTATTCAACACCGTAATTCGGTGCCTCTTTTGTTATAACAACATCGTGAGGATGACTTTCTTTCATTGATGCCGCAGTTACTTGTACAAATTTTGAATTGTTATGTAAGTCATCAATATTTGCTGCTCCAGCGTATCCCATTCCTACCCTTATTCCACCAGCCATCTGATATATGACAGCTGATATTGGGCCTTTATGTGGAACCATCCCTTCTATTCCTTCAGGAATAAGCTTGTCTTCTACTGTTCCCTCTTGGAAATAACGGTCTTTGCTACAACCGCCCTTCATAGCACCAAGTGATCCCATTCCTCTATAACTCTTGAAGGATCTTCCCTTATAAATAACTGCCTCACCTGGGCTTTCTTCTGTACCAGCAAACAATGACCCGATCATTACGACATCTGCACCCGCTGCAAGAGCTTTTACAATATCTCCTGAATATCTAATTCCACCATCAGCAATAAGTGTCTTTCCTCGTGCATGTGCAGCATGAGCAATGTTCATTATTGCTGCTACCTGAGGAACCCCTATCCCTGCCACAATTCTTGTTGTGCAAATAGATCCAGGTCCGATACCTACTTTCACACCATCTGCCCCAGCATCCATAAGAGCTTCTGCAGCTTCTTTTGTTGCAATATTACCGCCTATAAGAGGAAGATCTGGATAAAGCTTGTTTAACTTTGCAACCATTTCGATAACCATAGAAGAATGTCCATGGGCAGTATCAATTATTATCACATCAACACCAGCATCAACAAGAGCTGCGGCCCTATCAAGCGAGTCTGTACCAACTCCTATTGCAGCTCCGACACGTAGACGTCCATGACTATCTTTGCTAGACGTAGGAAATTCTCTTGCTTTAAGTATGTCTTTTATTGTGATTAAACCTTTTAATATTCCATTTTCATCAATTATGGGCAACTTCTCAACTTTTGTCCCCATCAATATTTTTTTTGCATCTTCTATTGATGTGCCAAGTGTAGCTGTTATAAGGTTATCTTTAGTCATTACATTCGAGATTGGCTGGTCAAGGTTTGTAACGAAACGAAGATCGCGATTTGTTATAATACCAACCAAACGTTTAGTATCATCTACGATCGGAACTCCTGAAATATGATAATGTTCCATTAACGCTACAGCTTCTCTTACATCATCCTCTGGATGACGAAAAAACGGATCAACTATAACTCCAGATTCTGAACGTTTAACTCTATCTACTTCAATAGCTTGCTGTTCAAAAGGGAGATTCCTATGAAGAATTCCTATTCCACCCTCGCGCGCGAGAGCAATTGCAAGACGGGCATCAGTAACAGTATCCATTGCAGCACTACAAATTGGAATATTTAGGTTAATTTGCGGCGTTAGTTTTGTTAATAGATCTACTTTTGAAGGCATTACTTCGCTATATCCTGGAACTAATAAGACATCATCAAAAGTAAAACCCCGATATTCAACAAACTTGCTATTAAAATAGTCAGCTTCATTATTTTTTGCCATTTTAAACTCCCCAATCTCAAATATTTGTAGTATTATAGTTCGTTTTACCTCTTATTGGAAGCACTAGGTTCTTGATATATTTGCAATTGCATGGCAAACCATGCACTCAGACCTACCGACACTTCCGCATTGTTCTGCGGACTTTAATTTCATATTTATGTTAATTTCCGAATCAGATTCTTTTAGATAAGAAAATAAAGACTTTTTAAAATCATCTAGCCTATCAGCAAGCCTTGGAGTCTGTGCAATTAACGTTATATCAACCCAATTTATTTTCCATCTCTTTAAGCGAAGCGTACTTATTACAGATTTAAGCATTTTGCCACTATCAGCGTCTTTCCACTTTAAATCAGATGCGGGAAACAATGTCCCTATATCAGGCTCGCCTGCAGCTCCTAATAATGAGTCCATGACAGCATGTAGTACAACATCGGCGTCTGAATGCCCTAAAAGACCAAGAGCTGATTCCTTAACATGAACTCCAGCCAAAATCAGCTTGCGTCCTTCTACCAGTTTGTGTACATCATATCCATGTCCAATACGTAGTGTATTTTTGCTTTCTGTCATTAAAACAGCTCTTTCCCAATCATTTTGAGTCGTTATTTTAAAATTGTTATCTTCTCCATGAATTGTAGTTATTTCGTATCCTGCATCTATCCACAAACTTGCTTCGTCTGTGCTTTGAAACTCAGTTTTTAAAAGCAAGGGAACAAGTTTTACTTTATCAAATGCTTGAGGTGTTTGTGTTTTAAAGATTTTTTTTCTATTAACACAAGTTATTTTTCCATTTTCTATTATTTTAATAGAATCAGCTGATTGAAGGACAGGAAATGCGGCTTCGTGTGTTTTACATTCTTCTATTAAATCGTAACATAGTTTTTTCGTAATGAAAGGGCGAGCTGCATCGTGGATTAAAACATGAGAACCACTACAAACCTTTAGTCCATTATATACCGATTCAGAACGTGTTTTTCCGCCTATTACAATATGTACAGGTAATTTATAAAACATCAAATCATCTTTAATTTTAGCAAAATATTCCTTAGAAACAACTAAAACGATATCTTTTATGTTATTTTGATTAAGTAATTTATGTGCTGTGCTAACAGACCATTTCCAAACAGGTAATCCACCTAGCAAACGGAATTGCTTAGGAGTTCCCCCCACGCGTCTTCCAGAACCTGCTGCAACAATAAGAAATGACCAAGTCTTTTGATTCGTCATGTGCAAATTAGGCTCTAATACGGCCAAATACCATTCTACCGGCGGATGTTTGTAGCATAGAGGTAACTGTAACTTTTACTTTTTCACCTATAGATTTATAGCCGTCTTCAACTACTAACATTGTTCCATCATCAAGATAGCCTATTCCTTGATGACTTTCTTTGCCTATTCTTATAATCTCTATCTCAACATTTTCACCTGGTAGCAACATCGGTTTAAGAGAATTAGCCAGATCATTTACGTTGAGAACAGATACGCCTTCTATTTGAGCTATTTGATTAAGATTATAATCAGTGGTTATTACTTTTCCGTTTATTCTTCTGGCCAAAACCACCAGAGCTTCATCAACGTTGTCCCGTCCAAGATCTTTTAATGTCGTTTCTGGTATTTCAATACTTAATGTTTTTAACTTTTGTAGTTCCGTAACAACAGTCATTCCTCTTCTACCCTTTGTTCTGCGAAGCGGATCCGTTGAGTCTGCAACTCCTTGCAATTCTGCAAGTATAAACCTTGGAAGGACAATGCTGCCTTCAAGAAAACCCGTTTGAGCTACATCAAGAATTCTTCCATCAATTATTGCGCTTGTATCAAGGATTTTAGGCAAAGAATAAGAAACGTCATTGGGAAAATAATTTTCTTCATTGGATAAATTTTCTCCGATGATTTTCTTTCTCGTTTTAGGTAACTTGGTTTTTTTGTCTCCAATATTTGAAAGAAAATTTATAAAATCACTACTCCGTTTCGAAAAAAAACGTAATCCAATGTAGCCAAAAGCGACATTAAGTAAGACCGAGATATAAACGCCGACTCCTCCGGGAACTCTTGAAACAGGAAGTGCCATAAGGTTTGCTAAAAGAAGCCCTATTATTAATCCAAGTAAACTTACCAAAAGCTCAGAAAGACTTGTTTGTTCTAATCTTGTTTCAACAAATCTGTAAAACTTAACTATACATAACCAGAAAATAGGAGCGAGTATAAAACCTAGGCATGCTGTTAAAATTATAATAAAAACAGTAAATGCTATAGGATGTATCGATGTAACAGAAGGCAATAAGTTTTCAACTTTTACAACTTTAGAAATTTGATATCCTGCTACTCCGCAAATAAAAACCATAACTGCACGTACTAGCTTTTTCATGATTCCAGAGAGCCCTAATTCCGTCATAATAAATTCTCCTTTCTTTGTAAATAACATGTTTTTATAAAGTCATATAATGTTTATAACATTTCTTGTCTTGATTCTAATGCCATATGTAAAGTTACTCTATCAGCAAAACCTATACTTCCTCCAACTGGCAGACCGTAAGAAAGTCTGGATATTTTCACGGGCAAATCTTTTAACGTGTCCTGTATAGCATATGCAGTTAAATCACCTTCAATTCTTGGCGACGTTGCTAAGATTAATTCTTCTACTCTAAGTTCAGTAATTCTTCTGCGGAGTCTATCTAAACTTTCTTGCGGAATTTCTTTGTCATCCAAAGGAGAAAGTTGCCCACCCAGAACGTGGTAAAGCCCGTTAAAAATTCCTGCTTGTTCTATTGCGACACAATCTTCATCTGTTTCTACAACACAAATTTTTTTCCTGTTTCTCATTGTATCGCGACAAAGTGAGCATGGATCAGTGTCTGTTATGTTGCCACACTCAGAACAATGATGCACTTCATCTGCAAGTTTTGTTAGAGCAGATGCGAAGTCTTTTATCCAAGCAGTGTCTTGTCGTAAAACATAAAAAACCATTCGTCTAGAAGACTTTTCGCCTATTCCAGGAAGTTTACTCCAAAGTTTTATTAGCTTTTGTACCGAATTTGGCAATAACAAGATTATATGTTCCCTAGATCCATCCGGGATTTCTACCCATGCCGCCAGTTATTGAACTCATACTTTTATCCGCAACATCCTTACTTTTCGAAAAAGCTTCTTTCAAGGCGCTAAGAATAAGATCTTCAAGCATATCAACATCATTAGGATTTACTACCTCAGGTGAAATCGATATTGACAATACTTCACCATTTCCATTAACTTTAGCTTTTACTACTCCGCCGCCCGCTTCACCTTCTATAATTGTTTTAGCAAGATCTTCTTTTGCAATTGACATTTGAGCTTGCATTTTTTGAGCTTGTTTTAATAGTTTATCCATGTTCATAACAAATTCATCCTTTCATTTAAATAGATAATCTGACAAATAACATTTAAATTACAACTTTAATGTCTCTTTTACAAGCAATTATTACTTAAGTATTTAATAATAATTTCAATCTTCATCTTTATAACGATCTATATGAAAAGCTGTTAAAAACACATAGAACACAAATATTGGTAGCTTTAACACTCGTTTCCAACGCCAGGGTTCCTGAATGATTCGATATAGCCACTCCATGCCAATTTTTTGCCATAGCTTTGGTGCTCTTGTTAATTTGCCTGCTATGATATCCATTGTCCCACCGATACCCATCCCAACTGTTGCCTTGGTATCAAGAAGCCATGAATCAAGCCAGTATTCTTGTTTAGGAACACCAAAGCCTACAAAAAGTATTTTCGCTCCGCTATTGGCTATTTTTTTACAAATCTCCGAAGTATCTTCCTTTTTAAAAAATCCGTTATGTGTCCCAGCTATAATTAATCCGGGATATTTATCTGACAAAATTTGTCCAGTTTTCTCCGCTATCCCTGGTTCGCCTCCAAGAAGCCATATGCTCCATCCTTCGTATGCTGCACGCTGACAAAGGTGTTCTGTAAATTCACATCCAGGAATTCTTTCTTGTATTGGACTTCCAAGAAGTTTAAGGGCTGCTATAAGACCAGCGCCATCTGGTAAGACAAGTCCCGCTTTTTTTACAATATTTCGATATCTTTTATCTTTTCTACTTCTGAGTGCAGCTAGAGCATCAGGAGTTACTATTATTTGAGGGATACTATTCGAAGTTATCCAGTGTTGTACTTGAGTTATCGCGTAATTAAGAGATATATTGTCAACATTTATGCCCCAGATATGTGGACGCCTATTATATTCTTTTATTGTGGCGTTATATTTTAATTTAAGATAGATGCATGTGGTAGCCAGAATTGTTGCACTTGAAATAATTACTAAAAACAAAATGTAGAGTTCAAATTGAATTAAAGCAACAACTATTGCTGTTGTGCAACATATTCTAGAAATAATACAGAGACTACTGACATGATCTTTATTGGATTTGATTAGTTTTCTGTAGAATATAAAATTACCTGTTGGATTTATAGAAACTGAAGCACTAACGACACTTAATAAAGTTTCTAAAATAGGCAGAGCAAAAAAGCCAAGCGGTAAAAACGCAAGATTGTAAAAAGTAATTCCTTTACTTACTCCAAATATAGATATTCCTGCAAAAAGTGTCCCCCACAAGGCCGTTAAAGGTTCTGTTAATCTTCGATAAGGATGTATGTGTCTATTCCAAAAAACAAATAAAAAAATCATTCCTGTTATGCAAATCTGAGAAGCATCGTGAAGATTGTAAGAAGAAAATAAAATAACAGCTGAAATTAAAGTCCAGCTAACAGTAAGTAAAAGGCCACCCATACCAGGAACTTCATCTAATTCTTGAAAAAACATAGGAAATATGCCAACCCAAAGAGTGCTTATAACAATAGAAATAAAATATGATAAGTAGTAGTATTCTCCTTGTGAAAATTCAACAAATGCAATACGCGGGCCAAAGAGAGAAAATCCCAGCCCGACAAGAAAATAAAGAAAACGAAGATTTCTACCTTTAGATACTTTTTGGCAAAAACCAACACAAGCTGCAACAACTCCTGCAGCTATAGTTACTTTTAGAGGCCCGTCTGGAGCCCAAATTCCACAAAGAGCCCAAGCAGCGACCAAAGTTATATCCTTTAAATAATAATATTGGTCACTCTCAAGATATTTTTTAAAAAATTTTTGTATAAAAACACAAAGGCCTGCGACAATGAGTACCATGCCAATATTTGTTAAATAGGCGTCGTAGTGCATAAATACTGTCCTCAATTTCATTAAAATTTCATTAATATTATAACAAATAGAGCTTACGTATTACTTACTCAGACTACCTTAAAGAGTTATAACAGTTTTAAAATATCTGGCTAATTTTTTCAAGTCCCCCTACATATGGACGCAAAGCCTTTGGTATTGTTACAGTACCATCCTCATTCTGATAGTTTTCAATAATAGCAATAAGACATCTTCCTATAGCTACTCCAGATCCATTCAAAGTATGAACAAATCGTGACTTTGTTCCATCTTTTGCACGATATTTTGTTCCCATTCTTCGAGCTTGGAAATCTTCACAATTACTACATGAGCTGATTTCACGATAACAATTTTGACTAGGGAGCCAAACCTCTATATCATATGTTTTTGTTGCTCCAAATCCCATGTCACCAGAGCTAAGACATACCACACGATATGGTATCTCAAGAAGAAGAAGAACTTCTTCTGCACACTTTGTTAGATGCTCTAATTCTTGATAACTTGTTTCGGGCGTGACAATTTTTACCATTTCAACTTTATCGAACTGGTGTTGACGAAGCATTCCACGCATATCGCGTCCATAACTGCCAGCTTCACGACGGAAACAGGGGGTATATGCACACATGTATTTAGGAAGATCAGTAGAATTTAATATTTCCCCTGCATGTAAATTGGTAAGCGGAACCTCTGCTGTCGGAATCAACCATAAATCGTCATTAACACAACGATAAAGGTCTTCAGCAAATTTTGGAAGTTGTCCTGTCCCTATCATTGTATTGGTATTTACAAGTATCGGTGGCATCACTTCAGTAAATCCATGCTTTATTGTGTGAAGATCAAGCATGAAATTCAGCAAACCTCTTGCTACTCGAGCTCCCTGCCCTATAAGAACAGTAAAACGGCTTTCAGCAAGTTTAACCCCTCTTTCGAAATCCATTATTCCAAGCGACTCGCCTATATCCCAATGCGTTTTAGGATCAAAATCAAAAACTTTAGGTGTCCCCCATTTTCTGATTTCAATATTTTTACTCTCGTCTTCACCGACAGGAACAGATTCATGTATCTTATTTGGAATTCTAAGAGCAAGATCGTCAAGTTCAGTCTGAATTACTGAAGATTTATCATCAAGAACCTTTACCTCATTACCAAGTTGTCTCATTTCTTCCATCAAAACATCTGCGTTTTCTCCATTTTGTTTGAGTATTCCAACTTTTCTTGCACCTGAATTGCGTTTTTCCTTCAAAACCTCAACTTCAAGAAGTATTTTCTTGCGTTGTTTGTCAAGATCTATGAATTTATCTAGAGGAAAATTACTATTATTTCTATTTTTAAGCATAGATGTAACTTCATCAATATGATCGCGAATCCACTTCTGATCGAGCATTATACGTCCTTGCTTTCCTTTTTAGTACGTGCTTCTTTTAATACATTTGCAGTTTCAAGTGCTGCAAGAGCAGTTTCTGCCCCCTTATTCCCAGCTTTACTTCCTGATCTCATAAGAGCCTGTTCGAGTGTGTCACAGGTAATAATGCCAAATCCTACAGGTATTCTGTGTTCTAAAGCAACAATAGCAAGTCCTTTTGAAGCTTCTCCAGCAACATATTCGTTGTGTGATGTATCACCTTTTATAACGGCACCTAACGCTATTATTGCATCATATTTGCCGCTTAATGCTATTTCTTTTGCTACCAACGGCTGCTCCCATGCACCAGGCGTCCAATATATATCCACATCCTGATGTCGCACATCATGTCGAGAAAGAGCGTCTTTAGCTCCTTCGATTAACTTGCTTGTTATAAGTTCATTAAAACGTGAAGCTATTATTGCAAAACGAAGACCCGTTCCTATCATATTACCTTCTATAATTCTCATAACTTCATCTCCTTTTTTACTATTGATAATCATAAACTTTATTTATCATTTTGCTCTTCATCTGTCGCTTGGGCAGTATGAAGAAAATGACCCATTTTACAACTCTTCGTATTAAGATACTTTTCATTATATTGGTTTGGAAGTATTTCAATAGGAATTCTTTCTAAAATCTCCAGACCATATCCAGCTAACCCTGTTATTTTTACCGGATTATTAGTTAGTAACTTAAAGCATTTTAGTCCTAAATCAACAAGTATCTGAGCTCCAACTCCATAATCCCTTAAATCCGGCGGGAAACCCAAAGCAACGTTAGCTTCCACTGTGTCTAACCCTTTTTCTTGAAGTTCATAAGCCTTTAATTTAGAAAGCAAGCCTATCCCGCGCCCTTCTTGTCTCATATACAATAGAACGCCACATCCTGCTTTTTCAATCATTTGCATAGCCGTACTTAGCTGTGGACCACAGTCACAACGAAGAGACCCTAAAAGATCTCCTGTAAGGCACTCTGAGTGTACACGCACCAAGACGTTTTTTTCTCCTGCAACTTCTCCCTTAACAAGTGCCAAATGTACGTCTTCTGGGTTATCTCCGTAGGGGCTCGTGTACGCATGACAAATAAAATTTCCCCATCTGGTTGGCAACTTGACCGTTGCCTCTCGAACAACAAACTTCTCTCTGATAACTCTATGTTTTATAAGGCTTTCAATAGAGATTATCTTCAACTTATGTAGTTTAGCAAACTTTATAAGTTGAGGAAGACGCGCCATACTTCCGTCATCATTCATTATTTCGCAGATGACAGCAGTCTCACCAAGGCCTGCCATGCGCGATAAGTCAACAGATGCTTCCGTGTGTCCTGCTCTCTTTAACACCCCTCCACGACACGCTATCAAAGGAAAGATATGTCCTGGTTTACGAAAATCATCTGGACTAGATTTAACATTAGCAAGCGCTCTTGCCGTTTCAGCTCGTTCAGCAGCGGATATTCCAGTTTTACTTTTTCTGTAATCGACTGATACAGCAAAGTCCGTACCATATGAGTCAGTATTGTGTTCTACCATTGAACTTAACTGTAATTTTTTTGCTTGGTCTATTCCTATCGGGACGCAAACAAGCCCTCTAGCATACGTAACCATAAAATTTATATCCTCTGTCTGACAGCATTCCGCTGCCATAACAAGATCTCCCTCATTTTCTCTGTTCTCATCGTCTACAACGATAATCATCTTGCCTTGCTTTATATCATCTATAGCTTCTTCTATTGTGTTAAACATGTAACAACTCCTCCTATGTCCAACCATAATTATTAAGTTTATCCCATGTCATAGAACTTTTCATCTCTTCTCCTGAATTTTTTTGTGATTGTTTTATATTCAAAAATTTCATAACATACTTACCCAACACATCCGTTTCTATGTTGACAGTATCTCCTTTGTTAAGGGCAATAATTGTTGTATCAGCAAGTGTTGTTGGAATAAGTCCCACTGAAAAAGAGTTTTCGTCAACATGAATAACCGTAAGACTTATACCATCAATAGCTATAGAGCCCTTAGGAACAATTTCGTAAAGTATTTGTGGTGATGCAGAAAAAGTATATTTTCTTGTTTTCCCATAGTCTTCTATACTAAAAACTACAGCAGTTTCATCTATATGCCCTGTAACAATATGTCCATTAAGACGTGCATTAATAAGCATTGCACGTTCAAGATTAACACGTGAACCAGACTTTAGCTTACTAAATTTGGTACGATTAAGTGTTTCATTCATTATTTCAACGCTAAAAGACGATAAATCTTGCCTAGTAACAGTACTGCATGCTCCATCTATTGAAACAGAATCCCCAAGTTTAAGTTCTCCAGAAATCTTAGGAGCAGATATACTAAACAAAAAAACATCGGTTTTTGGCTGTACAGAAAGGACAGTACCAACAGTTTCTATAATTCCGGTGAACATTCGAGCACTCCTTCTATTAAGAGATCTTCTCCAACTTTATGATATTTAGGTTGTTTTAATTTTATTGCTTGTTTCATATTTTGCAAAGAAAGATATTCAGTACAATGGAGACCGTTTCCCATGAACTTTGGGGCAATAAACATTGATATTGAATCAACTAATCCCGATGAAAGAAATGAGCTTGTTACTCCTGCCCCGGATTCGACTAGTAGATAGTTTACACCATATTCGTTCAATTTCTGTAAAATTAAAGAAATCTGTTCTTCCTTCGGAACATCTAATTTTACAATTTTTACGTTTTTATCTTTAAATGCTCGTATTTTTTCTTCTGATGCTTCTTTCGTTGTAAAAAAAATTAAATTTCCTTCATCAAAAATCTTCGCGGTAAGAGGAGTATTTAGCTTCCTGTCTAAAATAACTCTGATTGGAGTTCTGCCTTGTGTATCACGAACAGTCAGTTCAGGGTCATCTGCAAGAATTGTTCCTTTACCAGTTAAGACAGCATCGTTTTCTGATCTAAGTATATGAACTTTTTCACGAGACTCAGGGCCTGTAATCCACTTGCTTGAGCCGTCTTTGAGAGCTATATTACCATCAAGAGAAGCTGCTATTTTAAGCGTAACCCATGGCCTCTTTAATCTCATTGAACGAATAAATCCTCTGTTCAACCAACGAGACTCTTCTTCTAAAACTCCGGTTACTACTTCAATACCAGCATTTTCTAACATTGTTAACCCGCGTGTATTTACTATCGGATTCGGATCGATAATCCCGACAACTACCTTCGCAACTTTATGTTCAATAAGCATTTTGGCACACGAAGAATTCTTCCCTTGATGGGAACATGGCTCTAAAGAAACATAAACAGTAGAGCCTCTCACATCGCCTTTTGCATCGTGTACAGCATTAACTTCCGCATGAGCTTGACCATACATAAGATGTGCACCGCGTCCGATTATCTCTCCATTACGCACGATAACACAACCAACTCTCGGGTTTGGACTGGTTGTGCCAGTTCCTCTAAGAGCTAGACTAAGAGTTTTTCTCATGTAAAATTCATCTATCTTCTTTTGTTCAGTTGAAGTCATTCTAACTCCTCCTGCATTTCTTCTTTTAACTTGCTCATTATTCTTTTTGCTAGTACTTTACCTACTCCCGGTGTTGATGCAAGTTCATTTTCTGATACATTAATTATAGCTTTTGCACTGCCAAATCGTGTAATTAATTGAGCTGCTTTAGCTTTTCCTATACCTGGAACATCCTCCAGTATACTTCTTCTATAATTTTTGCCTCTTCTTCTCCGATGTGATGTTATCGCATATCTATGTGACTCATCTCTAACAAAGAGTAGTAACCTCAAGGCAGGATCAGAATCATCGAGAATAATCGGTTCAACTTCATTTGGGACATAAATTTCTTCAAATTTTTCAGCAATCGATATTATAGGAATATTAGTTATATTTAGTTCTTTTAGAGCCTCCATAGCAAATTTAAGCTGTATTGCTCCACCGTCAATTACAATAAGCTGAGGCAAGGGTTCTTGTCCTTCAAGACATCTAGCATAACGCCTTGTTAAAGTTTCTTTAATTGAACGAAAATCATCTATATCAGCTACAGTTTTTATATTAAATCGTCTATATAAAGAAACGTTTGGATATCCTTGCTCAAAAACGACTACCACTCCAACTGTTTGTGCTCCACCTGTGTGTGAAATATCAAATCCATCAATCCGCCATGGAAGTACTGGAAGTTTTAATATTTTCTGTATTGAATTTAGCGTCTCAAAATTATTTTCCATTCCGCTTGTAATTTCCGGAATATTGTTGCGCTGCCTTGTAACATGCCAGACTGCTCTGATAGTGTCACGTAAATGAGCAGCTTCTTCAAAAGCCATATTATTTGCAGCTCTGTCCATTTTTCTTCTAAGTTTTTCTACAAGTTCCGTTGCATGTCCTTGTATAAGCATTAAAACATTAGCTACTCGGTCTTTATATTCTATTTCAGTACATTTACCACAACACGGCGCTTGGCAGCGTCCTAAGGCATGTCTTATGCACGGACGTTCTTTATCTTGGTTTTTAATATCCAGAGAACAGTTCCTCAAGGGTAAATAACGTTCAATAAGCCTTAGAAGTTCCCTTACTTCAGTAACTCGGACATATGGTCCTATATATACTGCGCCGTCATTCTGCTGATTTCTGGTTATTTGAAGTCGAGGAAACTTTTCTTTAGTCAACTTTATGTATGCGTACCTCTCGTTCATTTTTAAATCAATATTAAAAAAGGGCTGATAAAGTTTTATTAATCTGTTTTCAAGTATTAGTGCTTCAATTTCGCTTTCTGTTCTTATCGTTGATATATCACAGATGCTATCTACAAGTTTCTTAAGTCGAGGTGATGCAAAACTACTGTGCCTAAAATAGGATAATACACGCTTTTTTAGCGATTTAGCTTTACCTATATATATGATTTTGTTCTCTGCGTTGCGCATAAGATATACTCCTGGCTTATCAGGAAGTTTTCTTACCTGCAAAAGCAAATCATCTCTTTTCAAATAAATTATCCTTTCTCGAATTGCTATCCTAATTATTATGATATAGGATACCATAGTGTAAAATAAGATAAACAGTATTCAGGAGGTATCATAATGGCTCTTGTAGTATATAACGATTTAACTAGAAAAAAAGAAGAATTTATTCCATCAAAACAGGGAAAAGTGAGTTTCTATGTTTGTGGCCCAACCGTTTATGATTATTTTCATATAGGAAACGCACGTCCCTTCGTTTTATTTGATGTCTTCAGACGCTACCTTGAAAGTTCTGGGTACGACGTTTTATACGTACAGAACTTTACAGACATCGACGACAAAATGATAAAACGTGCAAATGAGATGCAACTTACAGTTGCCGAACTTGCAGAACAATTCATAGCCGCGTATTACGAAGACGCCGATGCACTTGGAGTAAAACGCGCGAACATCTATCCGCGCGCAACACATGAAATTGATGAAATCATCAATTTTGTCAAAATACTTATAGAAAAGGGCCATGCATACACAATAGAGGGTGATGTGTATTTTGAAGTATCAACATTTCAAGAATATGGCAAACTTTCTAAACAAAGTCTTGATGATTTACAGTCTGGTGCTCGTATTGATATTGATAAAAGGAAGAAAAACCCTCTTGATTTCGTTTTATGGAAAGCAAGTAAACCAGGAGAACCTTTATGGGAAAGTCCATGGGGAAAAGGACGTCCAGGTTGGCATATAGAATGCAGCGCTATGTCAACAAAATATCTGGGTGATTCTATAGATATTCATGGTGGTGGAAGCGACTTAATCTTTCCACATCATGAAAATGAAATAGCTCAGTCTGAATGTGCTTCAGGCAAACAGTTTGTAAAGTATTGGCTGCACAATGCATATTTAATGATAGATAAAGAAAAAATGTCCAAATCACTTGGCAATTTTATGACGGTTCGAGATATTAGAAAAAAATACAATCCGTTAATTCTACGTTATTTTCTTTTAAGTGCCCACTACCGCTCTCCAATTAACTTTTCTGCCGAAGGTCTAGATCAGGCTCAAAAAGCACTTGAAAGGATTGATAACTGTTACGGAGATCTTAATTTTGCTTTAGAAACTCGCAAAACTGGTGCAAAAGATCAAATACTAACCGACGCTATAAAATCTGCTGATGTTGGTGTCACGGCAACAATGAATGATGATTTTAACACGGCAGGTGCACTTGGAAATATCTTTGATGCAGTCAGGGCTATAAATGTACATCTATCTAAACACACTGACGTCGACGTTAGCGCACTTCAGGATGCAAAAGAATTTCTTAATAAAGTCAATGATATTTTTGGTTTTATTCAAAGAAATAAAGATAATAATGAAAATGAAATAGATGAACTTATTAAAGAACGAAATTTAGCCAGAAAAACTAGTAACTTTGCTAGATCTGATGAAATTAGAGACTTATTACTTTCCAGAGGTATTATTATTGAAGATACACCCCAAGGAACACGTTGGAAGAAACAGATCTAACATTTTTTAAACACAAACATCTTAATTAACTAAAAAATAGTTTTATGTAATAAAATAGCGCCCCTTAAGGGACGCTATTTTATTTAATCAGAATGTTTAATTTAAAGAAAACTTGCCTTACCGCATTCAGGTCCATATTTATTTTCGCTAATTTCATTAAGTTTTTGTATATTATGAATTGCGTTTATATAACGAATAGTTCCGCTTTTTGCACGCATAACAAGAGATGAAGTTTCTACTGTTTCTCCAGTATATCTAACACCTTCGAGCCAATCACCATCTGTCACTCCAGTTGCTGCAAAGTAAACATTATCACTAGACACAAGATCATTTAATTTCAAAACCTTATCTACATCCATCTTTTGTTCTAGGCATTTCTCACGCTCTTCATCATTACGCGGCCACAATTTGCACTGCATGTTTCCACCTACACACTTTATTGCACAAGCTGTAATAACTGCTTCGGGAGATCCGCCTACACCCATTAGAAGGTCTATTCCTGAATCAGGCTTACATGTAGTAAGAGCTCCTGCAACATCGCCATCAGGAATAAGACGAATGCGAGCATGTAGAGAACGAATTTCTTTTATAAGCTTTTCATGACGAGGTCTATCAAGAACGATTACTGTTACGTCTTCTACAGCCTTTTTTAATGCTTTTGCAACAGCTCTGATATTATCTGATGGTGTCGCATTGATATCGATAACATGTGCTGAACGAGGACCTGTAGCTATTTTGTCCATATAAAAAATGTGACGTGGATTATACATGGTTCCGCGGTCTGAAAACGCAACAACACTAACCGCATTGGGAAGCCCCTGAGCAGCAAGTCTTGTTCCATCAATCGGATCAACTGCTATATCTACTTTTGGATTATCACCAAAACCAAGATTTTCACCATTAAAAAGCATCGGTGCTTCGTCTTTCTCACCTTCACCAATTACGACCTGTCCATTCATCTGGACATTGTTCAGCATAAAACGCATTGCATTTACTGCTGCTCCATCTGCTCCGTTTTTGTCTCCACGTCCCATCCAACGTCCTGCGCACATCGCAGCTGCTTCTGTAGCACGAACCATCTCAAGAGCTATATTTCTGTCAGGTGCAGACATCTGTAATCCCTCCATAATTGATATATCTAATTATTTTGTTGCTGAAATGGTATCTAACTCTGGAAAACGTGAAAAAATTTCTTGTACATGTTTAAAATAATACTTCAAATCAAATAAAGATTCTAGCTCCTCATTTGATAAGGCTTTTATTCTTTGATCTGCTTTGAGGAGATCTAAAAGCTGAATCTTTTCATTCCAGCATTTCATAGCATTACTTTGAACTATTACATATGCGTCTTCTCTACTTATTCCCTCTTTTTCAACAAGTGTTGTTAATACCCTCCCTGAGAAAAGAAGTCCATTTGTTAGATTGATGTTTTCTATCATTTTTTCTTCGTTAACGACAATATTAGTTATTATTTCTGTAAGTATTTTAGTCATGTAATGAATAAGATGGAACATATCGGGCCATATTATGCGTTCAACTGATGAGTGGCTTATATCTCTTTCATGCCATAGGGCTATGTTTTCAATTGCAGGTATTGTGTACCCACGTAAGAGCCGAGACATTCCGCAAACTCTTTCACTTAAAATTGGATTTTTTTTGTGTGGCATCGCGGAAGAACCCTTCTGTCCTTTTTTGAAAGGCTCAAGTGCTTCAAGAACCTCGGAACGCTGAAGATGTCGAACTTCCAAGGCAAGCCTCTCCATTGAACCTCCGCAAATTGCAATATCAGTGACAATTCTGGCATGTCTGTCTCTTTGGATAACTTGCGTAGCAACAGGATCTACATTCAATCCCAAAAGTTCACATACACGTGCTTCTATTGAAGGAGGACAGTTTGCATAAGCACCAACTGCACCCGAAAGTTTGCCGAAGGCCATCTCTTCTTTCGACTGCATAAGTCTATTAATATCACGTCCTAATTCAGCATAATGATTTAAAAGTTTAAGACCAAAAGTTGTTGGCTCAGCATGTATACCGTGTGTTCTTCCAGCACATGGAGTATACGCATATTGTACAGCTTTCTCGCCTATTACTTTATGTAGTTTTTGTATTTTTGATATTATTAAGTCCATACTCTCACACAACAAAAGAGAAGCAGCAGTATCTATTATATCGCTACTTGTAAGACCTAAGTGAATATAACGTCCTGATTGACCTATCGTTTCTGCTACATTAGTGTTAAATGCAATCATGTCATGTTGAGTAACTTCTTCTATTTCATGTATTTTTTCAACATCGAAACCGGCTTTTTCACAGATATTTTTTAAATCTTCATCTGGAATTACTCCAGCTTCGTTCCATGCTTTGCATGCTGCAAGTTCAACGTCAAGCCAACGTTGAAACCTATTCTTATCAGACCATATTTTTTTTATTTCTTCAGTTTCATAACGCGGTATCATTTTATACCTCCATAGTTTTTATCGTACAAAAATTACAATTAATTAAAAACAGAATGATGGAATGCAAAATGTTCCTTTTTCCAATCTCCTCTAACAAGTTCAAGCCACTCGTCATATTCACCACTTTTAAAATCAGGAAAGGTATAAAAAAAACTCTCCCATCTACCCTTTCTTTTGCAAAGTGTAACCTCTGCAAAAATTCCGCTATTTAAATATATTCTGTGGGCTTGGCCTTTTGTTGAAGCGAGAATCAGCCTTGCGCCATCGAGAGTTCCAGGATCTAAGTTTACTCTCCTAGATTTTCCTGTCATATTTTCCATCTGACAACTCTTTAACTTCCATTTGGGCAGCTCCGATAAAGGATATAAGCCAGGATAAGAAAAAAAGAGCCTATCCAATTGAGGAGCTATGTCATTATAATAATTTGTACGTGTAAAAGGTATTAATGTACTTATTCTCTCAGGTTTTCCCCACTCTAACTCAAGTATATCGCAAATATTTTTATATATTTGTTCGTTGTCTCTGGGTATCAAAAGCGCTAGTATTTTTTTTACAAGAGGGTCTCTTGGATGTCTTCCCTCGCCACTGTGTATAATTGAATCATTATTTATTTTCATTTAAAAGCGACTCCACGAATGTCTTTGAATTGAAAGGCTGTAAATCTTCTATATTTTCTCCTAATCCAACATATCTTATTGGCAAATTAAGCTTGTCGGCAATAGACAAAACTATTCCACCCTTTGATGTATTGTCGAATTTTGTAAGGATTACTCCTGTAATTGGCATAACCTTGTTAAAAGTTTCAGCCTGTAAAAAGCCGTTCTGTCCAGTTACAGCATCAAGAACAATGAGTACCTCCGATGGTCCTTCAGGAATTTCACGTTGAATAAGACGATAAACCTTTGCAAGTTCTTCCATTAAGTTTGATTTAGTGTGGAGTCTCCCAGCCGTATCAACAATTACAACATCATCTCCTGATGTTTTTGCGGACATAATAGCATCAAAAACTACTGCAGCAGGATCACTATCTTGCTTCTGGGCAATAACTCTTACCGAGATTTTTTCTCCCCAAGCTTTTAGCTGATCAATTGCTGCCGCTCTAAAAGTATCTGCTGCAACCATTATAACTTTTTTATTTTCATTTTTTAACTGTGAAGCCAACTTTCCAACCGTTGTTGTTTTGCCAGATCCATTGACACCTATTAGAACAACAATCGAGGGCTTGGTTTCCAATCTTAATGGCTCCCCCATTCCTGGAACGGAATTAAGCAAGTCAATCAGTAAGTTAGTAAACACATTACTCAATTCAGATGTTTTCGATATCCTTTGCTCTATTGCTACCTGTTTTAATTTACCAAGAAAAATATCTGTAAGATCAATACCGACATCACCTAAAATTAACTGTTCTTCAAGTTTGATCCAAAATTTATCAGTAATAGGTTCTTCAGAAAAAAGATTAGACAGTCCTAGAGTCCATTTGTTTCCTGTATTTTTCAGCTTATGAGAGAATTTTGAAAGTAAACTCATATTTTCACAGCTTTACTGTTCTGCTTTCTTTTGCGTTTCTTTGTTTACTTGCCTTTGAGTGAATCCTCTTCGAACTTTTGTACGTTTTAAATGCTCATTGTCATTTTTTCTTTCCTTAGTTTGTTCTGAAGTCGAGCTATCGCGTGCTATATTTTTGGAATCTCCCTGAGTATTAGTAGCAGCTTGACGTTTCGAACGATATCTTTTTTTCCTTTTAGGCTTTTCTAGCGGTTTATTTTTACTATTTAAAGAATCCTTATAATTTTTTTCGACGATATTCTCATTTATAATAGGAAATTGGTTGAAAAGGTTCTTTTTTTGTAATAATATTTTTTCTTCAGGTTCAGGAAGAGTCCATTCATCACCAGCCATAACTGTTGCTTTAAACTCTTCAAATTTATCTATAGGAATTTTTACTTCGCCTCTGCCAGGAATATAACAACGAACATTTTTCTTATGTAGTTCTATTCCTAACAAGATAATGTTACCGTTTGGTGTCTTAATTTTTGAGCCAGGATTAGGCAGATTAGCCCACATCTCGTGATATACATTGTGTTCAAAACTCATACAACACATAAGTCGGCCACAAATCCCGGATATCTTAGCCGGATTAAGCGCAAGGTTTTGCTCTTTAACCATCTTTATACAAATTGGAGAAAACTGATTGAGCCAGTAACTGCAACAACATGACTGACCGCAAGGAGCAACTCCTCCAATTACCTTAGCCTCATCTCTTACACCAATCTGTCTTAGTTCAATTCGTGTCTTAAATTCTCGTGCTAAATCGCGTACGTATGCCCTGAAATCGACTCTCTGTTCCGATGAAAAATAGAAAAATAACTTGCGTTTATTCATTAAGAACTCAACATCAATAAGCTTCATATCAAGATTATGTGGCTTTGAAATGTCTTTAGCGCTTTTTAATATTTTTATTTCTTCAAGCTTATAATCATTCGAAGCTTCTATTTCTTCCGGTGTTGTAAATTTTAAAAATTTTAGATCAGTAACTACAGGCTCCGTGTTCTTATTTGAAGAATCTCCATGTTCTGATGCGTTACGTAAAAGCCTGTACTTAGATTCCTGATGATCTGTAACAGGACCAACTACTACAGCCAATTCTTCACCTCTATAAGACTCCGCTACAATAGTAGTACCTTTTTCTATTTCGTCTTCATGTTCTATAAAACCTAAATATCTAGGCTTTCCATAAACTGCCAAATATTTGTTCACTTGGAATTCCCTCCTTGAGGACAGCATATATAGTATCTTGTATCATTGTTGCAGAAAGACGTTTTTGCTGCATTATTTTTACCATCGATTCAAGCTTAGCAGCAGCAGTAAAATCGCCCTCAATTGTTAAATATTCTATCCATCTTTGAATTTCTAAATACAAACACTCGCTAGTTGTCTTTTTTAAATTATTGACCCATAAAGCAAAATCTTCTGAGGTTGCAGGAAGAGGCTGGGGTGCTACTACTTCGTCTGGCAAATCTATGTGAATTGAATTGACACGACTTTTTATAGTTGGAATTAGCTTATCCTCTTCAGATATAAACAATATATGGGCATGATGAGGGGGCTCTTCTGTCAATTTTAAGAGACTATTGGAAGCCTCTATAGAAAGTTTATTTGCTTCCCATATTACAGCCAATCGGAATTTTGATATTAACGGATATAAAGCTAATTCCGTTCTCAACGCTCTGCATTCATCAATAGTAGGCGGCGATAAATATTTTCCAGCACTTATTAAATCAGAATGAGTTCCATCTTTCCAACTTGGGCTGGATCCGAGAAGTAACTCTCCGAACTTACGAACAAATAACTCCTGCATACATGAAGGGATAGTGACAGATAAAGACTGGGGACATTTAGAAGAGTAAACTGCATCTACTATTCTTTGCCATCCAATCGAATTTTCTAATGTTGATACAAAATCATCAATCATTAAAGTATCCCCTTGTTAATATAGAATCAATAATTACTTCAAATATTTCTTCAACGGTGCCATGTGATACATCAATAGTTATCCATCTTTTTGGAGAACGTTTTGCTAATAAGAGATATCCCTCTCTAATTTTTGACATAAACATAATCCCTTCAGATTCAAATGCGTCAATATTTCCCCTAATTGCTACTCTTGTAGCTGCTAAGGCGGGAGGTATGTCTAAAAACAGGGTAATATCCGGAACAGGGAATTTTGACTCTAAGGCCAAGGTGTCGAACACTTCTAATGGCAAACCTCTTCCCCATACTTGATATGCCAGAGTTGAATCATGATATCTCTCACACACAATATCTGCATTCAAATCAAGTGCAGGTTGAATTACTTTTGCAATATGTTCACAACGATCTAACATAAAAAGATATGCCTCACTCCACTGATGTTTTAATGTGCCATCTGTGACCATTTCACGAAGCAATTCACCGCCCATCCAACCTCCTGGTTCGCGAGTAAGTAAGATTTTTTTATTACTGTATTTTTTTGTTAGCCAGTCTGAGAAAAGTCTTGCTTGAGTAGACTTTCCAGAACCATCTATTCCTTCAAAGGTAATAAACACAAAACCACACCCTTACAGCTAATTATGATAACACATAAAGAGTTTAACGATTCATAAAACATCGAAAATATCCTGATAATTAATAAATATAGTACATATATAAAAATGGCATGACAGATTTGTCATGCCATAAAATTTTCTGGCGGAGGCGTGTGCGAATCGAACACACCGAGATTAGCATTACTAACCCCCAGCGGATTTGAAGTCCGTGTCCAGCACCAGCTGAAACTCGCCTCCATATACTTTATTACAATGCGGATAGTAGAATAACAGATAAAGTGTATTAATTCAACAGCTTTATTTTATATAATCAATTATCAGCTTATTCTTTTCAGCTCTATCAGAAACATTCCAGCAGATATTTAAGTAAGGCATAGCTCTGTCAATTTGTTCTTGTGTATTGTAATATAATTTTAATATCGTTTCATTATTCTTTATAGGAGAACCTACCTTTGCAAGAAGTCTTATTGCAACGGCAGAATCAATTTTATCTTCTTGTTTCTGACGTCCCCCTCCAAGCGCTCTCAAACCTTCACCAATTAATTTAGCATCCAGCTTCGAAAGGTAACCTTTCTTATCAGACTTAATTTCATATACTAGCTTAGTCGAAGGAAATATTGACTGTGGATTGAAAACTATTAAAGGATCTCCACCTTGAGCTTTAATCAGTTCTGCGAATTTAGCCAATGCAGAACCATTATCTAAAGCATTTTCACATAATAGGAGTCCCTCTTCAACTGTTGAACATATATCTGCCATATTTAACATATAAGCACCAAGAGTAACGCAAAGCTCCCTTGTATCAGATGGGCCAGAGCCACTTAATACCATTATGGACTCATAAACTTCTGCAGAATTGCCAACAAATTCTCCTAGTGGTTGTTCCATATTTGTAATTACGGCAATACATTTTTTTCCAAGTTTTTTAGAAATACTTACCAAACTTTCAGCAAGAAGTCGTGCATCACTTTCTTTTCGCATAAAAGCGCCACTGCCGAACTTGACATCAAACAAGTAGCCAAATGCGCCTCCCGCAAGTTTTTTGCTGATTATGCTACTAGTTATTAAAGGTATCGATGGCACAGTTCCTGTTACATCTCGCAATTTATAAAATTTTTTCTCTGCAGGAGCTAATTTTGCTGAATGTCCTGAGACTGCACATCCAATATTCTCAACTTGCCTTCTAAATTGAACTTCCGAAAGATGTATTTTCATATTAGGAATTGACTCCAGTTTATCAACAGTACCTCCCGTATAGCCAAGTCCAGGACCACTTAGTTTAGAAATTGTAGCTCCGCAGGCAGCTACAAGGGGAATTAAAATCAACGTAGTTTTGTCTCCTACGCCTCCCGTGCTATGTTTATCAATTATTTTTTCATTATCAGCATATATAATAGTCTCGCCGGAATTTGCTAGAGCCTTTGTTAAATACATAGTTTCTTCTTCATCAAGACCGTTAAAGTAAACAGCCATTAACCACGCTGCAAGTTGATAATCGGGTAAACGAGAATTCATAACAGAATCAACAAGTGCTTGTATTTCTTCTTTTGTGTGACAGCCCCCATCGCGCTTTTTTTCTATAAACTCTATTGGATTAAATTTCATAAAACAAGATTCTTTAGTAATGATGAAATAATTATTCTAAGAGATTCAGCTGTTTTATTCATGTTCTCCATTACTTCCTCATGAGTAAGTTTGTTTCCTGTTATTCCTGCAGCAGCATTTGCAACACATGAAAGCCCACAAACACGAATGCCCATGTGGTTTGCAACAATAACTTCTGGAACAGTAGACATCCCTGCAAGATCTGCACCAAGCAGTCGAGCCATTACAATTTCAGAAGGAGTCTCGAAAGATGGACCAGAAAATGCCATATATACTCCTGTTTTGAAATCAAGATTTTCTTTTAGAGCAATTATTTTTAGTATTTCTATAAAATCTCTATCATAAGCTTCAGTCATATCTGGGAATCGCGGACCAAAATTATCATCATTTAATCCAATAAGTGGATTTGTACCCATAAAATTAATATGATCTGTAATTGCAACAATTGTTCCAGGTTTGTATTCTATATTAATTCCACCAGAAGCATTTGTTACTATTAATGCTTTAATACCAAGTGCACCAACTACTTTAATTGGAAATGTAACTTCATCCATACAATATCCTTCATAATAGTGTACGCGTCCTTGCATTACAGCGACGTGATGTCCATGAAGACTTCCAAGAACAAGACGACCCGCATGTCCGGCAACGGTTGAACTAGGCCAGTGAGGAATATCTGTGTACGGAATAATGATTTGATTTTCTACTTCTTCTGCAAGTTTACCAAGTCCTGAACCCAGTACTATGCATATTTTAGGTTTAAATGTAGTAATATTTTTAATATATTCACATGCAGTCGAAACCTGTTCATGTAGTAGCATTACAGTCTCCTCCAGCTCTTAAGAATATGTGTATATAAAACAAATAGACATCTATGATCTTGGATGGTATTTATCATAATAATCATGGATTTCTGTATCTAGATGTGTGTATTTTTCTGTCGTCATGATGGATGAATGACCCAAAATTTCCTGTAATGTTCTTTGATCCATACCATTACGGAGTAAATGGGTCGCAAATGTATGACGGAGAACGTGAGGGTAAAGGCGTGAAGAGGAAATATTTGCCATTTTCCCACGTTTTTGTAATATCTGCCAAAGAAATTCTCTCCTCATCTGCTTACCAGTACGTGAAAGAAAAAGCCATTCTAGATCTAACTTGTTCATTTTCGGGCGGACTTCTTCTATATATTTATCAATTACTTTTCTCACACCACCAACATAAGGAATAGCTCTTTCCTTGCCACCCTTGCCACGGGTGTATATTAGTCCGCTATGGGCATCTATATCTCTTAGTTTGATGTTGCATAGCTCTGAAGCTCTCATACCTATCCCATAAGCCAATTCTATAACTGCTCTGTCTCTTGATCCAAATACGGTACCATCTTCACAGACATTTATTATTCTTTGAATTTCGCCTTCTGTCATTATTTGAGGTAAAACTTCATCTCTTTTAGGTAAAGGATCAAGCAACGGCAATGACTCAAGGACACCATCGTAAGCCAAAAATCGGGTAAATGAACTTAAAACTGCGGCATTTCGCTGTATAGTACTTTTTCCTTTTCCACTTACAGCTTGTTGTGTTAAAAAACGAGAAATATTATCTCCTGTCAGATTTTTAGGAGATAATTCATGTTTTATGCAATATTTATACCATGATCTAAGATCGGACGAATAAGCTTTTAGTGTGTTTTCTGAACAAGCACGTTCTAATATTAAATAATCTTCAAATCTGCCAAGTATTAATAAAAACCCTTTGTCTTCAATCTCAAATAGTGGCATGATTTATCCTTTTTACACAATACCAATAATACGCGAGAATAGTCTTTCCATCTTTAATGTTTCCTGCCATTATTTCAGACTCTATTTCTTCAACTGTAAACCAAAGTGCAGTTATATGCTCCTCATTTTCTTCAGGCAATTTAGAAATTATAAAATCAGATGTATAGTACAAATGTATCATCTCAGTCGAAAAACCAGGAGACGTATAGAAGTCAGATACCTTTGTCATATTTAGTGCTTTATAGCCCGTTTCTTCCTGTAGTTCTCTAATAGCAGCATCATATGGAGTTTCTCCATCCTCCACTAATCCTGCAGGGATTTCAAGAACATCAGTATCTACAGCATGCCTGTATTGAGAGACAAGACAAATCTTACCGTCTTGATTTACAATAAAAATAGCAACAGCAGGCTTATGCTCAACAATCTCTCTTATCTTTACATCACCTGAAGGGAACTTTACATAGTCAACACGTAAATCAAGTATATTTCCATTGTATGGATAGCTAGTGTCAACTATATTTCTTGATTCATTACTTGCGTTTTTGGTCATAAAATGCATCTCCTATATAAGTTATGTAAGTTTATCTCCTATTTGCAATCTACTACCTCTAAACCAGTCATCCGCGCTTTGTTCCTTTTTGCCCTCTTGTTGTACTAAAATTAGTTTTAGAGCGCCTTCAAGACAAGCAACAATAGGCATTCCACTCTCTAATGACAAGATGGTAGACGCTTCTCCTGTTTTGTCTATAGGCTCAGCTTGTCTGATTCGTAGCCTCTTGCCAAAAACTGTACAAAAAGTACCAGGAGACTGTTTTAAAGCTCTGATTCGATTATATAATTCAAAAGAAGTTTTTTGCCAGTCTAGTTTTCCTTCTGATTTTTCTATTTTTGGGGCAAGAGACACTCCTTCACTTGGCTGCTTTGTAAATACCCAATCCTTTGCGTCCATCTCACATATATATTTCAATAAGGCTTCAGAACCAACAGAAGCACAGGTTTGCATTAATGAGTCAAAATCATCTTTATCTCCAATTACAATATTTTTTTGTGTAAGTATAGGACCAGTATCCATGCCGCTATCTAGTTTGAATATTGTAACTGCCGTATTTTTAAGTCCATCAATTATTGCTCGTTGCATAGGAGACGACCCTCTATAAGCAGGAAGCTTGGAGGGATGAATGTTTATACATCCATATCTAGGCATTGTAAGCATTGGTTCTTTGATCAAATGTCCGAAATCAATAACAAGAATGATATCAGGACAATTTTCTTTTATCCATTCTAAAAGATCTAAATCACTTGAAATTTTGGTTGTTGTTTTAAAAGGTAATTCTAGCTTTTCTGCGACTTGTTGGACTGGGGTAGAGCGAAGCGCCAATCCCCTTCCAGCCCTTTGCGGAGTATTTGTTATGACCCATTCTGGTCTTATTTGACAAGAAATATGCTCAAGACATATAGCAGCAAATAATCCAGAACCACAAAAGCCTACTTTCAATTTTCACATTCCATACAAACATTTTTTGATATACGTTTTTTAATAAATTGACGTTTTAAGGGAGAGACTCTATCTATCAATAATGTGCCTGACAAATGGTCAATCTCATGAGAGAAAACACAAGCTAAGAAACCTTCTATTTCTTCTGTGTGAAGAGTTCCTTTTTCGTCTTGATAACGAACTTTAATTCTTTCTGGTGAATCAACATTTACATAAATTCCCGGAAAACTAAGGCACCCTTCCTCGTGAGTACAAGTACCCTCTTTTTCTAATATCACAGGATTTAAGATTGTTTTCTTTTGCCCTTCATAATCGATTATTACCACTTTTTTTGATATTCCTACTTGAGGACCAGCGAGTCCTATTCCATCATAAGAATACATAGTTTCCCACATATCAGCTATAAGAGAGCTTAATTCTTCATCAAATATCTCTACTGTTTTTGTTTTTTCTCTTAATACCTTATCAGGATACGTATATATTTTTCTTACCGACATTTGATCGCCTCGCATTTTTATATAATTTTTCTCTATTTTATATATTGTAACAGAAAAACCCCGTATCCAAAGGGATACGGGGTTTTAAACTTATAATTAAAAGTTACTCAGCTTGTTTTAAAAAATCTCCGATTGTAACATTAACTTGTTCTTGCGGAAGCTGACTACTGGAAGATCTGCCTCTATCATCATCTGTACGACGGCGACGTGGACGGTCATCAGAACTTTTTTTACGAGCTTCTCCCTGTGGCGTATTCTCATTACGAGAAGTACGATTAACGTTATCTTCGTTTATAGGGCGGAGTGTAAGTCGAATACGACGCTCTGTAGGATTAACGTCAAGTATTCTAGCTGTTATCTCTTGACCTTCAGAAAGAATTTCCTTAGGGCTTTCTATTCTCTGCTGACTTAACTGGGAAATGTGAATCAATCCTTCTATTCCCTCTTCAAGTTCAACAAATGCTCCAAAGTCAGCCAGTCTTACAACTTTTACTGGCACTTCTGTATCTTTCTGATATTTTTCTACAACATTTTTCCATGGATCATTAAGTTGCTTGTATCCAAGGCTAATACGTTTTCGCTCTGTATCCACTTCAAGCACGAAAACTTCGACTTGCTGACCTTTTTTTAGAACTTCTTTGGGATGTTTAATACGCGTCCAGCTAAGGTCACCAATGTGTATAAGACCTTCGATACCTGGCTCTATTTCAACAAAAGCACCAAAGTCTGTTAGGTTGGTTACTGTTCCCTCTGTCGTTTTGCCTGCTATCCAACGTTCCGCAACAGTATCCCAGGGGTCAGGAAGAGTTTGTCTAATGCTCAGAGAAACTCTATTTTTATCCTTGTCAATTCCGATAACCTTTACGTTAACGTGATCCCCTTTAGTAATAACGTCTTTAGCTTTTGCATTACGCTGCCAAGAGAGTTCACTAATGTGAACGAGCCCCTCCATTGCACCAAGATTTACGAAAACACCGAATGAAGTAATACTACTGACATCACCTTCTAGTACATCACCAACGTTAACTTGATCATAGAATGCCTTGCGAACATCCGCCATTTCAGCTTCAATTATGCTGCGGCGTGAAAATACAAGACGACGCTTACGACGGTCTTTTTCGATAAGTTTTACAGGAAACTCCTGCTCAAGAAGCTTTCCTGGATTGACGCCACGTCCTTCTTCAGCAAGATGTGAAATTGGAATAAAGCCTTCAATTCCACAGCAATTAACAATGAGCCCTCCCTTTACCTTACGGAGGCCATTAACAACTACAGTCTCATTTTTCTCTACTTCTTTTTCAAGATTGTCCCAGCGTTCGTCGAATTCACAACGCCAACGGCTCAGACTAAGCTGTGCCTCTTCGCCCTGTGATATGTTTGTGACCTGAACTCTTACTTTAGCACCGTTTTCTGGTTCAGGCGTTTCCTCGACAAGAACTCTATGAGACCATTCCTTGCGTGGGAGAAATCCTTCGCATTTATAGCCAACATCTACAAGCCATCCGTCTTCGCGTGCATCAACTATCGTACCTTCTACAATCTTACCACGATGGAAATCACCCATGACATCAAACTGTTGCATCATTTCTTCCATAGTTTCTTCTTTTTCCTGTGTTTCCAAACCTTCTTCTTTATTAAGAAGCTCGTCTACCATACCCAACATCCTCCTGCTTACATTACGTTTAATTTTTGAATCAATTCTTTTATTAGCCAGTCAGGCGTACTTCCTCCTGCAGCTATTCCTATATTCTCCTTTTTTTTCAACCACTCCTTATTAAGTTCATTAGCATGTTCAATCCATTTTGTTGGTACACCTGCATCTACTGAAATTTCAACAAGCTTATGAGTATTTGCACTATCATGACCACCAAGAACAACCATTCCTTCCACCTCAGATGCAAGACGGAAGACGGATTCTTGACGCTCAAGAGTTGCTTTGCAGATAGTATTACATATCTTTATCTCAGGAGAAACAGAGATAAAGGAGCTAACTAATGAGACAAAGGAAGCTACTTTCTGCGTTGTTTGGCTCAGTATTCCGCATTTTTTACCAATTAAAAACTGAGGGATTTCATCTTTATCAGAAAGAACAACTACCTCTCCTTCAACATACCCCATAATTGCTTTAACTTCTGGATGTTTTACATCTCCTAATATTACCACTATATACCCTTCTTTGGAAAGAGCTCTCGCTCTTTCTTGTGCAGTTCTCACAAATGGGCAAGTTCCATCAACTACAACTGAACTGCGCTGTTTTAACAAATTATAAGTTTTAGGAGTAACTCCGTGAGCGCGAACAAATGATACCGCGCCAAAAGGCACATCTTCTGGATTATCAACAACTATCAAGCCAAGTTTTTTTAAGCGGTTTATTTCCTGAGTGTTATGAATAGGACTACCTAAAGAATAAACCTGTTTTGTTTTATCAAGCTCATCTTCAAGCGTTGTTATAGCTCTTTTAACACCAAAACAAAGTCCTGTTGGATTAGCTATATGAATTTGCATGATATTAAGCTCCCGCCTTCAAATGATCATTGGATAACTCTATGGCATCTTTAAGTGCATCAGTTATTGTTATCGAATCGAAATCATACCATTTAACAGGTTCAAAATGCTTAAACCATGTCATCTGTCTACGCGAGAAAGCCTTAGTAAATTTAATGTCATCTTTAATAGCATCTGCTAAAGAACATTCGCCTTGTAAATATTTAGCAAGTTCTCTATAACCAAAACCCTGTAATGAGGTGAGTTTTGGCGAATAGCCGTTATCAAGTAACCACTTTACTTCCTCAGGATAGCCACTTGCAAATTGTATTTTTACACGTTTTTCAATATTTTTATACAAGGTTTCTCTCGAACGTATCAAACCTATATAAAAGATATTATAAAGTGAACCTAATTTTTTCTGGTTTTTGTACCACCATGAAGCGTTCTTCCCTGTGATTCTATATATTTCAAGAGCTCGCATAATTCTTACAGAATCGTTTTGATGTATTTTAGCAGCAGCAGAAGGATCAATCTTTGACAACTCATTATATAAAAACAAAAGCCCTTTGTTATTTATTTCGTCTTCAAGTGACATCCTGGTTTCAACATCCTTGGGTAAATTCTCCGATAACGCTCCGGTAAGTGCTTTGTAATAAAAAGGGGTGCCTCCAATAAGAAGAGGAACCTTACCTCTATTTTTTATTCTATTAATTGAATCTGTAGCATCAACTGTGAAATCAGCCGCGGAATAGATTTGATCAGGATCAACAATATCTATCAAATGATGAGGAATTTCTCTACGTATATTCAAGTCAACCTTGTCTGTTCCAACATCAAGATAACGATATACCTGTCTTGAATCAACAGAAATAATTTCAGCATTAATTTTTCTGGCAAGTTCCAAACTAAAAATTGTTTTACCTACAGCAGTCGGTCCTATAATAGCAATAACGTTTGTTTTGTCTTTCATCGTTCAAACCATTCTTCTAGTTTTTTATTATCAAGAATAAACATTGTAGGTCTTCCATGAGGACAGGAATAAGGCGTTTCTGTCTTTTCAAGACGCAATAAAAGTTCCATTGCCTCTTCTTTGCTCATTTCTTGTCCTAGTTTAACGGCATCCCTACAAGCAAGGCGTGCAATTCTCCACCAGACTTCCATGTCTCTTTTTTCTGGTGTGGTTTCAATTTCCAAACCTTTCAGAGTAGAACGAAGCATTTCAATTGGCGCGAGATGTCCTTTACCACGTATCATAGGAACACCAATAAGTTTATTATTTAAAACCTCAAAGCCGAGAGACAATAATTCTTTTTTATTTATTTTAATTTCGGGCAGTATGGCCTCAGGTATTTCATGAGGGATAGTCAATCTCTGTGTTAATATAGATTCACTGAAACTTTTTTTTATATCTTCAAACAATATACGTTCATGTGCAGCATGTGGATCTATAACAGCTAGTCCTCCTGGAAAATCAAAAAGAAGAAACCCTCTTGCAGTGTGCCCTATAAAACTCTTATCAAGCATATTGTACATCTCAGTTGCAGACTCTCCGGGAGTAAATATGGTCTCTATCGGCGAAGCAGACCTCTGCTCCAGTGAAGAATCAATAGCACTCGATTTTTTCGTTGTAAAAAGCGAACTATTTTGATAATTATCCCCCGTTGAGTTTTCTAGATTTAAATTAAAATCACTCAGATGCGGTTGGTTATTATATCTATTAGTAGGCTGTATTGAGAAACGTTCTGCAAATATTTTTTGTGCATTAGCATAAACAACTCTATATATGTCCTGTGATCTACGGAAACGAACCTCTTCTTTTGTAGGGTGAATATTTACATCTACTTGCTGAGGAGGAAGGTCTATTAAAATAAGCCACTCTCCATATGCGGTAGAATCTCCTCCACATATAGCCGCGCGTACAGTTGAATCCTGGACTCTACGACCGTTTACAAAAAGAGATATAATCACTCTTCTGCTGTCTGGAATAGGATTCCACCACAATCTGGCTTTTGTCATATCTATTGCAAATTCAGAACAATATAACTTTGTATCCTTGCCCCATCTACGTTCCAATGCAGCTGATATGTTTTTTGCAGGCAAGTGTTCAAGTATTTTTTTTGTATCAGAAAAGAGTATAAAAGTTATATCAGGGTGGATTAAAGCATAATCATTTACGATTTGTATTATTCTGCGCAGTTCTGCGGAAGCTGTTTTTAAAAATTTTCGTCTTGCAGGAAGGTTAAAAAAGAGATCATCTACTTGAATGCGCGTTCCTGGTTTACACGGACTAATTGTATGAAGAACAATTTTCCCTCCTTCAGATCTTATTAATCCACCATTTTCACTGTCAAGAAGTCTGCTTCTAATTTCTAAGTAGCTAACAGTAGCTATGCTTGAAAGTGCTTCTCCTCTGTATCCTAGTGTAGATATATTCTCAAGATCTTCAAGGCTTTCTATTTTACTTGTAGCATATCGTTCTAGTGCAAGCGGTAGTTCATCAGAAGCAATCCCTATTCCGTTATCCTCTATTACAAAAGAGGTTTTACCTCCTTGTTCAACATATATTATAATTTTCGATGCAGATGCATCTATAGAATTTTCTATCAGCTCTTTTGCTACGGATGATGGACGTTCTATGACCTCTCCAGCTGCTATTCGTGTTGAGACTTCAATATCAAGTTTCTTTATCATTATAATTCCAGCGCTTTCTTAGAATTCTTTTTTAGTCTATAAATCAATTCAAGTGCTTGCATAGGAGTAATTGAATCAGGATCAACAGATGCCAGCTCTTCAAGTATAGCATCCTGTTTTATATCAAAAAGAGTCATCTGGTTTTTTTCATTAATATTATCGATATTTTTGTCAGTGGATTCTGATTCAAATTGCTTAAGCAATTCTTTTGAACGTCGTAATACCGCGGTAGGTATTCCGGCCAACCTTGCCACCTCTATGCCATAAGACTTATCAGACGGAGATAAAACAACTTTGTGTAAGAACGTTATTCCACTTGAAGTTTCTTCAACCGCCATACTGAGATTAACTATTCCCGGCAAAAAACTTGGAAGTTGTGTAAGTTCGTGATAGTGAGTTGCAAAAAGCACTCTTGCCTGTCTGTTTTCATGACCATGTAAAAACTCCAATACAGACCAAGCAATACTCAATCCATCGTATGTTGAAGTTCCCCTGCCAACTTCGTCCAAAACGATTAGGCTTCTATCAGTCGCATATCTTAATATATTGGCAGTTTCTACCATTTCAACCATAAATGTACTTTGCCCTCTTGCTAATTCATCTCTAGCTCCAATTCGAGTAAAGACGCGATCCACTAATCCAATCTTTGCTTTTTCTACAGGTACATATGATCCCATATGTGACATAATCGTTATAAGAGCAGCCATACGTAAATAGGTCGACTTACCAGCCATATTGGGTCCAGTTATAATTGCAATTCTTTGACCTGTGTCAGGTGTAAAATTGTAATCGTTGGGCGTAAAGGGCTCTTTTCCAAGTGCAATTTCAATTACGGGATGTCTAGCACCTTTTATTATAAAATCTCTGCTCCTGTCAATTACAGGGCAGACGTATCCTCTTTCGAAAGCAACATCTGCAAGTGAGAGTAAAACATCTATTGTTGCGATAAAATTTGACGCTAATTGAATTGCACTACTTTGGGCCAAAGCTTCTTTTACAAGTTGAGCATATATTTTCTCTTCTAATATTAATATTTCTTCTTCAGCTCTAAATATATTTTTTTCAAATAATTTCAACTCTTCGGTTATATATCTTTCGCCACCGACTAAAGTCTGTTTTCTTGTATAATTTAGTGGGGCTTTATCAACACTACCTTTGGGAATTTCAATGTAGTAACCAAAGATTTTGTTGACACCGATTTTGAGAGATTTTATTCCAGTCTCTTTTCTTTCTTTTTCTTCAAAATCTGAAAGCCATAGACTTGAATTGTTCTTCCTTTCCCGCCACTCATCAAGTTCCTTATCAAAACCAGATCTAACTACTCCACCGTCTCGTACGAAACGTGGAACCTCGTCAGACAAAGCACTATTCAATAATAACGATAACGAAGATAAGTCAGGGATAGTGGCCCATTTAGAAAGTATTTCCGATGACAAAATTAGCTTTTTAATTTCAGGGAGAGCTCTCAATGTTTGTTTAATTGCAAGGAGATCTGAAGGAGAGCCCATATTTAATGTCATTCTACCAATTGATTTTGCCATATCACTACATTGCAGGAGAAGCTTTTCAAGTGATTTTCTAAGCTCATGACTATTTATAAACTCACCTATTGATTTTTGTCTTAGCGAAATTAAATCTATGTCCTGTAATGGTGATAATATCCAATCTTTTAATAATTTTTTTCCAACAGAAGTAGCACATCTATTAAGAACAAAATATAAAGACGTATTTGAAGCGTCAACAAGTTCAAGATTAATTTGAGTACTTTGATCTAATATTAAATTTTCGGTTGAAAGAATTGGTTTAATAGATGTTATATGCTTAGCTTGAGAAAATTGTGTTTCCTCTAGATAACGCACTACAGCATAAGCTGCCCCTACAGCAGATTCCGTATCATCAAACCCCATAGAATTCAAAGTTGATATGCCCCACTTACGACAAAGCCATGACGATGCGTTTTTGTTTGTAAACTCACTTCTTTCTCGTTCTACAATATTTATATTTGTAAGCGCTGTCATAAACTGAGAAAGTTGATCCATCTGACCTTTAGGGATAATTATTTCATTAGGACTAAACGAAGATAAAAGTGAAAGAGCCTGATCTGTTTGAAATGTTCCTGCACGAAGAGTACCACTGCCAGAAGTAAGAAAAGCAACAGAAATGTTTTTTTGTACAAAAAAACAGGCTGCAACTTTTGCGTCTAAATCGGAGTTTTCGGGAAGCCAAGTCCCTGGTGTAACAATTCTAGTGACACTTCTTTCAACAAGTGTTTTTCCATCTGGTTCCGTTGTTTGTTCACATATGGCAACTCTATAACCTGCTGCTATCAGTCTACCAAGATACGAGTCCACCGCGTGATAAGGAATTCCTGCCATTGGTATTGCGTTATTAGGATCTTTAGAGCGTGAAGTTAAGACAATGTCCAGCACGGATGAAGCTTTATAAGCATCATCAAAAAACATCTCGTAAAAATCTCCAACGCGAAAAAAAAGGAGACAGTCTGGATATTGTTTTTTACATTGAACATACTGTTCAAGCATTGGAGTCATCTTTACTCCTTGTGGAAGTTGCAAATTAACTATGTCCTCCTTCCATCTAAATAACTTTGTAACAATAATGTTGCCGCTATTTTATCTACCTTTTGTTTTCTACCGCTTCTGGATACATCTGCCTCTATTAGCATTTGCTGAGCAATTGTTGTTGTAAAACGTTCATCCCAAAACTCTATTTCTGTATTAGGAAAACGAGCTTTAATCGTTTTAGTTAAATCGCGCATTTTTAGAGCTTCTGGTCCTTCGCTTCCGTCAGTACGCCTAGGAAGACCAATAAGTAGTTTTGGGTCCTGATATTTGGCCATTATTTTGTCTAGGTCTTCCATCCAATCTGTCTGTGCCAACAGAACAGTCACGCCCTGAGCAAAAAATCCGAGGGGATCACTTACAGCAACACCTATTCTCACACTACCAATATCAAGTGCAATTATTCTCTGCAAGGGCTAATTTTGCCCTTTCATCAATTCAGCGAAAATAGACGGGGCTTTGGTTAATGCATCGTTTAATTTACTGGCGTCTTTAACGCCTCCTTGAGCATGAGAAGGGTTGCCTCCGGCCTTTCCGCCCATTGTTGTTGCAAGTTTTTGAAGCAAAGTACCTGCATGAGCGCCCTTAGCTACCGCTTCATTACTTGCCAGAGAAATCATCCAGACATTTCCTTCGTTGCCTATGCCGATAAGAACTATGACTGCTACAGGAAACTTATTTCTGATTCTGTCACCTATTTGTCTTAGTAGATCCGGTGTTATTCCGGCAAATTTTTCTAGTATTAAATCTACGCCATTTTCTGTTATCGCGGGCTTAACACTGTTTTCAATATCTGCCATAGCTGCCTTGACCTGAAGTTCTTTGTTTTTTCTTTCAAGTACTTTTTTCTCGTCAAGTATATTTTCAACTTTGCCAAGTATCGTATCAGTGTCTTCTCCAAGCATATTAAGTATTGTAGATAGAGTTTGAGAATAACGTTGAAAAACTACAAGTGCAGGCTGACCTACAACAGCATTTATTCTTCTAATTCCTGAACCAATACCCTCATCACGAATTATCTTGACAAGCCCTATTTCACCTGTATTTTTTACGTGAGTTCCGCCACAAAGTTCGATTGAGAACCCCTTAATATCGAGAACACGAACTTCATCTCCATATTTTTCATCAAACAAAGCTTTAGCTCCTGCCTTTTTTGCCTCTTCTATATCCATGACTGTAGTTTTTACAGGCAGAACAGTGAGTACTTGTTCATATACAATTCTTTCTATCTCGCGAATCTCATCAACAGTTAATGGTGCAAAATAATTGAAATCAAAACGCAAAAATGTAGGAGTTACTAGTGAGCCGGCCTGACGTACATTATTACCAAGGACTCTGCAAAGCGCCTCATTAAGAAGATGCGTTGCTGTATGATGTTTTTGTATATTTTTTCTTCTGTTGAAGTCAATAGAGGCTGTAACATTAGCATTAGATTTAATGGAACCAGACTTAACCACTCCTCTATGAACAATCAAATCCTGAACAGGGTATAGAGTATCTTGGACCTCAAATTCGAAGCCCTCAGCAACTATTAAACCTGTATCTCCTACTTGCCCTCCCTTTTCTGCATAAAAAGGAGTCTGAGAAAGAACTAGCTCAGCGGTCTCACCAATAGTTACGGATTCTTTGAGTTCTTCATTCGATATAATAGCCAGAATTTTGGCATCAGATGTTGTTTCTGTATAACCGAGAAAAGTCGTCATATCAAGCTTATTTGCAAGTTCTGTATATATGTTTTTTTCAATAGAACTTGAAGTTTGTTTACTGGAAGCCCTAGCGCGAGTGCGTTGTTCTTCCATAGCTGTTATAAATCCATCTTTGTCAACTTTTATCGAACGCTCGTCACACATTTCTTCAGTAAGTTCTATAGGGAACCCAAATGTGTCATATAGCACGAATGCGACTTCTCCTGGCAGAACTTTTATGCCCTCTTTTTCGATCTTAAGAATCTCAGTTTCAAGAAGGTCATCACCTTGTGTAAGCGTCTTTGAAAAACGCTCTTCTTCAATGTTAAGTACCTGCGCTATAGCTGAAGATCGTTCAACAAGTTCAGTATACTCCTCGCCTATAGACTCACGAACGGCAGGAAGAAGATCAACAAGAAAAGGTTTCTCTATGCCAAGTAATCTTCCATAACGAACACTGCGCCTTATAAGCCTTCTTAAAACGTATCCAGCACCATCATTTGAAGGCAAAACACCATCTGCAATCATAAACGCAGCAGCACGAATATGGTCGGAAATAACCCTTACAGCCAAATCCTTTTTAGAATCGGTTCCATACTCAACGCCGCTAAGTTCACATGCTTTATCAATAATGGTTTTGAATAAATCTGTTTCGAAATCAGTAGGGGTATTCTGAACGACCGATGCAAGTCTCTCAAGCCCCATCCCGGTGTCAATATTTTTTTTCGGTAAGGGAGTTAAGTTGCCTGTTTCATCACGGTTGTACTGCATAAAGACCAAATTCCAAAGCTCAAGATATCTATCACAATCACAACCAACTGCACAAGTAGGCTTGCCACAGGAGTACTCAGGCCCTTGATCATATATTATCTCTGAACATGGGCCACAAGGCCCTACGGGTCCAGCTGCCCAAAAATTATCATCAGCACCAAGACGAACTATGTGATCTTCTGTAAGCCCAACCTTATCTTTCCAAATGTCATGCGCCTCATCGTCATCCAAATATATTGTCGCGTAAAGCCTACTCGAATCGAGACCTATTCGTTCCGTAAGAAATTCCCATGACCATGGTATTATTTCATTTTTAAAATAATCACCAAAACTAAAATTACCAAGCATTTCAAAAAATGTATGATGTCGAGCAGTACGTCCTACATTCTCGATATCATTAGTACGCACACATTTTTGCGATGTAGTCGCTCTAGTAACTTCTGGAGTTTTTATACCTAAAAAGTAGGACTTGAACGGAACCATCCCTGCTATTGTAAAAAGAAGAGTTGGGTCATCAGGTATTAATGAAAAACTCTTAAAACGCTTACAGCCTTTTTCTTCAAAAAAACTAAGAAATAATTCCCTTAATTCTTTCCCGCTTCTATATTGCATTTATTTTGCCCCCTGTAAACAAATTATTTACCAAGTAAATTTTTTCTTGCTTTAATAGCGTTAGCAATGACAGCTCTTTTGTCTATTGTATTAAATTCACCTTTATCGTAGAGGATTTTACCAGCAACAACTGTGCCCTTAATGTCTTGTGAAGAACCAGAATAGACAATGTAGCCAGGTAAATTGGTTTCATCCCATCCAACATACTGCGGCTGATCAAGATCTATTAAAATCATATCAGCATTGTATCCTTCTTTGATAAGACCAGTTTTTTCAAATCCCATTGCCTTTGCTCCGTTTATTGTTGCCATTTTAAGAACCTCTACAGCTGTAACAGAGGTCGGATCTGTCTTATTGCCTTTATGTATAAGAGCTGCAAAACGCATCTCGTCCCACATGTCTAGTCTATTGTTACTAGCCGCTCCATCTGTCCCAAGCGCAACAGAAACACCATTAGCTAATAATTCTGGAACAGGGGTAAATCCGCTGCCAAGCTTCATATTACTCTTGGGATTATGAACAACCGTTACATTGTTACGATTGTAGAAAGATGCCACTTTTTTATCAATCCATACTCCATGAGAAAGCAGTAGCTCAGGAACATCTATCATCCCTGTCTGAGTCAAATATTCCTCAGGAGTTAACTTACCCTCAAATTTGCTTATTTTCCATTCTGAAGAAGTTTCAAGCCAATGTAGCTGAACTCCAAGTTTGTTCTCTTTTGCTACGTCAGCGATTCTCTTCATCATGTCAAAAGACACAGTGTATGGGGAATGCGGTCCTAGTTGAACATTAATAAGTTTATTCTTTCCATTAAAGTTACTTGCAAGCTGTAGATTTTCCTTTAGTTTGTCACCATTTATGTCGTTGACTATTCCTCTTGCAAGACAGCAGCGCACTTCTGCTTCTGCTGCAGCTTTTGCAACTTGGTCCATAAAAAAATACATATCAGCAAAACAAGTTGTTCCTGTAGAAAGCATTTCCAATATTGCAAGGTCTGTCCCTGCTTTTACAAATGAAGCGTTTA
>JAAYFQ010000009.1 GCA_012728165.1 Synergistaceae bacterium | reverse complement strand
TCCACATCGGCTTCAAATATCGCCGGAAAGGCATATAATTCTAGATTCTTCCGGTTATCTGCCATCTTAATCTCACCATCCTCATGATTATGTAATGTATTTTTTTCTAAATGTTGGACGGTAAGGGATCCCGCCCCTGACTACTAGCACAAGTTAATTATTTAAGACCGATTAATTTAAGAATTTTTTGCTTTGTTTTCTTGGATGGATCCATAGGAATATCAAACGGATTTTCTCCCTTTTTTCTACATACCAAATGTCCAGTCTTACCCTTTGATTCTACACTCCAACCTTGTGCTGCAATTAATTTAAGCAGTTCTTTGCGACTATAGTCTTTACCTGGTACGTAGTTAGGTTTAGCTGTCACAGACTCACCACCTACTAACCTTACTGTCTATCCTCAGTACATCTTAACACATATTTTATGTGTGTCAATTAGTTATATTTTTTCTTTTATAAGCAGAATGAAACGTTTAAAAAACGTATAAGAGCTCATTAGGGTTTTTCAATCCAGAGGGATTTAGAAGTTTTCATGGGAGTGCCGCATAACACTGTACATTTCCAGTTTTTTCGGGCAAATATAGCCTAATGGTCTTCTTCCTCAAATCAATTTATAGGTCGTTCCGGGGCCATGACCTTGCTTTTGAATGATATTCTTCTTTACTAAATTGTTAAGGATCCGAATAGTCTTAGATTTATCAAAACCAAGAACCTCGTCCAATTCTTTTCTGGGCAGCTCTTTTTCTTTATTAAGTAAATTGTATATTTCAATTTCATCTTTCGCCAAGCCTGAGATATCAGTCCTTATAACAGGTAGGAGAATGGATATACTGTTCTCTTCAATATGAAAATTGGGTTTGGCCAAGCTTTTAAGATATTCCCTGTTTATCCTAGTAATCCCCGTTCCAAATTTCTCTATGATTCCCAGACGGTAAAATACGCCAGCTATAATCGGATTTCGCAATACTGATATGTTATTGTGTAGATACTCTTTCTTTGAAAGGCCTCTCGGCAGTCCTCCCGGGGATTTTATTTCGATCATATTGTCATACATCGATATTTGGATATAGGAGTTTACGTCCCACACTCTGTGAATTATGGCATTAGCCAATGCTTCCCGAAAAGCTTCTCTGGGAACCTTCTCTTTTTTTACTCTTTCATATCCTTCTATTTCTTCATATTGGTAGTACTGTTCAAAAATTGCCAATGCCCTGCTATATTGTGACAACAACGATTTATTGCTGATTGTATCTCTGTATAGGATCTGATTAATATCCTCGCCAAAGCGGATGATATCAATTCCTGAAAAATTTATTTGATTTTCATCTGCCAGCAATTCTCCGGCTATATTGTAATACCCTTTAACATCGTACAAATTCAAAGTTCTTAAAATATCTAAATCAGTTCTTTTTATCCCAGCACGTTCTTTTAACTCATTTTTCAATACATCAAAACTTAAATTTTGCGAAGACGCCTTTCGCTTTTCATAATCCATGTTGATTCCATCCAAAGCCAGCCTTGTTAGTTCAGATCTGTCCACTTCAACGGTTGAAGTATCAGATCGTTTATATGTCTTTCCTCCCGAATAATACGGTGTGTCACTACCCTTTTTAACACGAAGTACAATAATGTTTTTCCCCTCTTTGTCTTCTCCGTCTATTGTAAATTCAGGAATTGGATTCAAAGAATCATTGATCATATTTTCTATTTTTATGCACTCATTTTCTATACTATTCAGCCCCATCACATTTCCAACATCATCGATACCGAATATAATTTCCCCATCATTGTAATTAGCATAGGCGCTGACAGTCTTCAAAAATTTCTTGTTTATCTTCTCCTTAAACTCAAGGTTGAATCTTTCTTTTATATTCATCCCGCACCCTCCTCTAATGTCTCACAATGAGACTTTAGCATAAACAATTATTAAATGCAACGATTATCCTCCCGTTGCATTTATCGTTGCATTTTCAATCGATTTATTGCTTATCGTTGCATAACGATTGCAACGATAGCGATAGCAATAGCTAAAATTATACTGGCGTTGTAATTGGTGTCT
>JAAYFQ010000104.1 GCA_012728165.1 Synergistaceae bacterium | reverse complement strand
TATTGATATTGCTCAAACTATTGCCAGCAGAAAATGCGACCTGGTTATAGTTGTTGATTGTGGTTCTCAGGATGTTAATGCTGTCAAGATAATAAAAGATAGCGGAGTACCTGTGGTTATATTTGATCATCACCTTGTTGATGGAGCTCCAGCATCCTGTGACACGATGGTTAATCCTCAAATTTCCGGGGATGCATTGTCACGTCAACTATGCGCAACTGCTGTAATTTGGTGCTGGGCATGGCAGAATGAGATTCTACCATTCAAAGATCTTTACAAAATGCTTGATTTAGTTGCTCTTGCAACTATTGCCGACTGCGTCTCTTTAGCATCTCCTCTCAATAGGACCCTTGTGCAGAATGGACTTGCTGTACTTAGGAGCACTCCGAGAGTTGGACTTGGCATTCTAATGGAAAAACTTGCTATAATTCCATCGTTTATTACGGAAGAAGATCTCGCGATGAAGATAATACCCTGTTTAAATGCTGCAGGACGTCTTTACCTTGCTGATCTTGCGGTAAAGATACTCTTTCCTGGTGACAATTTGACAGATTGTGTCGATAAGATTATTTATCTAAATCAAAAACGTAGAAATCTTTCCACGAAAATTTTATCTCAAGTAGACGAAATTGAAGAGGAAGATTACCAATATGTCTTAAGCAATAGTGAGTGGGTAGTTGGTGTTTTAAGTAGCGTTGCAAGTAGAATTTGCTATAGCAGAAATGCTCCTGTGGCACTCGTTGCACCGGCAGGTGAAAACATGCGCGGTACATTAAGAATGCCAAAAGGCGCTGACGCAGTTGCCATTCTCAAAGAACTTTCTCCCCTACTTGCTACTTGGGGTGGACATAGACTTGCAGCAGGCTTTAGCGTATCAAACGCTAACTGGTCTGAGCTGCGCGACAAAATGGAGGAACTGCTCTCAAAAGTAGTTCCATCTGAAGAAAAAGAAGAACTTCTATGTTGGTCGCCTTCAGATCTTGATTTAAAAATGTGGAAAACAGGTGAAAAGCTTGGCCCCTTTGGCATGGACAACCAGTCTCCAAAACTATATTCTCCATACAACGGAAATATTGAGATATCACCGTTGGGAAAAACAGGCAAGCATGTAAAAATAAATCTTGGAGAGTCTACTCTGATTGGGTTCGGTGCTGCTGAAATGGTAGAAGATAGAGCAAGCCTTGACGGATGGGTCTACAAACCAAGAATAAATACGTGGCGTAATGTCACTACACTTCAACATGTGTTAGATAAAATGGTATTTGCTTAAGGATTACTTTATGGTGGTGATTGCGATTTGACAAATGCAAAAAAAACAACACTTACAAACGTACGCTCAGCTCATCTTTCTGAAATTGCAAAAAAAAATTCAGAAGGTACTAGTAAAAATGAGCTTCAATCTTTGATGGAAAGTTATTGGGGACGTATTCCCAAAAAACAACGAGTTCCTTCTTTGCGTGTTGCATGGCAGGATCTTTGGACAAAGGCAAGTCGTTATCTATTAAAAGATGACATTAAAAATGTAGGAGAGAGTTTTGTTTTTGCTTCGGAATCCCACGGAGATCAGATTCGATACAGCGGAGATCCTTACACTGTTCACACTGTCAGTGTTGCAGCAATACTCACAGAGATGGAACTTGATGGTCAAACAATAGTTGCTGCGCTACTCCATGATGTTTTAGAGGACACATCAGTAACAGCTGAAGTTCTTCAAGAAAAATTTGGAGATGAAGTTTGCACGCTTGTTAATGGAGTGACAAAACTTGGGAAATTACCCTTTAAATCAGTAGAAGACTACCAAGCTGAAAATCTACGAAAAATGTTTGTCGTCATGGCAAAAGACATTCGCGTTGTTTTGATAAAACTTGCAGACCGCCTTCATAATATGAGAACTATATCATCTCACAGACGAGAGAAACAGCTTATAATTGCACATGAAACAATTGACATATATGCACCTCTTGCACATAGGCTAGGTATTTATCAGCTTAAGCGAGAATTGGAGGATCTTTCTTTTAGAGTTTTGGACCCTGAAATGTACTATGACATAAAGCGCCGTGTTCGTAAAAAGTTACCTGAACGTGAAATGATTGTAAAAGAAGCAATAAACATCCTCACCGAAAAAATTCAAGAAGATGTTCCAGAAGTAGCAATAAAAGGTCGTCCGAAGCATTTTTACAGCATATATGAAAAAATGAGAAGAAAAAATTTATCTTTAGAACAGTTATACGATCTGCTTGCGCTCAGAGTTATAGTAAAAACGATAGCAGAATGCTATCAGATTCTGGGTATAGTCCACACGATATGGAAACCAATACCAGGACAGTTTGATGATTATATTGCAAATCCAAAAAATAACAGGTATCAGTCTCTACACACTACTGTTGTAGGACCCAGTGGAGAGCCTCTTGAGGTTCAAATAAGGACATGGGAAATGCACTATCTGGCTGAATATGGAATTGCTGCACATTGGAATTATAAAGAGAGTGCTAAAAAAACAGATAGTCTAGATAAAGGACTTACATGGATAAGACAGGTACTCGAAGAAGCTTCAACAGAAGCTCAAGACGAAGAAGAAGATGCAGGAGTTCATTTTCTTGACAATCTAAAAACAGATGTGTTATCAACGGAGGTTTTTGTATTTACACCAAAGGGCAAGGTTATTTCAATGCCCAAAGGATCAACCTCTATAGATTTTGCATACGCAATACATACGGAAATTGGGCATAAATGTGTTGGAGCTACGGTAAATGGAAGAATTGCACCGATGGATCAAGAACTTCAAAACGGTGATATTGTCAGAATTCTAACGTCGACACAAGGAAAACCCTCTCGTGACTGGCTCAAAGTAGCGAAATCAACAAGAACAAAGTCAAAAATTAAAGCATGGTTTCGTCAGCATGATAGACAAGAACGTGAAGAAAAAATAAAACGCGGGAGAGATCTTTTAGAAAAAGAAGCAATACGACGCTCTCCTGACTTAAAAGATCCTCTATCTGCACTATCTGCACAACTTAGTCAAGTTGCCAGAGATATGGGGTACATGAATAACGAGGACATGATTGTTTCTGTCGGAAATGGAACACATACAGCATCCAATATTCTTGCTCGTATGTCATCCCCCGACGCGAAACATCAAGCCCCCGAACCATTACCTTTACAACAGCAACGTAAAGAAGCAGATTCAGAAATAGTTATTGAGGGTGCAAGTGGCGTTCTTGTAACATTGGCGCAATGCTGTTATCCGATTCCAGGTGATAAAATAGTAGGCAGAGTAACACAAAGTCATGGGATTTCGATCCATAGAGCAGACTGTCCTAATATTGACGGGAGTAATATCGAAAAACAAGTAGGAGTTTCATGGGGAAGTCCTAAAGAAACACGTTATACAGCTCGTCTTAAGATAGAGGGCATAGACAAACCTAACCTAGTAAGTGATATTGTCGAAGGAATTACAACAATGCAAGCCTTTCTGAAAGACATTAGAGCTACCGTTATAAATAACTCGAGAACTCGTGTTGTGGCTGAAGTACAAGTCAAAGATATAGAACATTTATACAAAATAGTAGCCAGGCTTAACACAATTTCTGGTGTAATAGAGATTATCAGGGGGTAAAAGATTGAAAGTCTTATTACAACGTGTTTCGTGGGCGAAAATAACTGTTAATGATAAAATATCAGGAAAGATAGGTCCTGGACTCTGTGTTTTTCTTGGAGTGATTTCGGAAGACACGAAAGAAGACATATCCTGGCTTGTTAAAAAAGTAATAAATCTAAGAATATTTGAAGATGAAAACAATAAAATGAATCGTTCTCTCCTTGATGAAAATGGAGAAATGTTAATAGTTTCTCAATTTACGTTATGCGGAAATTGCAGCAAAGGAAGGCGCCCATCTTGGATTGGAGCGGCTGAACCTACTTTTGCTGAAAAAATGTATAAATATTTCATAGAAGAAGCATCAAAATACGGAATAAAGATCGCAACTGGCGTTTTTCAAGCACATATGCAGGTTGAAATTTGTAACGATGGTCCTGTTACTTTGATGATTGACAGTAAGGAGAGAAAGAAAAATGAAGATTAAAAGGTTTGCACTTGGAACATTGTGGACTAACTGTTATTTGATATGGGATTCAAATGGTGACGGCTTTATTGTAGATCCAGGAGGTCCCGCAGAGGATGTTGAGTCTTTTATCAGAGACAACGACATCCTTATTCACTGGATAATACTTACACATGGACATGCAGATCATATAGGCGGCATACAAGAGCTTCGCAATCTTTCTGAAAACGGCGTGGCTATACATTATGAGGACTCAGACTGTTTAACCGATGCAAACAAAAACCTTTCTTCTTTTATGGAAACTCCTATAACGATTCCTGCAGCAGAAAGAGAATTATCTGATAAAGATTCACTTACTGTAGGTACCATGGAAATTGAGATTATACATACACCAGGGCACACTCCTGGAGGCATCTGTTTGCTTGTAACAGATGCTGACGATCATATTCTTTTAACAGGTGACACACTGTTTGCTAAATCGGTAGGCAGAAGTGATCTCCCCGGAGGCAACGAGAACGTTTTATTTGAATCGCTAAAAAAGCTTGAATACCTACCTGACAATCTTAAGGTTTATCCAGGACATGGTCCTGAAACTTCAATTGGGACAGAAAAACAACACAATCCATATTGGCTACGGTAAGCTGGTATGCGTCTCTCACAGCTTTCACTCGATGAGCGCCCAAGGGAAAAACTTCTCGAAAGAGGACCAGAATCTCTTTCTGTGATAGAACTTTTAGCAATACTAATGCGAACTGGAACAAATGGCAAAGACGTCTTAGAATTTTCTGCTTCGATTCTTGATAAATGGGGTGGATTGGACGGATTGTGCAGGGCCAGCGCAGCTGAATTGATGCAAGAAAAAGGGCTTAAAGAGGCAAAAGTTACAACATTGTTAACGGTTATAGAACTCGGCAAACGTATTTCATTGATAAATTTTTCGAAACGGAATACATGGAAGAAAAAACTTAATGAAATTGCTCAAGACACAAAGTTTCTTGATAGAGAAAATATATTTGCATTGTTCCTTGATGCAAAAGATAGAGTTATAGAGGAAGAAACAATCTCTTATGGAGGACAGAGTGGAGCATATATGGACATTCCTGTTTTTTATAGAAAAGCAGTCAGACTTAACGCCTTTAGTGTATTATTGGTACATAATCATCCTGACGGCAGTTTATATGCAAGCAGAGAAGATATAGCACTAACAGAAAATATTCGTCAAGGACTAAAAATCCTTGGTATCAGGCTCAAGGGACACTATATAGCTGCGAATGGGGATCTTACTCAAGTACCATAAAGGATTTGTTACTACTAATAGGTAGACAATGACTTAGGCAGCATGTGATTACGTTTCTAAGCCATTTGATTTTTTGAAAGCAGGTGGTGTAATTGTTTGGTATGAAATCAAAGTTTTTTAGCAGTGAAATAGGACTAGATATAGGAACAACAAACACTGTTATATATGTGAAATCTAAGGGCGTAGTTCTGAATGAACCTTCAGTTGTTGCTGTTAGAACACTTGGACGCAAGGGAAGCAAAGAGATTATAGCTTTTGGTTCAGATGCAAAAAAAATGGTAGGTAGAACTCCTATTGGAATTTCAACAATAAATCCACTTTCTCATGGTGTAATAGCTGATTTTGAAATGACGGAACACATGATACGTCACTACATAAGTACTGCCATAGGTAAAAGTGGAGTATTTTCCTCGCCTAGAGTGGCTGTCTGCGTCCCAGCTAATGTAACTGAAGTTGAAAAGCGTGCAGTGGTAGAAGTCACATTGGCTGCTGGAGCTAAAGAGGCCTTTATTGTTGAAGAGCCTTTTGCAGCTGCATTAGGAATTGGAATGCCAGTTTATGAGCCTCAAGGTTGTATGGTTGTTAATATAGGCGGCGGAACCTGCGAAGTGGCGGTATTGTCACTTGGAGGCATAGTCTTGAATAATGCTACGAGAGTAGCAGGAAAACTACTTGATGATGCAATTATTTCTATGATGCGTCAAAACTATACTGTTGTCATAGGCGACAGAACAGCAGAGGAAATAAAGATTTCTGTAGGGACTGCACTGCAGAGTGATCAGGAACTTACTGTAGACGTAAGAGGACGTGACCTTGTTGATGGTCTGCCCAAAGTAACTAAAATTGGATCAGATGAAGTCTTAGAAGCAATGGACCCCGTTATTGTTCAAATAGAAGATCTTATCCGTGCCACACTTGAACAGACACCTCCTGAGCTTGTCAGAGATATTGTTGATCAGGGAATAGTTATCACAGGTGGAGCTTCACAGCTACGTGGTCTAAATCTAAGATTAGCTGATGCTTTAAATGTTCCTGTACATCTTGCAGAACAGCCTCTTTATTCTGTGGCAATGGGTCTAGGAAAAATTTTGGAAAATCCATCAGATAAAAATAGAGTTTCAATACTAATAGAGCGTCAAAGAGGTTAATTTAACACTTAGCCAATTAAAAAAGGACGAACATAATGAGAATTATAAACAGAATCTTTAAGCCTTGGGTACAGGGTATGTTAGCAATTTTATTGGGACTTTTAATACTTTTTGTGATGGCTAGGTCTCCTGGTCTTCACAGAATGCTTGTTGATAGTGTCAACAAAGCTTTGCGTTTCCCCGAAAAACCTGTGCTTGAGCTGCGTAATCTTGTTAAGTTTAGTAGTAATTGGTTGTTGGAGAGAGCAAGTTATCAAGAAAGAATAACAAAGCTTGAAACGAAAAACTTCGAAATGTCTAAAGCTTTGCAAAGAGCAGCAATCCCCGTAACAGCACCTGCAGCAGGTTATGTTAGAGCATTGGTTACATTGAGATATCCAGAAGAATGGTGGAACGAACTAAGAATAGATAAGGGCAAAAATTCCGGCATAGTAAAGGGAACGGCAGTATTATCTGACGGATACTTAATTGGACGTGTTGTTGATGTCGCTAGCGACTATGCTTGGGTTGAACTGATTACTTCTTCATCGTCTCTCGTAGCTGCCACAGTTGATGAGACACGAGAGCTGTGTATTCTAAACGGCGATAACAAGGGTAATCTAAAACTTCTCTATGCTCAGCAAGACAGCGAATTTAAGCGTGGTATGAAAGTATCGACATCTCTAATGAATGAGCAGATTCCTCCTGGTGTGCCAATTGGATCTGTAATAGATGAAAGTGACTCAAAAGATAATTATAAACAAATCAGAATCAGTGCCGGTGCGCATCTTACACAGCTATACAGTGTTGATGTTTTTGTTGCAAAAGCGAGTGAAAAGTAATGATAAAAATTTTATTTATTTGGATTCTTCAAGATTTATTGCAAACATTGACAATGGGTTTGTGTATAATTCCAGATTTTTTCTTGATGTCGATTATATATCTAGCTCTTACTTCAAATTCCAATAAAGAAAGACAGATAACTCTGATATGGATAGCTTTTATTGGTGGTTTGTTTTGGGATTTGAGATGGACCAACCTTCCCGGGTTGACGGCAGCAATAAATGGTGGAATGGTTGCTCTTTCCTGTTTCCTTTGGGAAAAGACTCCAGCACAGGGACGCTCAGTCGGAATGTTTGTTTTTTTACTTGTATGCACACAGGTTTTTTCAAGGCTTATAAATCTTATTTTTTGGACGATACCAAGTCAAGTAGCATTTAGACAGCTTATCGTTCAGCTTTTGCTGTCTGTTCCGATTATTGTAATATTGTCTTTCTTCTACTGGAAGGCGTACGACAGGCGTGTCTAATTTTAAATATACTATTTTTGATATGGAATACAGAATACGTTTTTTACAGACGATTATAATTATCACATTCTGTATTTTGATGAGTGGCCTAATTTATTTTCAAATTTTAAATCGTAACGAATATATAAATCTCGCATCAAGAAACCGATTAAGAATAATCAGAGTACCTGCACCTCGAGGCGTTATAACTGACAGGAATGGAGCTCCTCTTGCTGTCAATGCTAGAACCTTCAATGTGAATGTTTATCCTGTCGATTTAGCAAATGATGAAGATAAAAATCTTATTTCAGACGTGCTTCAACGTAATGGTATTCCTATGAACGTTACAAAAGTGCAAGAACTAGTTAAACAACAGTATTCCGCTCCCTATAGAGCAATTACGTTAGCTAAAAACCTTACGTTTTCGCAAGTTGCTGAACTAGTTACAGATAAAGATTTTAACAAATTACTTTCTGTATCTCCGGTTTGGCGAAGAACATATCCAGCCTCGGGGGTAACAGTTCACGCAGTTGGCTATGTATCAGAAATAACGAGAGATGAATTGAAAACAAAAGACACCACCCTTTATAAAGGCGGAGATCTTATTGGTAAAACAGCAATAGAATCTTATTATGAAGACGTGCTCCATGGAAATGCGGGCGAAGAGGTTATAGAGGTTGACGCACGCGGCAGAAAATTGAGAGATATACGCAATACTGAAGCAGTTCGTGGCAAGGACATTACACTTACGATTGATCTCGGAGCACATCAATACGCGGCAGAACTCATGGGTGAATACAGAGGAGCCATAGTAGCAATGAATATTAATGATGGTTCGCTTCAATGCATCTACTCTTCGCCGACTTTTGATCCCAACTCTCTTACTTGGGGGATATCAAGTAAAGAATGGGCAAAGCTTACTGATCAAGATGAAAGACCAATGATGAACAGAGCGATATCTGGAGCATATCCACCAGCATCAACTTTTAAGGTAGTAACTGCTTCTGCAGCTCTTGAAGCAAATGTAATAAATACAAAAACAACGGTAAGATGTCCAGGCTATTTTGAACTAGGAACAGGAAGATTTAGATGCTGGAAAAGAACAGGTCATGGAACAGAAAATGTAATTACAGCATTACGTGATTCTTGTGACGTTTATTTCTATCAAGTTGCAACTTGGCTCGGAATAGATAGGTTGATTTCTTGTGCAGCAAAGTATGGCGTGGGTGAAAAAACAGGTATTGATCTTATTAGTGAAATAGAAGGAACAATCGCAGGGCCTAAATGGAAGAAAGATAGAATAAAAGAAAATTGGTACGGAGGAGATACTGTCAACTATTCAATAGGTCAGGGCTATCTCCTTATGACGCCTCTTCAGCTAGTCAGAGTATATGCTGCGGTTGCTAATGGAGGAAAGTTACTGAAGCCAAGAGTAAATGCAGAGGCTGTAGTGGAGTATAAAAAAATAGATATTGCACCTTCGACAATAAAAATAGTGCAGGATGGATTACTCTCTGTCACAAAGACTGGAACAGGAAGGCGAGCCAATTTGTTTGGCGTGTCCATTGCAGGAAAAACTGGAACTGCTCAAAATGCTCACGGAGAAGACCATGCATGGTTTGTAGGGTACGCGCCAGCAGAGAAACCTAAGTATGTTGTTGTAGCTATTGCTGAAGCAGGGAAAGCTGGTTCAGCCGTTACCGCTCCTATGGTGGGTAAAATGCTCAACTATCTTATAAACGGCAAAAAATATGCGGAACCTACAGAATTTAAAGAATAATGGTAAGGGGTGCATAAAATGATTCAGCTCAAAGGCAGAAAAGCAGGATTGCTGAGATGTATAATTCCCAGTGATATTAGCGAGAGGCAGTTGCTTGATGAATTCGCTGATACAATTGAAAAGGGAGGCAAAGTATTATTAGGTAATAATGTCGTTATAGATATGCAGGAAAGAGTATTTACTCCCTCTTTAGTAGTAAAAATATGGAAATGTTTTGTGGAGCCGTCAGGCTGTAAAGTTGTAAGTTGGTACTGTGCTGACGAATCGTCCTCGAAATGTCTTTCGGATCTTGGAATAAAAATGGAGGACGAAGCGTCTAAAGTCCCTATTTTATCTGAAAAAAATAGCATCAATGGCATTGAACCCGGCATCTTTTACACAGGCAATCTTAGAGGTGGGCAAAAACTTATACACAGTGGAGATGTAACAATTCTTGGACGTGTCCATGTTGGTGCAGAAGTACATGCAAAAGGACATGTCGTTGTTTTAGGCAAACTTTCGGGTCTTGTTCATGCAGGATGTGAAGGAGATAATAGTGTGTCTGTAATTGCCTATTCTCTTGAATCATCACAGGTAAGAATTGGCACAAAAGCAGGAATGATAGACAAATCATCAGATTTCTGGAGTAGACCAGCCGTAATAACTGTATGTAAAAATGAAGTGCTTATTACAGGCTGGCCATCTAAATAGGAGGAAGAACAACTTGGATTGTAGAATAATCGTAGTAACTTCAGGTAAAGGTGGAGTAGGTAAAACAACTACCACAGCAAATCTTGCGGCCTCCTTGGCAAAGGATGGACACAAAGTAGCAGCAATAGATGGAGATGTAGGCCTACGTAATCTTGATGTAATAATGGGACTAGAAAACAGAATAGTTTATACACTTGTTGACGTTGTAGAAGGAACCTGTCGTTTGAATCAGGCACTTATAAAGGACAAGAGAATTGATAATCTTTTCCTGATACCTACAGCTCAGTCGCGTACGAAGGATTCAGTTTCAGCAGAACAGATGTTAGCTCTTTGTGCGGAGCTAAGAAAAGATTTCGATTTTGTTCTTATAGACAGTCCAGCAGGAATAGAGGCTGGGTTTCATAATTCAGCTATTGGTGCAGATGAAGCAATCGTGATTGTAACTCCTGAGGTTTCAGCAGTCAGAGATGCAGACAGAATAATAGGGCTTTTGGAGTCAATGGAAAAAGCTCCAATTCGTCTTATAATAAATAGGATTAAACCTGATATGGTGACTCGCGGTGAGATGTTGGATGTTCAGGATGTTTTGGATATTTTAGCTGTAGATCTTCTAGGAATTGTCCCTGATGATGAAAGCATCGTAACCTCTGCCAACAAAGGAGAGCCTCTTGTTCTTGGAAGCACATCAAAGGCGGCTAAGGCCTATTCAAATATAGCTAAACGCGTTGCTGGTGAAGAAGTCCCAATTATGAATCTCTTTTCGGATTCTAAGGGATTCTTTTCATGGCTGTTTGGTAAGAAAAAGTAGGTGATGGTATGTTAGATTTTGTTTCTAAATTTTTTAAATTAGAAAGAAGTAAAAATGTGGCGAAAGAGAGACTACAACTGGTTCTAATTCATGATAGAAATGATATCTCACCAGAGATACTGAATTCGTTAAAGGTTGAAATGATTGCTACCATTAAAAAATATCTTGAAATAGATGAGGCCGGAATTGAAATAGAACTGGATCGTGCAGATAGATCGGTAGCACTTGTTGCAAATATACCGCTAAAGAATATAAATAGAAGAACAAGAGGAAGGTCAAAGCGTGTCTGAGAAGATAGCAGCTGTTCGATGGAGTGATATCCGTTCATATTTAGATATTCCAATGCTGGTAATCACTCTAGTGCTTTTTTCGCTTGGTGTAATGGCAATATATAGTGCCAGCTTTTCCTACACAGCGGACCTTGCACTGTCTTCTTATGTTGTACGTCAGCTTATTTGGGGAGCTATTAGCGCTCTTATATACGTTGCCGTGCTGAAGATTGGATATAAAAAGTTTATAAAAGTAGCTTTTTATCTTTTTGCCATAACAGTTTTTCTCCTTTTTCTTTTATTGCTTATAGGTAAAGTATCTAAGGGAGCACAAAGCTGGTTCCATTTTGGTTTTATGAGATTTCAGCCATCTGAACTTGGAAAAGTAGTATTTGCACTGGTTCTCGCTAGAGTAGCTACTAGATTTCCTCCTACAAGTTTCAGAGCAATGCTTCCGACTCTTGGAGTTGCACTCTTAATGACACTACCTATTTTACTGCAACCAGATCTTGGAAGTTCTCTTGTATACTTAGCTATGCTGTTTATAGTTCTTATTGTTTCTGGTGCTCCTCTTAGATTTTTATTAGGAATTGTTTTAGCCGGACTTGCTTCTTTACCTGTGGCTTGGATTATTCTAAAACCCTATCAGAGAATGAGACTTCTTATTTTTATGGATCCCTCAGTAGATCCGCAGGGTGCTGGCTATAATGTTATTCAATCTAAAATAGCTGTAGGATCAGGAGGGTTACTAGGAAAGGGTTTTTTGCAAGGAACACAGGGAAAGCTTCATTTTTTGCCTGAACCACATACAGATTTTATCTTCAGTGTTTTCTCTGAAGAATTTGGCTTTATAGGAAGCGCAACAGTGCTTATATTATTCTTCTTTCTGCTTTGGAAAATCCTCAGTGTCGCTCTTTATACGAAG
>JAAYFQ010000103.1 GCA_012728165.1 Synergistaceae bacterium | reverse complement strand
GTCCCCTTAGGACCTGCAACTTTTTTGCCTTTAAGATCTTTTATAGTTTTTATAGCAGGATTTTTTACAATTATCATGAAAGCTTTTGGTGCGCGAGAGTATATTCCAAGTATTTTAAGGTCAAGCCCTTCTGATGCCGCGAGTATTGCTGAAGTTGAGCCGAGACAACTTGCAATTCCGATCTTGTTAGCAGCGAGAGCTGCTGTCTGCCTTGGTCCCTCTGTAAGTTCAGGGAAGCTTAGAACTACGCTCGGATATGCTTTTTCAAAGCTCTGATTATACTTTGCGACGATTGAAGGAACGTTTAGAGGAGCTTTGACATATGTAATAGCCAGCTTTTTAGGATAATCGGCTGCTAAAGCACTCTGTTCAAGTAATGTAAGAAGTAGTATTACAAAAAACAATTTTTTCATTTTTATACCTCTCTCTATGATTGCAAGGCTGCTGTTTTTTTAGTAATGTTATTATATCTCTTAAATAAAAATCAATGTTTGTAATTAACGAAATTACGTGAGAGAAGATTGTTATTCACTATATAATATATAAAAATACGGAAAGATATCGCGGGAGGGGTAATTTATTGAACCAGTCCAAAGAAATTATAAGATTAAAAAAGAACACGAGAAATACATTGCTTCTTCTTGTCACGATGTTGCTACTTGCATCATGGCTAAGATTTGTAATGCCCAAATCTGTTAAATTGGAACGAGAGTCTTACAAACTAGGAACTGTAGTAAGACTAACTGTTTACGGCACAGACGAAGCAATATTAGAAAAAACAGCCAACGACGTAATGGAAGAAATCACACGTTATGAAAATATATTTTCTGTAAATATTCCAACATCAGAAATATCAAAAATAAATGATACTCCGCAAACAAACGTTAGAGTAAGTACAGAGACAGTTGATGCAATAACTGATTCACTGAAATTTGCCGAAGAAACAGACGGAATGTTTGATCCTACAATCGGGCCCATTGTGAGACTTTGGAGAATTGGAACAGAATATGCCAGAGTACCAGAAAAAGAAGAAATTGATAAAGCTTTGTCCTATGTAGATTATAAAGAGGTTTCTGTAAAAGGAAACATGGTCCGCACAGGAGAAAAACAAAAGCTCGATTTAGGTGGAATAGCAAAGGGATGGATTACAGATAGATTAACTGAAAAACTGAAAAAAGATGGTATTCACTCCGCACTGATAGACCTAGGTGGTAACATTGCCGTTATCGGAAAAGCCCCAAAAGGACCTACATGGCGACTAGGGTTACAACATCCGAATAAGTCGCGAGGAGAATATTTCGCTGTTGTGAACGCGATGAATACCTCCGTTGTAACCTCCGGACCCTATGAGAGATTTTTTGAGAAAAATAACGTGCGTTACCACCACATATTTGATCCATTTTCAGGATATCCCGCAAATTCAGATCTAGCATCTGTAACAATTGTCTCGAAAAACTCAGGACAAGCAGATGCTTTGTGTACGGCACTTTTTGTCATGGGGCAGAAGAAAAGTTTAGAATTTCTTGATGCTCATAAAGACATTCAAGCCGTTCTCGTTGCGAAAGACGCTAAAAAAGTATTTCTAACAGCCGGATTGAAAAATTCTATCACAATTAAAGATACATCTATGACAGTTGAAGTTATCGGAGATTTTAAAAATTGAGGCGTGGGGACAGGATCATGGTTTTTTTATTCGCTATATTATTGCTAATGGCAGCTGTCCTGTACTATGGTCGATACTTTAGACAACGAGATAATCTTACAGCGGAAGTTCTTTGCGATGGAGTTCTGATTAGGAAAATAGAATTGCGAAAAGAAGCTGCGGAGGAATTTACAGTTGTATTCAAAACAGGAAAGAACGTTATTCGTGTAGAAAAGGGGAAAATAGCCGTAATAAGTGCTGACTGTCCAGATAAGGACTGTGTTAGGCGCGGATGGCTTAAATATAGAGGAGACTCAGCTATATGTCTTCCAAATCATCTTTCAATCAGAATAAGAGGGGCATCAGAAGTTGATGCTGTAACATTCTGATGAAGTTAAAAAATCTAATATTAACTGCTTTTTTTGTAGCTCTTGCGTTAGTATTTAACCTTTTAGAAGGATTACTACCCTTCCCCTTGCCAGGAGTGAAGCTGGGCTTGGCAAATGTTTTTGCTTTGGCTGCCCTTGTTATGCTAGGAACTAAAGAAGCTTTTTTTGTGACTATTTTGCGTGTGATTTTGGCTTGGTTGATAACGGCTAACATCTTCTCATTTCTCTGCGGTATGACAGGCGGACTTCTTGCCACAGTTGTAATGGCTGTGATGTACACCAAATTCCAAAAAGAGTTTTCTCTTCCTTGGATTAGTGTCGCAGGAGCATGGGCATTCAATATAGGGCAAACGATTATTGCTACATATATAGTCGGAGACATAAGGTTGATGTACTATGTACTTCCACTTCTTATAATCGGAACAGTCACAGGTTGGGTCGTTGGAAAACTTGCAGAGATTCTGTGCACAAGATTAAATCAGTTCAAATAAGAATACAAAGTAACACAACATTTTAAAAGAGCGCCAACCTCATACCAAAACAATTGCACCGAAAGGATGAAACGTTATGAAAATAACAATAGACAGTGCTGTTTTCGAAGCATTTCCTGAAGCAAAAATAGGCTGGGTTATTGCAGACATCAGCGCTGCCGAAAAGAGCTGCTCTCAGATAAATAAAATGAAAAGAGGATTAAAGGGTAGGCTTAATAATATCGGAATTTCTATAGATACCATGATGCTTCATCCTGATGTTTCGAGATGGCGGGAGGTTTTTTCAAAGATGAGAGTAAAACCCAGTAAACACCTTCCATCGCTGGAAGATGTTTTAAGACGTGTTTTTAAAGGGGAGTTACTGACAGATTCAGAAGTTACGAATTGCTATAATAGTGTTTCAGCTCTTAACCTTATTTCCATTGGAGCTTTTGATAGAGAAAAAATCAGGGGAGATTTTGTTTTGCGTTTTGCTAAAGCTAAAGAGAAATTTTTCCCTTGTAAGTTGAGTGAAGAAATTATTGATCTAGATATCAAACACATTGTTTATAGTGATGACGAAAAAGTTGATTGTTGGCTTTGGGATCACAGAATTTCGCGTGACGTAGCAATAAGTGAAAACACAAAACAAGTTCTATTTACTATAAACAATGCTTTTGAAACGGAGTGGCGTTCTGTAGAGCAGACAATAACTTCTCTTTCTGAAGAGCTCGAAAAAATAGGATGTG
>JAAYFQ010000102.1 GCA_012728165.1 Synergistaceae bacterium | reverse complement strand
TTCAATAACACCTTCGGCCTCGCCGTGCGCCGTGAGATTGCGGAAAAATTTAATCTACAAACCTATTCCGATTTGAAAAAAATACCATATCAATTGTCGTTTGGCGCAGAATATGATTTCTTTGAACGAGAAGATGGCTATAATTCACTTTGCCAAACTTATGGTCTCAATTTTAAATCCATAATGGATCTGGATATTGGACTAAAGTATCAGGCAATCAATCAGAAAAAGATCGATATAATAGTAATTTTTACGACGGACGGGCAGCTCAGCGTTGCTGATGTGGTTGTATTGAAAGATGATAAAGACTTTTTCACCTCTTATCTTTGCGGCAATGTCATTCGTAGACAAGTATTGCTTAAGCACCCGGAACTTTCTTCTGTTTTTGAAAAGCTAACGGGAACCATATCCAATGAGGCTATGACGCAGATGAATTACGCAGTTGAATCCGAGGGAAAAGAACCAAGAGCCGTTGCAGAGAAGTTTCTGCGTGACGCCGGTCTTTTAAATTAGGAGTGACACTTATGAGCACAATAATTGAGTTCCGAAATATTAAAAAAGCATATGAAGACAAGGTCATTCTTGACAACTTTAACCTCTCAGTTACAAAGGGAGACTTCGTCACGATTGTTGGCTCATCCGGGTGTGGAAAAACAACCATACTAAAAATGATTAATGGACTGATTGAACCAACCGAGGGTGAAATACTTATAAATAACGAAAATATTATAGGCAAGGATATGATACAGTTGCGCAGAAATATCGGATATGCGATTCAAGGCAGTGTACTATTTCCACACATGACCATTGATCAAAATATCTCCTATGTTCCTAATCTGCTCAATAAAAGCGATAAACAAAGAACAAAGGCAGCTGTCAGCAAGTGGATGCAAATCGTTGGATTAGACGAGGAAATGAAGGAGCGTTATCCCGATGAGCTTTCTGGTGGTCAGCAGCAGCGTGTTGGCATTGCTAGAGCGCTTGCGGCCTCCCCAGAAATTCTTCTAATGGATGAGCCATTTGGTTCTGTGGACGAAATCACACGCAACCAACTACAGATTGAACTTCGTCGAATCTATGAAAAAACTAAAATTACAGTGCTGTTTGTTACACATGACATTTCAGAGGCGTTAAAACTGGGTACAAAAGTGATAGTTATGGATAAAGGTGTAATTCAGCAGTACGCATCACCTCAAGAAATTCTGAATAATCCCGCTACAGAGTTTGTAAAGCAGCTCGTAAATAACCAACTCCTCGCATGTCAGCCGGTAAATTTATAACGGCGGCTGAGCAATGGCTCAGCAACCGCTCAGCTAAAGTTTTTAAAATAATTGCTTCACGCGACATTTTTACGTCGCAGCTTCACGGCGATAAAATCGCCGCTTCACGCCAGATGTTTCACCTGGCAGCTTCACGCGGCACGAACTACGCCGCCGTTTCACTGCTCCACTAGCCTCTTACCTTCCCCTTAGGGCCTCGAGAAATCAACAATGCTGCAGTAGCTAAAACTGATGGTAGAGATAGACCATGCGGCACTGCAAGATATCTTGATTCCCATTCAGGATTATATTTTTCCTTATATTCTCGTAAACCCTGAAAATTATAGAAAATATTTCCATGTTGATATAAAATTTCGGCGGCTCTATTCCAGAGGGGCTTGTAGGCGCCTCCTTCAATACCGGATAAAGGTGCCATTCCCATGTCGAAATATGCGAAACCTTCTGCTTTTGCCCATAATATTGTTCTTAGAAAGAGGAATTCCATCGTGCCAAAGGGTGCGTCGTCAATATATCTTATTAGATCGAAAGATATTTCATTTTTGCCTGCACTTGTCCAGAAATTTGCAAATGCCTGTATTACACCATCACGTTCAACAATTGCAACACCAGACTGTTGAATATACTCTTCGTCAAAAAAGCCGAGTGAAAAACCCTTCTCTCGTCCCAGTTTAGACTTCAGCCATTTATCTGATATTTCTCTAAGCCTTGGCAGTACATGTACAACTTCTTCTTGTGGAATAATGCGAAACTCAGATCCGTCTTTTGGAAGTTTTCTAAGTTTATATCTTTGACTGTGCCACTCATTTCCTTTATCAAAAGAAAAATTCGCCAGTGGCACTCGTCCGCTTTCTCCGATTTTAACGAGCACATAGCCTAGCTCAACGTAAAGCGGCAAGTTTTCTTCTGTTGCTTCGTAATAGATAACCTTTTTTCCATTCAAAGCAGCTTTCTCTCGAAAGGACCATGCAAGATTTTGAAATTCATCATTATCGCCCAGAGGATCGCCCATCACAAACCAATATGAACCCTCTTCGGCAAAAAATATCATAGATTTTCCTGATGGACTAAAGAAATAAGATTTATCACTCATAAGAGCAAGAAACGACGATGCTCTCGAAGAAGAGCGTACTATCTCGCGGACTTTTACCATGTCATCGTCTGACGGGACAAAATTGAAATCGGACTTTATTCTAAAAAGCTGCCAAAGAGAGAAACTAAGAACAAGAATAGATAAAGATACACTG
>JAAYFQ010000101.1 GCA_012728165.1 Synergistaceae bacterium | reverse complement strand
GCGACTTCTCCAAAGAAGATGCTGAGAAGAAACGGTTCCGCGATGTGGAAAGTTTTCGCTTCAGGCCGATCATATGTGACAGGTTCAATAGAGATCTCAAGAGACCATCCCTTATGGCGAGATGCTTGTTCAATGATGGTGGTGCCACTAAAAGCACGAGGAGATAAATTTGGAGTGTTAGAAATAGAATCACCCTTAATAAATGATTTTTCGCAGGTGAATCTTTTAAATCTTGAAGCTATTGCCTTTGTAATATCACAGTTAATATATCCATTTTCATCTCTTATGGATTTAAATGGAGAGGAAATAAATATTAATGCTAACAATTGATATGCATGTACATAGCACTTATTCTGACGGAACTTCATCTGTAGAAGAAATAGTAAAAGCTGCGAAAAAAAGAGGGCTTTCTTTAATTAGCCTCACAGATCATGACACTACAGCAGGACTTGAACCCTTTATGAAGGTATGTAATCATTACAAAGTAAACGGATTGCGTGGCATAGAGCTATCTGCTGAAGCAGATTTTATGTTACATATTTTAGGATACAGAATAAGACCCAATGCACCTGAGTTTGAGCAAGCATTGAATGAGATTAGACTACATAGAGATGAAAGAAATGAGCTAATTTGTGAAAAACTTCAGGAATTAGGTATGGATATAAGAATAGAAGAGGTAAGAGCGCTTTCTGGGGGAGAAGTTGTTGCAAGACCACATATAGCAACCCTTATGATGAAACGCGGATACGCTTCTTCGAGAAGCCAGGCTTTTGCAAAATATCTTGGTCGCGGAGGATATGCTCATGTCTCTCGCAAAAGATTTTCTCCTGAAAAATGCATAGAACTTATAAACAATGCAGGAGGACTTGCAGTAATAGCACACCCATTTCACACCGGCCTTGAAGATGACGATTTACGAGAACTTATATCGAAACTAAAAGATGCTGGTTTGTGGGGTATAGAATCAATATACTCAGGAAATGATTTAACAGAAACATATAAATGCCTTTCTTGGGCGAAAGAATTCGGACTTTATTCAACAGCGGGTTCGGATTTTCATGGGTCAACTAGACCTAATATAAGTATTGGACATGTGGTGAGAGAAGATTTTCTACCATGGGCAAGATTGGGCATTTCAATATAAAAGCAAATAACTGTTTATAACAGGAATAAACTGAAATATTAATCTTTGGCTTAAAATAATATAGCGTGATTTTATGCACAATATTATTTTATAATAAAAAACAATAACGCTTAGTACCTTTATGCATAATTCTTTTTTCAAAGTCTAAACTTTAATTAGGGGGCACACCATAATGGAGAATATAATTGATCTTCGCAGTGACACAGTAACTAAACCTTCGAAAGAGATGAGGCGCATTATCTCATCGGCTCTTGTAGGAGATGATATCTACGGAGAAGACCCCTCTTCCAACGCTCTTTCAAAATATACCGCGGAGTTAATGGGAAAAGAAGATGCTATATATACTTGTTCAGGAACTATGGGAAACCTTATAAGCTTCCTCACAGCAGGACAACATGGCGAAAGTTTGCTGGCGGGTGAAAATGCACATGTATGGTGTTCAGAAGTTGGTGGACTTTCTGGAGTAGCAGGTCTATGTCCTTATCCGCTTACAGATGACGATGGAATTCCCAAAGTTGAAGATATTGCAAAAGCAAGCCGCGCGGACGGAAACATTCATCATCCTGACACAACTATACTTACACTGGAAAATACACATAATTATAGAGGAGGAATAGCGGTTGCTCCTGACCGTTTCGCTGCAGTAGCAAGAGAGGGTAAAAGACTTGGATTTCACGTTCATCTTGATGGTGCTAGAATATTCAATGCCTCTGTTCTACACAAAGTGGATGTAAAAGTTTTCACAAATGAGGTAGATTCTGTGCAATTCTGTCTTTCAAAAGGGCTCGGCGCTCCGTTGGGTTCGATGCTGTGTGGAACGCACGAATTTATTCAAAAAGCAAAAAAATGGCGTAAACGTTTAGGTGGAGGCCAACGACAGCTTGGTATTGTCGCAGCCGCTGGACTCTATGCGTTACAGAATAACATTGATCGACTTGTCGAAGACCATGAAAACGCGGCAATTCTTTTTGAGCTTTTGAAAAAAGGCGGAGT
>JAAYFQ010000100.1 GCA_012728165.1 Synergistaceae bacterium | reverse complement strand
TAAACATTCTGACCACCTCCGAAATAATTTCCGTAATATGTATTCTAAATCGCTGCTGCCTAAGATACTCCTAAACGTAAAATAACTCCACCAATAGCAAGCTTTTATTATTCATCCTCGCAAACATTTAAATAAGTTTGTTATCTTTTTGGTTTCTTGTTATTTTCAATTTTATCGCTTTTGCTTACAAAATACCTACGTTAGATATTAATTGTTCCTGTGTACGATACATTAAAAGAGGATGAGTATGAATTGTTCAACCAATCCAGTAATAATAGACATTTATGCTGACTTAGACTTAACATTATGTTCATTACAGTAAGTGGCCATTTCGCTTTTGAGATACGCTTCCAACAATCGGACTTTTGAATAAATCCTTTTGCATGAAGGCCGTTGCGATGTTTTATTTCAAGATGGTTAAATCGTAATTAAATAAGAATGAAATGTTCAGGTGATATTTGACTAAATAGAGACATGTACTTTATTATTGTTATGCCTTCGTATTTTGTTGGGGCTTTTTGAATTCCAATCAGATGATATCCCAATTCTTGAGGCTTTTCTTCTTTATTTTACTTATCTTGACGAATACGTTTATACACATTATATACTTGTCTTTTTGATAAAACACTGATAAACTTCCCACCGTAGGTTGTGTATTATTTCACCAACTTACTATAAGTCTGTAGTTTCGAACGATGTGAGCAAAGAATTTTCTACACTACCAGTAAAAACCGGTATTTTTCTCCCTGTAGAGTTCTCTCGCAGGAATTTTCGTGCGCGAACAATAAGATCTCTACATGCTTAGGCAGGAGCTATATAAAGCGGAATGAACATAAAAAGAATGCATTGTCCTTCCATTTAAAATGTCAAATTAATGTCTTGATCATCGAAGACATCATAATTGAAATATATTGGTAATAGTTACTATTTCTCAATGGAATCGAAACAGAGCAATAATTTTTCACAATTTCGAAGGAGGATACGTTATATGAATGCGGAACACAGCGAACTGCTAAAAGAATTTACTGCCGAAGAGGTAGCAAAGCTAGACGAAATTATCGCCAAGTACAAAGAAACACCTGGAGGATTGATTCCCGTTCTCGAGGAGGCACAGGTAGCTCTTGGATTCCTACCCGCTTCCGTACAGAAACGAGTTGCCAAAGGATTGAATCTTCCCGTCAGCCGTGTGTACGGAGTTGTAACCTTTTACTCCTTCTTCTCAATGACACCGCGCGGCCGGCACACCGTTCGTGTTTGTCTCGGAACGGCTTGCTACGTTCGCGGCGGCAAGGCACTTGCAGAAGCTATCAAGAAGGATCTTAAGATTGACGACGGAGGAACTACTGAGGATAGGCGTTTCACCTTCGAATCAGTTCGTTGTCTTGGAGCATGTGGTCTCGGACCTGTGGTTGTCGTCAATGACGATGTTCACGGCAGAATGAAACCTTCACAACTAAAAGAAATGTTTGACCTTTACGCATAAATAAAAATTCTTGCTAGACTAATACAAACAATAATGAGGTGAAAATTATGGCAAAGTTGAATATTGAAGATTTGAAAAAAATCAAAGACAGAGTGCTTAAGGAAAATACTCCTCGTGATGGATTTTCTCGTGTAAAAGTTACCGTTCACATGGGAACATGCGGAGTCGCTTCAGGAGCAAATAAAGTCATGGATTCTCTGATGAATGAAATAAAAGAGTCAGGGGTTTCCGATATAATGGTAACCACTTCCGGATGCATGGGACTATGTAGCCGTGAGCCACTTGTCACTGTTGAGGTCCTAAACCAGGAACCTATCAAATATGAATATGTGGACTCAGACATGATGAAACAGATTTTTAAAAAACACATTCTGGAAGGCGAAATTCTGACCCCCTTTGTGCTCGCTAGGGGTAACGAAACAGTACTCTAGAAAAGACTTTAACGCATTGAGGGTTCCGATAACGGAAACTCTTTGATGAAACGATATCAACATGTAAAGGAGAATTAAATCCACATGAGAGAACCAATAACTGACAAAACTATTCCAACAATGCAGGAGGTTCCATTCTTCGCACTTCAGGACTTGCGGGTACTTAAAAATCGCGGTCTTATAGATCCAGAAAAGATAGATGAGTATATCGCAAGAGACGGTTATGCAGGTATGGCGAAAGCCCTTACCGAAATGACTCCGGATCAGATAATTCAGGAGGTACTTGACTCTGGTCTACGCGGTCGTGGAGGTGGAGGATTCCCAACTGGGCTGAAATGGAAATTTGCAGCTGGTGAAAAGGGACCTGTAAAGTACGTTTTAACCAATGCCGACGAAGGTGACCCAGGAGCATTTATGGATCGCAGTGTTCTGGAAGGCGATCCTCATGCAGTAATAGAAGGAATGGTCGTCGCAGCAAAAGCCATCGGTGCTCATAATGGTTACATTTACTGTCGTGCTGAGTATCCTTTGGCAATCAAACGTTTGAGCGTTGCAATAAACCAGGCAAAAGAATACGGGCTTCTCGGAAAAGATATTCTTGGAACTGGCTTTGACTTTGAGCTAGAAATATACCAAGGTGCAGGTGCCTTCGTTTGCGGTGAAGAAACCGCACTAATGACCTCTATAGAAGGAAAGCGTGGCATGCCTAGACCCAGACCTCCATTTCCATCTGTGTCTGGCCTATGGCAGAAGCCTAGCATTCTGAATAACGTCGAAACCTTTGCTAACATCCCACAGATAATGCTAAGGGGTGGAGCTTGGTACGCAAGTGTCGGAACGGAGAAGAGCAAAGGTACAAAAATTTTTGCTCTGACCGGAGACGTGCACAATGTCGGGCTTGTAGAAGTTCCAATGGGAACACCTCTAGGAGCTATTGTCTATGATATTGGCGGCGGTATTCCAAAAGGAAAACGCTTCAAAGCTGCACAGCTAGGCGGACCATCTGGCGGTATGATTCCAATTGAGCATCTCAACGCACCCATCGATTACGAATCTGTTGAAGAACTAGGAGCCATAATAGGTTCTGGCGGACTAATCGTCATGGACGAAGACTCGTGTGCCGTTGACATGGCGCGCTTTTTCATGGAATTCTGCGTAGAAGAATCTTGTGGAAAGTGTACTCCATGTCGCGAAGGAAACAAAAGGATGTTGGATATACTAACTAACATAACAGAAGGTAAAGGAAAGCCCGGTGACATAGAGCTCCTCGAAGAAATGGCCTCCGTCATAAGAGATGCCTCCCTTTGCGGACTCGGACAAACAGCCCCTAACCCTGTTTTAAGCACCATTCGTTACTTCCGCAAGGAGTATGAAGACCACATATATAACCACCACTGCTCTGCTGGCGTTTGCGCGGATCTGTTTAAGTCCCCGTGTCAGAATGCCTGCCCCATAGGGATGGACGTTCCCGCATATATCGCACTGATTATGGACAACCGTCTTGAGGATGCATATAAAGTTATGCTTAAGACAAACCCCTTCCCATCTATCTGTGGCCGTGTATGTGACCACCAGTGCCAATCCAAATGCCGTCGTGGTAAAACTGACGAGCCAATCGCAATCAAGTTTCTGAAAAGGTTCATTACCGACAACGCCCAAAGACCTAAGGTCGAAGCTATTCCTGTAACTCGCAAAGAAACGATAGCAGTAATAGGATCAGGGCCTGCCGGTTTAACGGTGGCCAAAGATCTAGCGATACGCGGTTATAAAGTTACAGTATTTGAAGAACTTTCAGAAGCAGGTGGAATGCTCCGTTGGTCCATTCCAGCATACCGTTTACCGCGTGATATCATAACCAAGGAAATAGACGACATTCGAGCACTCGGTGTTGAAATTAAATGTAATACAAGAATAGGCAAGGACATTCCTTTGTCTAAACTTGAAAGCGAGTTTGACTATATCTATCTTGCTCCAGGCGCCCATACAAGCCAGAAAATGGGCCTACCCGGAGAAGAACTTAACGGTGTATATGGCGGCGTTGAGTTCCTCAGAGATTTCAATGCAAATGAAACAGCCTGGACAACCGGTGAAAAAACTCTGGGGGCTAAGGTTGCAGTTATCGGCGGAGGCAACTCTGCAATAGATGCAGCCCGTTGCGCTACGCGTCTGGGAGCTGACGTAACAATCCTTTACCGCCGCGAGCGCGATGACATGCCAGCGGCAATCGAAGAAATTATTGCAACGGAAGAAGAGGGCATCAAAATTGAGTTCCTTGTGGCTCCTCTTAATATTGAGGGTAAGGACGGTAAAGTCAGTGGCATTACCTGCAAGCGTATGAAACTTGGTGATTTCGACCGCAGCGGCAGAAGACGTCCAGTTCCTATCGAGGGCTCAGAATTTACTCTCAATGTAGATTCCATAATTGCAGCAATTGGCCAGATTCCTGATTTGTCATTCTTACCTGAGAATAGCGATATATCGATCAATAGATGGAATACATTTGATTTGGCTGAAGGAAGCGCCTCTCAGACAACGAATCCCAAGTTCTATGCGGGCGGAGACGCACTAACAGGTTCTGACACAGTCATTAATGCAATTGCTGCAGGACATCAAGCTGCAATTGACATTGATACTGCAATCCGCATAAAAAACAACGAAGATCCATACGAAGCACCTAAAGAAGAGGAAATCATAATTCCTTTCGAGCTTGACGAGGATAATCCGGAAGCGCCTCAGACAAAAATGCCTGAGCTCCACGGACACGAGCGTAAAAAAAGTTTCATTGAGGTCGAACTAGGTTTCACTCTAGAAGATGCCCTTAAGGAAGCAAAACGCTGCCTCCGGTGCGACATAGAGCTTGACTAGTCTCAAAATTGTTTTGATTCCATTTGTAGGCGCAGATTTAATGGCACCTCCACGTGGACAAGTAGGATATAGATTGGAGGAAAAATATAGTGGCGCTTGTTACATTAACGATTGATAATAAACAGGTTGCGGTAGAAGAGGGTACAACCATTCTTGAGGCAGCCAAAACTATAGGCATTAATATTCCGTCCCTTTGTGCTTGGCCAGAAATAAAATACTTTCCTGGAGCTTGTAGAGTATGCGTTACAGAGGTTATTGGCCAGCGTGGTCTCATAGCCTCATGTGTGTTCCCAGTTTCTGAAGGAATGGTTGTAAAGACCAACACAGAGAGAGTTCGAACAGCTAGAAAAATGACTGTTGAACTTCTTCTCGCTAACCATCCTGCGGAGTGCACATACTGCGTAAGAAGCGGTAACTGTGAACTTCAAAAGGTGGCTGAAATGGTCGGCCTTAAACAAATCCGCTTCAATATCCCTGATTTTCAGGAGGAAGGCAGATTTGATCACTCAAGCCCCTCTATCGTTCGTGACGTAAGCAAATGTATCAATTGCGGTCGTTGCGTAGCCGTATGCGATTCTGTCCAGACAGTGAGCGTGCTTACTCCTTCTCAAAGAGGCACTGAGGTGAGAGTTGCTCCTGCGTTCGATATGCCAATTAACGAATCAAATTGCATAGCCTGCGGTCAGTGCATACTGGCATGCCCAGTAGGAGCTTTATACGAAAAGGACCAAGTAGATGATGTCTGGAAAGCTCTTAATGACCCGACCAAACATGTGATAGTTCAGGAAGCTCCGTCTATCCGTGCCGCATTAGGCGAAGAATTCGGCATTCCCGCTGGAACATTAATTACAGGGAAGATGATATCCGCACTTCGTCAACTAGGGTTTGATAAAGTTTTTGATACAAATTTCTCGGCAGACCTTACTATTATTGAAGAAGGCAATGAACTTTTACAAAGAGCCAAAGAAGGTGGAAAGCTCCCGATGATCACCTCCTGCTGCCCTAGCTGGGTCAAGTTCTGCGAACACTTTTACCCTGATTTATTGGACCATTTATCCACCTGCAAATCTCCACAGCAGATGTTCGGCGCAATGGCCAAAACATATTACGCCGAAATAGAAGGAATAGATCCAAAAGATATCGTATCTGTTTCCATTATGCCGTGCACGGCGAAAAAGTTAGAATCAGCACGGCCCGAAATGAATTCAAGTGGTTATAGGGACGTAGATATTGTTCTTACAACTCGTGAATTGGCCAGAATGATCAAAGAGGCGGGAATTGATTTTGTGAACCTCCCTGATGGTGAGTACGATGCACCTATGGGTGAATACTCCGGAGCCGGAACAATTTTTGGAGCAACAGGCGGTGTAATGGAGGCTGCTCTTCGTACTGTCTATGCCGTAGTCACCGGTGAAAACCTGCCTAACCTCAACATAACACCCGTCCGCGGTCTCGAAGGCGTCAAAGATGCGACTGTCGCTGTCGGCGAACTCGGAGACATTAAGGTGGGAGTAGCCCATGGTTTAGCCAACGCTCGTAAATTGATGGACGAAATTCGAAAAGGCAAATCCGATTACACGTTCATCGAAATAATGTCCTGTACCGGAGGATGTGTCGGCGGTGGTGGTGGCCCAATCCCAACAAACAATGAAGTCCGAAAACTCAGGGCCGGCGCTCTGTACAAAGACGATAGTCAAGTACAAACTACACGTCAGTCCCATGAAAATCCCTCGATCAAGAAAATATACGACAACTTCCTGAAAGAGCCTCTCGGACACAAATCTCACGAGCTGTTACACACTCACTATACGCAGCGCGGAGAGGATTTGCCACACAAGGAATAGAGCACAATTCCTATCTCTCAAAAATAATATATATTAACTACAAATAGTTCGCATGGTGTATCATTATCGATATGCCATGCGTTTTTTATGTTCATATGAGAGGAGATTAACATGGAAAAGATTTGTTCTGTAACAATTGACGGGAAGGTAATTGAAGCATCTCCCGGACAGACTATTCTTGAAGTCGCCCGTGCTAACGGTATTTACATTCCCACCCTCTGTCACTATTCTAATACAACGAATGTAGGAGCCTGTCGCGTTTGCGTCGTTGAGGTGGAAAAGGCAAGATCGCTGGTGGCCTCATGCACTATGCCTATAAGTCACGGTATGGTTATAAAAACGGACACAAAAAAAGTTCGTGACTCGCAGAAGATGGTCGTTGAGTTGCTCTGGGCATCAGGTAACCATGACTGTTTGTCCTGCGAACGAAACGGTGAATGTGAGTTGCAAAATCTGGTCTACTGGCTTGGTATTGAAAGGCCTCGTTTCAACATAGAGCCCCCCAACTATAAAATTGAAAACAGCAACACTATGATTCAACGGGACCTTACTAAGTGCATTCTTTGTGGACGCTGTATACGCGCCTGCAATGAGATTCAGGTCAATGAAATCCTTGATTTCGCAAACCGAGGGAACTTTGCTAAGGTAGGTCCCGCTTTTGATAACGACTATATAGATTCAGAGTGTTATTTCTGTGGGGAATGTGTTGATGCATGTCCAGTTGGAGCAATCACTTTTAAGCAAGCCCGTTTCTCAGGAAGACCTTGGGAGATTAAAAAAGTTAAGACGACCTGTACCTACTGCGGTGTTGGATGTCAGATGGATTTAAACGTCCACAATAACCGTATTATCAAGGTTACCGGCAACAAAGATTACATACACCCGAACGAGGGTAGCCTTTGCGTAAAGGGACGGTTTGGAATGGATTTTATAAACGATTCAAGCCGCCTGACAACTCCTCTGATTCGAAAAGAAAAAGACGGGGAGTTCACAGAGGCAACTTGGAAAGAAGCTTATGATTTCATTACCGAACGTTTGACCGAAATCAAGAAGAAGAACGGACCCGACAGTATCGCGGGTCTCTCCTCAGCTCGTTGCACCAATGAAGAAAATTATCTTTTCCAAAAGTTCCTGCGCGCGGCGATAGGCACCAACAATGTCGATCACTGCGCCCGTCTCTGACACTCCGTTACGGTGGCCGGTCTGGCCGCCGCCTTCGGTAGTGGTGCAATGACAAACTCAATCGAGGAGATTGAATTCACCGATGTCATACTAGCAACAGGAACTAATACAACGGAAAACCATCCTGTGCTGTCATCAAGGATTAAGCGTGCTGTCCGTCAGAACAACGCTAAGCTAATCGTAATAGACCCACGTGAAATCGGTCTTGTTAAATATGCGACTATTTGGCTTCGTCAGAAACCAGGAACGGATGTCGTCGTTCTAAATGGCCTAATGAACGTAATAATTGCTGAGGAGATCTTTGCAAAAGAATATGTGGAAAGCCGAACAGAGGGATTTGAAGCGCTGAAGAAGGCTGTTTCATCTTACACACCAGAGTATGTTGAAAAAATTAGCGGAGTTCCCGCTGAGGACCTGAAAACCGCTGCTCGACTGTATGCTACGGCAAACAAGGCTTCTCTCCTATATGCTATGGGATTAACACAGCACATCAACGGAACGGACAACGTAAAGTCATGCGCTAATCTAGCCATGCTCTGTGGAATGGTAGGAATCGAAGGGGGAGGCGTCAATCCCCTCCGCGGGCAAAATAACGTCCAAGGTGCCTGCGACATGGGAGCTCTCCCAAATGTTTTTCCTGCCTATCAGGCGGTCGCTAACGATGAGGCGAGAGCAAAATTTGAAAAGTTCTGGAATGTTCCTCTACAGGGCAAACCAGGAAAAACGATCATGGAAATGATGGACTCTGCAGAAAAAGGCGAAATAAAGGCAATCTACGTAATGGGTGAAAATCCGATGATGTCGGATCCTGATATCACTCACGTCGAGGCCTGTCTAAGAAACCTTGATCTTCTCATTGTTCAGGATATCTTCATGTCAGAGACAGCTGCAATTGCTGACGTTGTCCTCCCCTCCGCCTGCTTTGCAGAGAAGGACGGGACTTTCACAAACACTGATAGAAGAGTGCAGCGTATTAGGAAAGCAGTAAACGCTCCCGGACAAGCTAAGGCAGACTGGGAAATTATCGCTGATTTGTCTACAAAAATGGGATACTCAATGAACTACAACTCTGCGAAAGAGATAATGTCAGAAATAAATGCCGTCACTCCAAGTTATGCAGGTATCACCTACGACCGCATTGAAAAGGAAGGAATCCAATGGCCTTGTCCAAATACCGACCACCCAGGCACCCGTTTTCTTCACAGTGGGCATTTCAGCCGCGGACTTGGTCTCTTTCATGCCGTTGAGTACGTCCCCGCTGCAGAACAAACTGATGATGAATATCCGCTCATTCTGTCTACCGGACGTGTCCTGTACCATTATCACACAGGGACAATGACCCGCCTCTCCAAAGGTTCCGAAGAGCGCTGCCCAGAATCGCTTGTTGAAATCAACCCATTTGACGCGAAGAATCTCGGGATTGAAGATGGAGATACTGTAAAGGTAACCACCAGACGTGGTTCCCTGGAAGCGAAGTCAAAAATAACAAAACGTTCCGACGTGGGAATGATTTTTATGAACTTCCACTTCCATGAGGCAGCTGTTAACCTCCTGACAAATCCGGTCCTCGATCCTATAGGAAAGATTCCGGAATACAAGGTCTGTGCAGTGCGAGTGGAAAAGGCATAAAAAATTATTTAGACCTATTAAATGAAAAAACAGGAAGCCGCAAGGCTTCCTGTTTGATACTTAAGTTTAGAGCTGTCTAGTCTAATTACTTAATTTCGACAACTGCTCCAGCTTCTTCGACTTTTTTCATGATTTCATCGGCTTCGTCTTTTGATACGGCTTCTTTAATTGCTTTAGGTGCTGCGTCGACGAGCTCCTTCGCTTCTTTGAGCCCAAGTCCTGTGATCTCGCGAACAATCTTAATAACTGCAATTTTGTTTGCGCCGAACTCTTTAAGAATTACATCAAATTCTGACTGCTCTTCTTCGTCTGCTACTCCAGCTGCTGCAGGTGCTGCCATCATCATTGCAGGGGCTGCTGCTGAAACACCAAACTTCTCTTCAAGTTCTTTTACGAGCTCTGCGAGCTCAAGTACTGTTAATTCTTCGATTGCTGCTGCGATATCTACTTTCTTTGCCATAATTTTTATCCTCCTAAGGATTTTGATTTTTTATTTTATGCTGCCTTACTATTCACGCTGTATTTAATATAACTATGCTGCGGTTTCTTTTTCTTTTTTGTCTTTGATCTGAGCAAGACAAGTAACAAGACCTTTCGTGGGAGCTGAGAGTACGTTGACCAGTCCCTGAAGAGGACTTGCAATAGCGCGCACTGTCTGAGTGAGAAGAACTTCTCTTGAAGGTAAGTCTGCCAAGGCAAAAACTTCTTCCTTGCTGAGAATCTGACCGTCAAGGATTGCTCCTTTTACAATCAATGCTCCGTTGCCTTTTACTTTTGTGAAGTCACGAATTGATTTTGCAACTGCAGCAACATCACCATAAGAGAAAACATAAGCGTTCGGCCCAAAGTCCAATTCTGAAGCCTGAGGAAAATCGCATTCTGTAAGTGCAATGCGCATGAGAGTGTTTTTGCAAACTTTCATTTCTCCTCCTGCCTGAGTAATCTGGCGGCGGCAATCATTAATTTTTTTAACTGTGAGTCCTCGGTATTCTGTGATGAAAACTCCATTACTCTTTTTGAGGAGCTCAACCAACGCGTCGATCTTTGTACGTTTTACTTGTGTAGGCATCTTTAAAATTCACCTCCTGTAATTGAATTTATCGGATGTCATAAAAAATGACCTCCGTCCCCCAAGGGTGTCCGGAAGCCATAAAACGTTTAATATTATACGTTCACGGTTATTCTTCGCAGACCTCGGCAGGAAATTAAGCGAATCTCGCACCTGCTGTCTTGAGTCTTAACTTGAAGATTATATAACATCGTTCCTTTTTTGTATAGTCATTTTAACATTGCCATCTCGCATTGTTGTGAGGTAAAATAAAAATCAAATCGATATTATCCTTGGAGGTATACCATGAAAAAACTACTTTGCTCTATGTTCTTTATTATTATGTTTGCCTCCGCAGCTTTTCCAGAGGCAAGAGCCGATGTATATAGGAATAGTAATTATGATCTGCTAAAAGTAAAAACAGTTCTTTTGCTTCCTCTTATCTACGATATAACCATTCCAGAAACTGAGGCGTTTTTTGTTGAAAAAGTTTCACAAAAGTGGATTGATCTTATTAATTCGTCTACAGACAAATTTTCTTTTCTTATAAAGACTCCCGTTGAAATAGTCGCTCGCGAAAATTTTATAAAAGGCGTGACGGAACCGGAAAAGCTTTCTTCGGAAAAAACTCTAGAAAAGGCCCTTTCTCTTTCTGACCAACAAGTTGACGCTATATTAAGTTCCACAATAACTCAATGCTCTTACAGTAATACTTACCATCCTGAAGAACTAGTCTGGAGAAGTAGAATTGAGCGACGTCGTGTTAAAGTGGATGGCAAATGGCGAGATGTTGAAATTCCTGTTCGTTACCATGAGATAAAGCCAGCTTGGGATGAAACTTTTGCTCATGGTTCTTTAAAAATAGAGCTACGTGACTCTAAAACAAACGAACTTATTTACGGAATTTCTGTTGTGGCCAAAACAGGCTCAGGATTTCTTACTCCTACACCATCCCTAACTAAGGAAATAAGTAATGTTTTAGAATACGCTGTAAAAAGGATAGATTTAAAATAACAATGTTTATTGTTGATGCCCACGTACACATATATCCGCCAGAATTTGAAAGCAATAGAGATTCTATTGCCACAGGTGAACCCTGGTTTGATAAATTAACAAAATCAAAAGTTCACAGATGGGTATCTGCAGAAGATCTCATAGCTTCAATGGATAAAAATAACATAGCTTGTTCTTATGCCACCAGCTTCGCTTTTCATGATCAAGGGTTGTGTAGAATTGCAAACGACTATGTTCTGAATGCAGCAAAACAATATCCAAACAGAATCAAAGCACTTACGGTTGTCTCTCCAAACAGACCAGGAGCGTGTGAAGAAATCGCAAGATGTGCAGAAGAAGGCGCGATTGGGGTTGGAGAAATTTTTCCTGAAGGGCAGAATTTTGACATCACTAATACTAGTGAAACATGGCGGCTTGTGAGCTCTTGTCTTGAACATAACCTTTTTTTGATGTTTCACACTGCAGAACAAGTAGGACATCAATACTCGGGCAAGGGAAATGTCGGAGCAAAAGAAGCAGCGAAATTTTGTCTTAACCATTCAGATATAAAAGTTATCTTTTCTCATTTTGGTGCAGGTCTTTGGGCTTTTGAAGCAATGCCCGAAATGAAACTGATTTTATCGAATGCTTATTATGACACGGCTGCAATGCCATGGCTTTATAACGAAAAGATTCTGGACGCAATATTCGCTATCGGAGCTGGACACAAAATTCTTTTTGGCTCAGACTGGCCGATTCTAGATTTTTCTAAGTATAAAAAGCTTTTGGATTTAACACGGCTCGACACTGAACAAAAATCTATGCTTCTTAAAGAAAATGTTTCTACACTTTAATTTAACATATTAAAAATGTTATATTTTGAGGAGGTGTTATTATGTCAATGATTTCTCTGCCTTATTATGAGATTCTTTTGCGTCTCGGACTTTCCACGCTCTGTGCTATTGTTTTCGGCGCCGAACGTTACCGTAGAAAAAAACCTGTTGGAGTGCGCACAAATATATTGGTTGCGCTTGCGGCGTGCCAAACTGCTATCATCTCAGGTTACGGTTTTATTGGCTCTTCCGTTGCTTATTCCGGAGATATAATTGTAACTTCTGATCCTGCTCGTCTTGTTGTAGGAATACTTGGAGGAGTAGGTTTTATAGGAGCTGGAATAATTTATAAGAGCCCTGCCGGAACAATAAGGGGTATTACAACAGCAACACAAGTCTTTTTAATTGCCGTTATAGGAATAGGGTTTGGCTTAGGACTTTATTCACTCTCAATGACGACTGCGATTATCGCTTTCTTCACAATTCAAAGCTCAATGCTACGAAATCTGTTTTTTAAAAAGAACAAATAGATAATAACAAGTAATAAAATTTATTTTTATAAATCGATTCTAATTAAAACAAAAGTCAACCCTTAAGAAAAACCTACGGTTTGACTTTTGTTTTTGTGTTTTAATAGTTGTCTACTATGACGAAAGAGAAAACAGTGAGCGGTAGTTAGGATATGTCTGATTTTCAGCGGACAGATAAATTTCTATCGAGTCTGCAATCTGTCTTATTTCTTCCATTAGTGGGGCAACTTCGGAAACGATTGCGGAAGCATGTTCGTGAAGATCTATTTCCGCAAGGCTTTCTTTTAAATCAACGAGTTGCTGTGTTTTTTCTATAAGATTAATCTTAGCTTCAGCTAGTTTTACTATGTGTGCCTCCCATTTATTTATGCCTTTAACATTCAATCCGTTCAGAATATTGCAGGAGCCTTTCTCAAGAAGTATCTGCTTTGATATGCTGGGCAGAATTCCTTCCCAAACCATGTCTCTGAGTACGAACATTTCTATATCATTGCTTTTGATGAAAGCTTCTTTTCTAATTGTATAAAAAGCTTCCATCTCTTTTCTTTTAAAAACAGACATTTCTTCTAACATATCAAGAGTTTTGGGCTCCATAAAAAGGTCTATTCCGTCGGGAATTGTTTTCGCTTTGACTATGTTGCGTTTTTGAGCTTCTTTCTCCCAGTCTTTCTTATAAGAATCTCCTTCGAACCGAATAGCTCTGCTTTTTTTTGAGAGTTCTCTTATGACAGAGAGAGCTGCTCCAATAGGCTCTTCTCCATTGTTGATTCGCTTCTCAAGAAGTTCCATAAACTTTTCAAGCCCCGCTGCCCAAATCGATAGCAATGCTGTTACAGGAACTGCCATCGCTTGCGACGCACCCGGTGCACGGAATTCAAACTTGTCTCCAGTAAAAGCGAGAGGGCTTGTTCTGTTGCGATCGCTATCGTAAGCAACGATTTCAGGCAGCTTTGGAAGACCGAGATCTATTTTGTTTTTTGCTGGCATGTCCTCACTCGAACCTTCATTTTCTATTGTCTCTATTATTTTGTTTATAGTTTCTCCAAGATAGACACTTATAATGCTGGGAGGTGCTTCAAAACCACCCAACCTGTACATGTTTCCTGGTGTTGAGACAGAGGCCTGAAGAAGTCCGGAATATTCCGAGACACCGTAGACAAAAGAAGTTAAAAACGACAAGAAGATAATGTTCTTTCTATGGTTTGATGAAGGTTTTAGCAAGTTACGCCCTTCGCTGTCTTGCAACGAAAAATTTATATGTTTTCCTGATCCATTAAGCCCCATAAATGGCTTTTCATGGAACAAGAGGCGCAAGTCATGCTTTGGAGCCAATTTACGCATAATTTCCATTGTAAGTTGATTCTGATCGCATGCTTTGTTTGCCTCAGAAAAAACCGGCGCAAACTCAAATTGGCAGCGCGACGCTTCATTATGTCGAGTTGCAAGGTCAACGCCAAGACGTGCGAGATCACGCTGTACGTCTTCCATGTAAATAAGAACTCTCGTTGGAATTGTTCCGAAATAATGGTCTTCTTGTTTTTGGTCTTTTGGTGGGGGTGAACCGACAAGAGTGCGCCCACAAAAGCGAATATCAATTCTCTTTTGAGCTCGTTTTCTGTCAAGCAAGAAAAACTCTTGCTCCCCTCCAACTGTAGCACGCACATAACGAACTCCACGATTTCCAAAAAGTTTGAGCATCTTCATTGCACGTGTTTCAACAGCCTCTGTTGAACGCAAAAGATATGTTTTTAGATCTAGCGGCGTGCCGTCGTAAGCAAGGAAAACTGACGGAATACAAAGTGTGCCACCCTTTGGGCTTTTTATGATAAAAGCTGGACTTGTAGGATCCCATGCACTATAACCGCGTGCTTCGAATGTGCTTCGTGTTCCTCCAGATGGGAACGAGGACGCGTCTGGCTCGCTCTGCATAAGGTCATTCCCACAAAAAGATTCTACCGGAGACCCGTTTTCGTCTGCTGTTACAAAAGCAGTGTGTTTTTCTGCAGTAAGCTCCGTAAGGGGATGGAACCAATGGGCCCAATGACTTGCTCCATTGCTTATTGCCCAATCCTTCATTGCCATTGCTACTGTGTCAGCAATGCCTGAATCAAGCCTTTGTAGGCCCTCCATTGCAGACTGAAGATGTTCGTATGCATCTTTAGGAAGGCGTTCCTTCATTGCCCTCTTATCAAAAACAAGAGATCCGTAGATTTCTCTCATTTTAGGAAATTGTTTTGTCTCTTTCACTCAAGACTCCCCTTTCAAGGAAGTTAATTACTGTTCATTCTGCCTCTTATACACCTATTAAGACAACAAATCAAGCATATTTGTTGCTTATTTCCTAATATTTCTGATTTAAGGAGTTAATATCTATAAATAAGCAAAAATAAACAATATTTTTGCTCTATACAAAACATTTCATTAAGATATAATTTATTTACTACAATACGATTGTGGAGTGATTTTTTTGAAGAAAAATGTTTTTTATAAGATCAATGTAAAACAGGGAGACATAACAAAAGAGAAAATAGACGCTATTGTTAATGCAGCAAATCCTTCGCTTCTCGGCGGAGGAGGAGTAGACGGAGCTATACACAGTGCAGCTGGTCCGGAACTCTTGAAAGAATGTGCGACCCTTGGTGGCTGTTTAACTGGCGAAGCGAAAACAACCGCTGCTTACCTTCTACCAACAAAATTTGTTATTCATACCGTAGGTCCTGTTTGGCAAGGCGGAAAGAATGATGAAGATTCGTTATTAAAAAATGCATATACAAATAGTCTCAAGGAAGCCGTACGTGTAGGAGCCAAGAGCGTTGCCTTCCCGGCAATTTCAACCGGCGTCTATGGCTTCCCACATGAGAGAGCTGCAAAAATCGCGGTCCAAACCATTGCCGCGTTTTTAGAGAAAAATAACGAAATAGACGAAGTTCGTTTAATTTGTTTCACTAGAGAATCAAAAGATTTGCTCGAAAAAGTGCTTATAGAATTGAAAAACGGATAGCAGATTATAATTTTTATTTTGAAAGGAGAATTCTTATGGAAAAGTCTATCGTCAAAAAAAAGATTCTCCGTTTTAATATTTACGGAGAGGGGATAGAGGTAGAAGATCTTATTTTGTCGGAAAAACATATGTCCTTTATCGTTGGCTGCTCTGTAGCGACGAATATAACTATGACTCCTGGCAATGAGGAGCTTTGGGCTCTTGGTAATCTTTTTACAAATCATGTAATAAATAATATTGAAGATGTTATTTCTATGAAGATAGATGAATCTTCCATTTCAGTCAAAATAGAATGTCGACAAAAAAAGCAACAAATACGTCCTCCGAAGACAGATTGGACTGTTCCACCTTCTTTAATAGATGAAGGAATAAAATGGATCTCTGAAGCTCCTCTTTATAGAAAGACAGGCTGTACACATGTAGCAGCTCTTCTTTCTCACGAGGGAAAACGTCTTTTTCTTGCCGAGGACATCAAGAGGCACAACGCAGTAGATAAAGCTATAGGTTGGCTAATTAAGCATAAATATAACTCGGAAAATTCCATTCTTCTCACATCTGGACGACTGCCTGAAGACATGGTCTTAAAGGGTGTATATTCAAAAATTCCGCTAATAGCGAGTGTTTCTGCTGCTACTGAACAAGGAGTACTTGCCGCAGAAGCAGCTAATATTACGCTTATTGGCTTCGTTCGAAATGGACGAATGAATGTTTATACTCATTCGGAACGGATAGTATAAAGCATATACAAGAATCGCTCTGAATTATTGGCTAACTATTGATAAAAAGACATTAAAACAACTAAATATATACATTATTGCTGATAGCAATAAATCCTTTATTCCACTTTATTATATGAACTCAAAACTAATCCTAAATTTGGCCTTACTTATCCTTCTATTACAGTGACAACAAAAATCTCCGTATTTTCATATGCTTCCTAAAATCTTAAAGCCAGGGACTCTGTGTGTCGGGTTCCTAAGGCTGTTTGGTGTTAAAAAACCACCAATCTCATATTTGTATGATGAGCAGTATGCTATTTTGGAATATTTATTCAACTAAAGACTACTTTGGTCAACTTCTTTCGACACTTTTCATGTATTAATTTGCCAATATACACGTTCTATAGAGACGTTAATGACGTATATATATATAGAGCTCAAAGGTACTTTTCTTGTTTTTATTTCAGCAATAGCTCTCCTGATAAAGTCTTATAGGCAGTGTTAGCTATAATAAGACAGAGAAGGGGGTTTATTGGCACTGTCAGGGACATTGTTGATAAGCAAGGGGATTCCTTGCACAAACAACAAAACGCCCCTTCTCTGTCCATGAAAGAGCGTTCTAATCGATTGTATAATTACATAAAAAGAATATAACAAATGCTCCCCTTGCGGGGAGCATTTGTATTTTGTCGATTAAAAGTGCCATTCTATATCATAAAAGCTAGAGTCCAGCGGTATCCTTTTGTGCTTGTACTGGATCAACCTTTATTCCAACACCCATAGAAGATGTAAGGGATAGCGATTTAACATATGTTCCTTTTACAACTGCAGGGCGGGCCTTAACGATTGCACGGAAAAGAGCTTTGACATTAGCTTGAAGGTGCTCAAGTGGAAATGAAGCTTTTCCTACTGCATTATGTGTAATTGCTGTTTTATCTACACGGAATTCAATACGGCCAGCTTTGATTTCTTTTACAGCGTCGGCAACATCGAATGTTACTGTTCCTGCCTTCGCTGTTGGCATAAGCCCTTTAGGTCCGAGAACTTTGCCGAGACGACCAGCGAACTTCATAATATCCGGTGTAGCGATAACTGAATCAAAATCCATCATGCCATCTGAAATCTCTTTTATGAGAGCTTCGCCTCCAACTATATCCGCGCCCGCATCCTTAGCTTCCTGCTGCTTATCGCCAAGAGCAAGAACACAAATTCTCTTTGTGCGTCCTGTTCCGTGAGGAAGAACTATTGTGCTGCGGATTTGCTGATCCGCATGACGGGGATCTACTCCGAGACGAACGTGCAACTCAAGACTTTCGTCAAACTTTGCTGTCGCGCATTCTTTTGCAAGAGCTACAGCCTCATCGAGAGAGTACATTTTTGCTAGATCGACTTTTTCAAGTATTGCTTTGTAGCGTTTTCCTCTTTTTATCATTGTTTTTTCCTCCTTGTGGTATTAGCGAAAGCCTCATAGGACTCTCTTCCACTATCGACCGCTATGCGGCCTTTATTCTTAATTAAGCTTTTAACCTATTACTTCAATCCCTATTGATCTTGCCGTTCCTTCGATCATCCGCATAGCTGCGTCAATATCGTTAGCGTTAAGATCAGGCATCTTAATTGTTGCAATTTCCTTTACCTGTTTTCTCGTTATTTTACCCACTTTGTCCTTATTCGGGACAGCTGAGCCTTTTTCCTTACCTGCCGCTTTCTTAATAAGAATACTTGCGGGGGGCGTCTTAAGAATGAATGAAAAGCTACGGTCAACATAAACTGTAATTACGACCGGAATTATCATTCCAACTTGATCTGCTGTCTTAGCGTTAAACGCTTTAACAAACTCCATGATATTAATTCCACGTTGTCCTAGTGCTGGTCCTACTGGAGGAGCCGGTGTTGCTTTCCCTGCGGGGAGTTGTAGTTTAAGCTCTCCAATTACCTTCTTTGCCATATTTGGTGTTACCTCCTTGGTTTTGTTACTATTGTAAAGGCCCTTTTCGGGCAATTATTCTTTTTCAAGATGCATTGACAAAATATATTTTAATTTAAACTCCTATAATTTCTCAAGTTCAAGATGATCAGCTTCAACAACTGTCTCTCTTCCAAAAACAGAAAGACTTATTTTTACCTTGCCTTTATCTGAATCTATTTCTATAACTGGTCCAACTTGACCTAAAAATGGACCTGTGTTGACGCGCACCTTATCACCGACCACGAAGTTGAGTTCCAGTTTTGGCTTCGCTTCTTTGCTAAGCTTGCTCATTATTTCGTCGACTTCTTTGGGTGTAAGTGGAATAGGGTGGTTGCCGGAACCGACAAAACCAGTTACTCCCGGTGTATGCCGAACGACATACCAGGATTGGTCTTCAAGTATCATGTCAACCATCACATAACTTGGGAAAAGTTTCCGTTTTGTTTGTTTTGTTTTTCCGTCTTTGACGGTAACTTTTTCAACAATAGGAACAAGAACACGGAAAATTCTGTCTTCCATTTCCATGCTTTCAATTCTCTGTTCTAAGTTTGCTTGAACCTTATTCTCATATCCAGAGTATGTCTGTACTATGTACCAATGGCGCTTTTGTGAGTTGCTAAATAAATCGCTCATGCGAATAAGAGGACCGCGATCCCCTTCACCTCCAGGTTACAGCCGTTTCTAAAATTCTTCATTCGATATTAATTAAATTATTCTGGAGAGAACTCCAGTAAGTAAAAGATCTACCAATCCGAGATATGCTGAGGCGATAAGTGTCACCACGATAACAACTAATGTTGAGTACCACACTTGCTGTTTTGTGGGCCAAGTGACTCTCTTAAGTTCAGCTCTTGACTCCCGGAAGTAGCCGAGGACTTTTTTCATTCACCCCGACCTCCTCATTTTTCGACTTTAGTAATGTTTCTTCTTTAATTAGCTTTGTTATTTCCAAATAAAAATTGGCAGGCCTGGAAGGATTCGAACCCTCAACCCCCGCATTTGGAGTGCGGTGCTCTACCAATTCGAGCTACAGACCTGCGTGTAGTGGATATCTTACCCTACTTGCACTCCTTGTGCAAGGTGTGTAAGTCACAAAATTTGCAGTATTTCTTTTTTTCAAGCTTTTTTGTGGCTTTTTTCTTATTTACAAAAGTCACATAATTGCGACGTTTGCATTCTGTGCATTGAAGACCGACTATGTCTGCCATTTTCGTTCACTCCAGATAAATATAAGATAGATATATAAGTGATAACGGGCGATTGTGCTAAACAACCGCCCAATTGTTATTTAATTTCTGTTAATCGATAATTTCTGTAACGACTCCTGCGCCAACTGTGCGACCACCTTCACGTACTGCGAAACGAAGGCCTTCACGCATTGCTACAGGAACGATAAGGTTGACTTCAAATGTGCTGTTGTCTCCAGGCATTACCATTTC
>JAAYFQ010000001.1 GCA_012728165.1 Synergistaceae bacterium | reverse complement strand
GATCTTGTCCGCCAAGGGATCTATAAACTTTCCAAGGTTGGTAACAATCCCTTTTTTCCTTGCGATATAACCGTCAGCTGCATCTGTAAGTGAGGCTATTATAAAGACAAGTCCGGCAAGAAGGTCACCGATATTGACCCCTTCAATGAAGCCAAACTGAGTGCGTAAGGTGAGAAAAACCATCACCACAGGAACAAGAAAGACCCTTGATATGCTGAGCATGTTGGGTAGATTAAGTGCAGAAGGTTTTTTCATGGTTTCCTCCGCTTAATAAATTTATGATTTTATTTCAAAAAACTCATCGAATTCTATACCACAAGACGTTTTATTGACAGCTATGTTGCCAGTTCAGGCATGAATATAAATACAATTAATATAAATAGCTATTAATAGTGCTTATTTGACCGAAATAATTTTAGGACAGTTCTTTTTAATCATTATTTATCTGTTCAAATACTGCTTGGAATTTCCGCGCCACATTTTCTCTTTCAAAAGATGGTTCAACCTGAATACGAAAAGAGTTTACTGTTTCATTCATGTTCAAATCTTCCCATTGATCATATGTTCTCAGGATCTCTTTTACAACAAGATCGGGATCTTCAGAAAGCAACTTGCCCCCACGTTCTGCAAAGTACGTCGAAAAAGCTTCACCAAACTTTTCCGGGGTGAGAAGTCCCAGGTAATATCCTGTACAAGCAACAACAGGTCTGTTTGCAAGCGTAGCCTCTATTGCGGATGTTGAGCCCGCACAGACCAGAGTAGACCATTCTATCCATTTTTGAGGGTCAATTTGAGTACCAACAATTCTTATAAATTCTGATTTAGCCTGATAATTACATTTAGCAGCAAGCATTCTGAATTTTAATGTGCGCCACCCACCTCCTACAAATACCATTTCAAGGGAAGGTATCCGTTTTTTCATATATAACGCATTATGAAGAAGTGACAAAGATGCAGCAGATTTAAATTTGCTTATCCTGCCGAAAGACAACACCCTGAAAGGATCTTTCCAGGGAATAGGGGTGGGAGTGAAAAGACCCTTTAGTGGTCTTTGCAGATGAATTTTTGGAAAAGAGGTAGGAATCTTTTGTAATTCTTCCAACAATGGCTTCTCTGCAGAAAGCCATACATCGCTGAATTTCACTAAAGAAGCAATATCTCTACCCTTCCTTTCAGTTTTTTCCAAACTATCAAGAAAAAAAGTAAAAACTTTTGCATTTGTAATATTCTTAAGCCTTGTAGCTAATGGAAAAGAACGCCTGGAATCCGTAATAATTACATCAGGGTTGAACTCGGCGGCCTTTTTATCAAACCAGATATTAGACACCGAAGGAGAAAGGCACTGTATCACCTTTACTCCGCGTTCTTTAAGCCGTGGCTGAAAACCTTTTCCTGCCCATCTCCCCAAGACAGCAACATCATGCCCAGCTTCTTTCAGTGCAGTGGAAAGGTGAAAAACAAAAGATGTAACGCCATCAACTATCATAGCGTCTGAACAAAAAAGAACTCTCATGTTTATCCAGTCCTCTCTTGATATCATTGTTTTAGCTCATAAAATTCTTGTGTCCTCTTTTGCAACAATATATAAAATTTAAGGGTAGACCCTTAAATCTATCCCCAAAATGAAATATTAACTCTGCCAAACAAACATTCGATAAAAAACAAGATATTTACTTATCCGCCAAGGTATGCATCTATTACACGTCTGTCTTTCAGCAGTTCGCTGCCTTTGCCTTCGAGAGTGATAGTTCCTACTTCCAGCACATAAGCATAGTCTGCTACTTTCAGGGCTCCGAATGCGTTCTGCTCAACTAAAAGTATC
>JAAYFQ010000099.1 GCA_012728165.1 Synergistaceae bacterium | reverse complement strand
GGACAGATTTTTTGTGTTTATTATGCCGTATAAAATAAACATATATGGGGAGCTCGTTTTTTATGTGCTTTTGTGTTGGAGAAACATTTACATAGTTAAATTTCGTCTGACCCAAGTACTTTTAATTTTCTCATGAAAAAGTATAAGAATGGAATGCAAGTAAGAAAACTTAAAATATCTGAAATTGGCTGCGCCATTCCTATTCCGATTAGACCAAAAAGCCTTGGCAGTATGAATATTAAAGGAAGAAAGTAAAACCCTTGGCGGTTAGATGAAAGAAAGGTGGCTCTTATGGCGTGTCCAGTTGACTGAAAAAGCATATTCACAGGTACAAAGAGTGACTGGAGGATGAGAACCGAAAACTGCAATCGCATGGCGAGAGTACCTATGGCTATTACCTCGACATCTTCTTTTCTGAAGGAAGCGATTATTTCAGGTGCCATTGTAAATCCAATTATGGCCATTACAGCAGTGATGGCAGAGCCTGCTTTAACAGTAAACCAAAAGGCTTCTTTTACACGGCTATAATTTTTAGCACCGAAATTATAGCCAGCAACTGGCATGAATCCTTGACCAAGGCCTACAATTATAGATAAGACAAACATAAAAGTACGTCCTACTATCGACATTGCAGCGATAGCGGCGTCTCCATAAAGCGAAGCAGATACATTGAGTGCTACTGTTGCTATGCTGGCAAGCCCTTGTCGACATAAAGAAGGAAAGCCTAAGAAAACAATGTCAGCGTATTCTCGTGGGATTCTAGAAATATTTTTGATTGTGATTCGTAAAACACTTTTTCTAAGAACAAAAAAAGAGAGAAGTATTAGAAAGCTAATTGATTCTGATATCAGAGTTGCTATAGCTGCTCCAGAAATTCCGAGGCCGAGCTTGAAGATAAAGATAGGATCTAGGATTATATTAAGTATTGCTCCAGTCGTAAGCCCAAGCATAGCGAAAGTAGCCTTTCCCTCAGATCGCAATATGCTATTCATGGTAAAAGAGGCGCACATAATAGGAGCTCCTAATAAAATATACACAGCATAGTCTTTTGCATAAGGCAGAATTGTTTTTGTAGCCCCAAGTTTTAACATAAAGTTATTGAGAGAAAAGAGACTTAATATGGCAAAAAGTGAGCCTGATCCTAAGGCAAGAAAAAAGGCTGTTGATGCCAGTCTGCTGGCTGTATTAATGTCATGCTTACCGAGCTTTCTAGAGATTATACTTGCTGCGCCGGTACCAAAAGTAAATCCAATTGCCTGGAATAAGGCCATAATAGAAAACACTATTCCTACGGCGCCAGTGGCACTTGTTCCCAATCTAGAAACGAAGAAAGTGTCTGCAGTGTTGTATATAGCTGTTACGAGCATGCTAATTATTGTTGGTATTGAAAGATTGATGATCAAACTCGGGATAGGCTGAGTAGTCATTTTTAGTTGTTGTGCCACGTTAGTCTCTTGTGCGTTGAATTTCATACGTTGCCTCGCTTTGTTATTTTTTGTTTCAGTAATAAGTTAATGGCTAAGGATAACATTTGGTCTATATTACTGCAATTTATGATAACGATTTAAGTCTATAGTGCAAGAGAAATATGGTAATATAAACAAAGCTAAATTAGAAGAGAAATTGTTGATAGGTTTGTTTCTTTAAAAAATAGAGCTATGGACTTCCACCAATGTCCATAGCTCTTTATATAGTTAGTATTTTTTTTACAGAATATAATTTCTAAATTAGATTTAAATAACGCTTTGATTTTATATAAGTAAATTGAACAAAAAGTTATGCTGACTGCTTAATCAAGTATTTTGCCATCTGTTGAAAGAACTACTATTTGCCATGGGATAAATTTGCCGCTATTTTGTAATGCAGTTTTTACGGCATTTTCTAATCCACCACAACAGGGCACTTCCATACGAACGGCGGTAACGCTTT
>JAAYFQ010000098.1 GCA_012728165.1 Synergistaceae bacterium | reverse complement strand
CTTTATAAATATCTTTATATTAAGCGCAGCACTAAGTGTTGTAGGACTTGAAAAAGTTCTTTTCGGTTTTGTAGCAACATATATCTGCGGTCAAACTATCGACAGTGTACTATCATCATTTGATAAACGACGCTTGGTCTTCATTGTCGGCGAACATAAAAACCAGAAAGCGATTGTCGACTACATCTCCTCAGAATTAAACAGAGGATCAACTCTTTTTAACACAAAAGGCGGATATACACACAAAGAAAGTGCAACACTTATGTGTCTTCTTACAAGACGCCAAACAATGGAACTCAAACGCTATCTAGCAAAAAACTATCCACGTTCATTCCTAGTTGTCTCAGATGCCTCCGAAGTTCTTGGCAAAGGGTTCAAGCACTGGAAAAATATCTAAATGCAACTCCACGAAATATTATAATTTATGTTCATTAGAGAAAACCACAGCTTGCGCAAACGACCAAATGAACATGTCTTCTACTTGGTCATTTAGATACTGATATGGAGTGTTTCTATGGATAAAGCTTCTCTTTTAAAAGGACACATCAAAAACATAGGATTACAGGCAAAAATTGAATTTCCAACTTTTTTAATGTCTTCATTTGGTGTTCTCATTTATGCTATGGGTGTTATGTGGCTTACCGTTCCGTATCATTTTCCAGACGCCGGACTTGTCGGTTTAGCACTGCTACTAAAATACACAATCGGTTTTTCTCCGTCACTGTTTATTCTCATTGCCAATGCTGGATTAGTGGTATGGGGACATAAAGAGCTGCCCCGACGCTTTCTCTTATGGACATCATATAACATATTTCTTATGACTTTTTTATTCGAACTGCTCGGCAAATTTCAAGTTCCGCTTATTGAAAATATGTTTATGGTTGCGGTTATAGGCGGAATAGTAAAGGGCATTGGCGGAGGAATGATGTTTCGCTGTGGAACATCTGGTGGCGGCACCGATATAATCATATCTGTAATGAGAAAACGCTTTGGCATTGAAATGGGCAGATATAGTTTTTATCTAAATATGATAATTCTCGCTTCTTCTATTAGAATAGTTGGACTTGCTAAACTTTTATATGGAATCGTTTCAAGTTATGTTGTAGGAGAGACTACTGATAGAGTGCTTACTTCTTTCGATAGACGACGCCTCGTTTTTATAATTGGTGCTAAGACATCAGAAAAAGAGATTATTCAATACCTATCCTCAAAACTGAAAAGTGGCTCAACTATTTTTGACAGCAAAGGCGGGTACACTAACAAAGAAAGCTCCACTCTTATGTCTCTTCTTACTCCGCGTCAAACAATGGAACTTAAAAGATATATAGGAGAGCATCACCTACGTTCTTTTGTAGTTGTAGCTGAAGCATCTGAGGTTCTAGGCACAGGATTTAAGACCTGGGAAAAGATTTAAATACAAACTTGGCTTATCTGCCATATAATATAAACATTAAGCTAACAAGGAGGCTTTTTCATGGCAAACCAGATCTGGGCATCAGATGATTACAATACTATTGGGGACTATCAGTATGAATTAGGGGGTCCTGTAATAGAGCTACTGGCTCCAAAAAGCGGAGAAAAAATACTTGACCTCGGTTGTGGAGATGGAAAACTTACCAAAGAAGTCGTTGATTTAGGTTGTGATGTTATAGGAATTGATGCTAGCCCCGAAATGGTGGAATCAGCAAAAGCCTTGGGAATCGATGCAAGAGTAAAAGATGCAGAACATTTACACATGGATGAAAGATTTGATGCCGTTATGAGCAACGCTTCTCTTCACTGGTTGGGAGATCATTATGGAGTTGTGCGCGGAATATGGCACGTTCTTAAACCAGGAGGACGCTTCGCTGCAGAGTGTGGCGGTGAAGGTTGTATCCGTATAATTCGCGAAGGGCTAAAACTTGCACTTATAAAACGCGGATTAGACTACAAAGCGCGAAACCCATGGAAATATCCTGAACTCGGAACTTTTTCAGATATTCTAGAAAACCAAGGGTTTAAAATAAACTATATAGCGCGTATAAACAGACCTACTCCTCTTCCAAAAGGGCTAAAAAGTTGGCTAGAAGTTTTCGCGAAAAGCCATACTAAGGGTTTTTCCGAAGAAGATAAAAGGAGTTTTTACAAAGATGTTGAGAAATATTGTCGTCCGCTGCTTTATACAGAAGAAAAAGGTTGGTTCGCAGACCACGTACGCCTGCGAATTCTAGCAGAAAAACCGTTGAAAGCTTAATAAATTTTCGAAATCAAAGATTCTAGAAATAAATTGGCTTTCCGTCGATAAAGGCGAAAGCCATTTTTTATGTTCATCGTTCTCTTCTCATCTGTCTCTTCTCGCT
>JAAYFQ010000097.1 GCA_012728165.1 Synergistaceae bacterium | reverse complement strand
ATTCGACGCAACCATAATAATTCCCGCCAAAACGCCCACTACGATTAGAACAATCAGTAGCTCTATCAAAGTAAACCCTTTTGAAATATCTTTTTTTGAAATTAGCGTAAACATCACCAACTTAAAAGCGGATAAAATACTTGAAGGAAAATATTAATCAAGAATTCCGTCTACTTATATTCGTGGTTCTATTATGTCAATTTTACAGTCATATAGCAAGTATGTGACTCAGCATATTTTGTATTGATACACAATTCCTTTTCTCACTTTTTTATTTCAATCATAAGAATTTTATCGGTACCTATGTAAGGAAGTATGCTATTGTTCAGGAGTTTGTATTCATCTTGTCGTTCTGATATTTTGAGTCGAACTAAATCATCAATACCCAAAATTCTATTGTCGTTAACGTTTGCAACAACGAACATCCTTCCAGTGTTAACGCCTGTCTGGAAAACTCGTATTGCATAGATTTTTTGCTTTTCAGCACCTGTTGGATTGGTAGAAGACAGAGCATCCGTGTCGATATAATCCTTGACCCAGTCCCAAGTACCGGTTCCCCCTGTAGGCCATGTTTTGGTGTCGGAGTAACGCATAGCCACAGCAGACCTAAGAGTTCTCAGGTCGGCAATGATTTTTGTAGCTGTTGCTTTTGCCTTCATTTGCCCAATGCCAAAAACAAGCAATCCGGCTAAAATACCAATTATAATTAGAGTAATCAGAAGTTCAACAAGAGTGAAACCACGAAGTCTCTTATAATACGGAGCATGGAATATTTGCATGAATCCTCCTCCTAAAAATGTTTAAATTGAATTTTATTACTGGACATTTTATTAAGTTACAAAAATTAAGCTATAGATTAGAAGAAACGAAATCCCAATTGACCAAATTCCAAAACTTTTCAACATAACTAGGTCGACTGTTTCTGTAATCGATATAATATGCGTGCTCCCATACATCGCAAGTTAATAGTGGTTTCTTGCCATTCGTCATAGGAGTCCCCGCATTACTAGTACTTACTATTTCTAATTCTCCATTTTTGTTTTTAACTAACCAGGCCCAACCGGAACCAAATGTTGTGATCGCGGCCTTACTGAATTTTTCCTTGAAAGCAACGAATGAGCCAAACTCCTGATTAATCAGCTCAGATATTCTTACGCTTGGTTCTCCACCCGCATTGGGAATTAAGCAGTTCCAGTAAAACGTATGGTTAAATACCTGCGCGGCATTGTTAAATATGCCCCCATCAGACTTCATTATTATTTCTTCTAAAGACAAATTCTCAAACTCGGTGCCGAGGATAAGGTTATTCAAATTCGTTACATATGCCTGATGATGCTTGCCATAATGATACTCAAGCGTTTCGCGTGATATAAATGGTTCTAGAGCCTCCATGCTGTAAGGTAATGCTTTTAAACTGTGCTCCATTCTTATTCCTCCTCTTGTTATATTCTGAACTTTTACACCTTATAAATACACGTTAAATCTATTGTGACGTTTAGAGAAATTTTTTGTTATAACAATTTTACTGCAATTTAACTTGTTAACGAATCAGCATATTACGTATTTGTGTCACCCTACTGTTTCTAAACCTTGAGTTGTTAATTTTTGTTTACTCTCTTTTTTTGCTTTCAGTAAATTAAGTGCTTTTAAATAAGCAGTATCACTTAAGACAACTACCTTTTTCTAATATAGTATTTAACACAGAAATTTCAATTTTGAATTGATGAGGGGTATTAATTATGAGAAAAATATTAATATTAGCAACAATAACTCTACTTTTAATCAGTGTCTTTGCAACTTTTGCATACGCTACGCAAAATGGAACAAAGGCAAAGAATTTCACACTAAAGGATTTGAATGGAAAAGCTGTTTCTCTTGAGCAATACGAAGGGAAAATTGTGGTTTTAAATTTCTGGGCGACCTGGTGTCCCCCCTGCCGAAACGAAATGCCTGAGTTTGATGAATTAGACAAAGAGTTCAAAAAATCTGGTGCGGCAGTAATGCTTGCGGTAAACATGACGGATGGTAGGCGTGAAACAAAAAAGACTGTTGAGGATTTTATGAAGAACAATAAGCTTGACATGAGAGTGCTTCTGGACACAGAGGGAGCAGCCGCAGGAGCGTATGGAGTCCGTTATTTGCCGACAACTTACGTTATTAACACTAAAGGAGTAATCACTGGAACGCTTGTCGGTGGAACAACCAAGGCAAACGTTCTAAAACTAGTTAAGGCGGCAAAGTAGCAGTGACAACAGTTCTTCTTCTTTTTCTTGAGGGGTTGTTGGCGTTTATTTCTCCTTGTATGCTTCCCATGTTACCAATTTATCTTATGTATCTTGCAGCAGAAACGAAACATGGTCGTAAAGCTAGCGTTATTAACACAATTGGTTTTGTTTGTGGATTTACTCTAATATTTATGGCGCTCGGTGCGTCTGCGACAGCCATAGGAGCCTTGCTTAACGAACATAGGCTACTTTTTCAACGTCTAAGCGGTGTTGTGATTATGATATTCGGCCTACACTTTCTTGGCGTTTTCAAAATAGCTTTTCTGGATATTGAGAAAAAGCTTGATGTCGAAGTTAAACGCAAGGGATTTTTGGGATCAATATTGTTTGGAGCTGCTTTTTCACTGGGATGGACGCCCTGTCTAGGACCATTTTTGGGTTCAGCTTTGATGCTTGCAGGAAGCGGAGGCACCGTTTTACAGGGAATCTTCTATCTATTTGTTTTTTCAATGGGGCTTGGAATTCCTTATATATTGGCAGCAATATTCTTCACTAACATCAAAGGTGTTTTTCAGTGGCTCAAGAAACACGCTAGACAAATACAAATTGTTTCCGGAGTCGTTCTTGTAATAGCTGGACTTATGATGGCTTTCGATCTTTTTGTATATTGGGAAAGATTCTTTTAAAAGAAATTTTATTACTAATCTTTTT
>JAAYFQ010000096.1 GCA_012728165.1 Synergistaceae bacterium | reverse complement strand
GCGTTTTGTTGCTTATCAACTCTACTTTTCAGTGGATTTTACCTGTCTTTAAAAACAAAGTCCACGTATAATTACGGAATAAAATGTGATATAAACGACTAAGAGGTGATTCAATTGAAATGTCTTGCAACTTTTGATACTACTCATATGGCACTTTCCTTTGAGAAATCATGTAGAAAAGCAGGTTTTGCTGTAAAAATTATACCAGTTCCTCGCAGCGTTTCCGCCAGTTGCGGATTTGCATGCAGTTATGCTTGCGATGATGAGAATGAAATCAAAAAAATTGTGGAGGAACAAGATATTGAAGTTTCAGCATATCACAAAATAGAAGACTAATAAAAATTATTCTTAATCTTTCGGCTCGTCCGGTATTGATTCGCCTTTAAAATATTTGTGCCAGAACAGATAAGACATGCCACGCCAAAGAAGATATCCTCCACAAACGACCGACACAGCTATCCATATCAAACTCATAAAAGAAAGACCTATTTTTGATATAGCTATTTTCTCGCTTGCTCTAACTGTTGCGCTACCGGGGCCGAACCATCTCCACACCCATGACAATAAAACAAGAGTTGAAAGAACAGTTAATATTCTATTCGACGTTTTTCCTGGCATGTTCTCAAACATCAAACTCACTCCCTTTCCTTTAATTTTACTATTTCTGACATTCTTTTTTTGAACGCATTCCAGTGGAAACGCATAAGTTTCTCTGTTGAAATTCCTTTTAGACGACTTACTATAAACTCATTGCCTTTTTCGTCTTTTCTATAAACAAACAATCTCGTCTTTGGACGTAACATTCTCTGCCCAGGATAGAGGCTTCTATGTCCTGTGATTATGTATGAAACTACACAAGCTATGCTTGCAAAAGGTGCGACTGCTGAGCCAAATAGCTCCATTGCGAGTATTGTTGAAGCTATAGGCGTGTTGGTAGAACCTGCCAAGACAGCAACAAGACCAAGTGCGCTAAACACTGATGGATCAAGAAAAAAGATTTTTGCGAAAAAAGAACCAGCCGCAGCACCAACAAAAAGTGTTGGAGTAAGAACTCCGCCATTGCCTCCCGAAGAAAAAGTGATAGACATTGCCAAAGACTTAAGAGCGAATGCAAATAAAGGAATATTTCCACCATTCACAGCCGCAAATATTGTTTCATCACCAAGTCCAAGATAGCGATCACCAAAGAAAAAAGTTATAAGAAGCAGGAGTGTTCCGCCTATTAATGGCTTGATCCATTCAGGAGTTTTCGCTTTTTTAAACATATATTTTAAGCCACGTAGACCCTCTATGTGAAGAAGGGAGACCACTCCAAAAAATATTCCGGCAAATATTGAAAGAGTTATCATGCGTGGTGCCAATTCCGGAATTGTTATCATAATAGTAGGAAGGTATCCGGCACCCCAATATGCTGCTGTCATGCTTGAAAGTATTCCTGCGATAAGAGCTGGCAGGAGAACATCGTAGAACATTTGACCTGCGTAAAGTATTTCCACACCAAAAATAGCACCGGTTATCGGCGTTCCAAACACCGCGGAGATTCCTGCAGCTGTGCCGCAAATAACAAGACGTTTTTGGTGATAATCATCGAATTTAAAAAGCTTTGCTAATCCATATGTGATTCCCGCTCCAATTTGAGCAGAAGGTCCTTCTTTTCCTGTTGAACCTCCTGTGGCAATTGTTACAATAGTCGCAATAATACGGACAGGTATAGCTCTCAAACTTACAGAACCGAATTTTTCATGTAT
>JAAYFQ010000095.1 GCA_012728165.1 Synergistaceae bacterium | reverse complement strand
TTGCCGATTTCGGAGAAGATTTTTTTAGAAAAATAGAGAGTTCGATTCTCTCAGAAGTCTGCAAAGAGAGCGGACTTATTGTAACTACCGGCGGAGGCGTAGTCACAAGAGCTGAAAACAAAGATATAATAAGACAGAACAGTACCGTAATTTTTATAAAAAGAGAACTGAATCAGCTTGCTTCGGAGGGAAGACCTCTGACTCAAGCAAAGGGCGTCGGGCAGATCTACAGAGAAAGAGCTGATCTTTACTCTAGTTGGAGCGATATATCAGTTGAAAACGTAGGTTTTTCTGAAACGACGGAGAAAATAATGGAGGTGCTGAAATTATGAAATTTTTAATAATAAACGGTCCGAACCTTAACATGCTGGGTATAAGAGAGCCAGAAATCTATGGCAAAGAAACCCTTGATGACCTCATGAAATATGTAAAGAACTACTGTGACCCCAGAGATATAGATGTGCAATTTTTCCAATCAAACTCTGAGGGAGCAATAATTGACGCCATTCAGGGAGCTCTTGGAAAATTTGACGGAATAATAATAAATCCGGCTGCGTACACTCATACGAGCATTGCCATTCCAGATGCAATAAGGGCAGTAAGCATGCCAGCGGTAGAGGTTCATCTTTCCGATATTACAGATAGAGAGGACTTCAGGAAAACCTCCTACACGTCTTCCGTCTGCATTGCTACTGTTAAAGGTAAACACTTTGATTCTTATCTGGATGCAGTCGAAATTCTTGCTAGTGAAGTAAAAGCAACTGCTGCGATGCACACTGAAGAATAGACTGAGAGTGAATGGCTCAGTCACGGTTTTAAAACCATAGTTCGTCAGCATCGCTAATGATAGTTATGAGAGAAGAATAAGCCGTCATAGAGTTTAACAGCAGTGAATAAAAGGTTATAATGAAAGGTGACGTTTTATATTGCAATTTTAATATAAATAAAAATAAAAGAGAATATCTCTAATTTTCAGGAGAACAATTGAGGAAATCCGATGATTAAAAAACTGTTGTCTAGCTTGCGAGAATACAAAAAGCACACAATTCTTGTTCCCGTATTCGTAACTTTAGAAACGGTTCTAGAAATCATTCTTCCTACCGTAATGGCACTGTTGATTGATAACGGCATTAGCAAAAACGATATGTCCTATGTATTGCTGGTGGGACTTGTTTTAACTATTTGCTCAGTTATTTCTCTACTTACGGGCATCTTGGCAGGTCGTAGCGCGGCAATAGCCTCGATGGGATTTGCAAAAAATCTGCGGCAAGACATGTTTTACAATGTTCAGCGATTCTCTTTCTCTAATATTGATAAGTTCTCTACAGCAAGCATAATTACAAGGCTTACTACTGACGTTACAAACGTACAGAACTCATTTCAAGTTTTGATTCGCCTTGCTGTACGAGCTCCATTGATGATTACCTTTGCTTTGATTTTTTCTTTTCGAATTGATGCTCAATTATCACTGATTTTTCTTGCAGCTATTCCTGTTCTTGGCACAGGATTATGGCTAATTGTTGCGAAGGTACACCCAATGTATGTGCGAGTCTACCGAACTTATGACAAATTGAACAATATAGTTCAAGAGAACCTACGTGGGATTAGAGTGACAAAATCCTATAATCGCGAGGAGTACGAAGAGAAGAAATTTGAGGAAATTTCACATTCGATTTTTGAAGGTTTTATCAAGGCGGGAAAACGATTAGCCTTTAATATGCCACTGTTTCAGTTTACCTTTTATGCAAGTATGCTTTTATTATTTTGGTTTGGGTCGAAAGCTATAGTTGGCAGTGGAAATGATCCTGTCCTGGGACTTTCAACTGGTAAACTGACTAGCCTAATTGTTTATGATATGCAAATCTTAATGAGTCTGATGATGTTTTCTATGGCGTTTGTCATGGTTATCATTTCTCGTGCGTCAGCAGAGCGTATTGTGGAAGTTTTGGAAGAAAAAAGTGATTTGAAAAACGCGAATAATCCTGTTTGTTTTGTAAAAGATGGATCAGTAACTTTCGAGAATGTTACGTTTTCTTATGCTAAAAACGCGAATAAAACAGTTTTAAAAAACATAAATCTTTCTATTAATTCTGGAGAAACAGTAGGAATTATTGGAGGAACAGGCTCATCGAAAACAAGCCTTGTTCAGCTTATTCCGCGTCTTTACGACGTTGTCAGCGGAAAAGTAACTGTAGGCGGTTTGAATGTACGAAACTATGACATTCAGTCTCTTCGAAATGAAGTTGCTATGGTGTTGCAAAAAAACGTTCTTTTTTCAGGAACAATTAAAGAAAATCTTAGATGGGGCGATGAAAACGCTACAGACGAAGAGTTAATTAGAGCTTGTAAAATTGCTCAAGCAGACAAATTTATTCAAAAACTACCGAATAAATACGATACTTACATCGAACAAGGCGGTACAAATGTATCAGGAGGACAGAGACAAAGACTCTGTATTGCGCGAGCATTACTAAAAAAACCTAAAATTTTAATTCTTGACGACTCTACTAGTGCTGTTGACACCAAGACTGATAAATTGATTCGTCAGGCTCTTCGTCAAGAAATTCCAAACACGACGAAAATTATTATAGCTCAGCGTGTTTCATCCATTCAGAATGCAGACAAGATTATAGTAATGGATGACCGTAGAATAAACGCTATTGGTACGCATGAAGAATTACTCGAAACGAACGCCATATATAAAGAGGTTTATGAATCTCAGAACAGGCACGGTGTCTCTGATGAGTAAGACAAGAGCAAAGGAGTACTCTTCACTGCTTAAAAAACCCTTGAAGCAACGTTTCAAGCCGAAGACAATAAAAAGATTGTTTTCTTATATGGTTGAATACAAAGGCCGATTGGCTTTTGTTGTCGTTTGCATACTTTTGAGCGCTGTTGCCAGTGTTTCTTCTTCACTGTTTATTAAAACGCTGATCGACAGTTATATTGTTCCGCTGTTGTCAGAGGAAGCTCCTGTATTTACAGAGCTTTTTTACGCGATTCTATTCATGGGAGTCATTTATATGATTGGAGTCCTCAGTACGCTGTTTTATAGTAGAACTATGGTTATTGTCGAACAGGGGACTTTGAAAAAAATTCGGAATGAAATGTTTAAACATATGCAATCTCTTCCTATAAAATATTTTGACACGCATTCACACGGCGATTTAATGAGCCATTATACCAACGATACAGATGTTCTACGACAGGCTATTTCTCAAAGTTTGCCACAGATGTTTTCTTCCTTTATTAGCATATTGGCGATATTTATTGCTATGCTTTATCTCAGTTTCGGACTTACTCTTTTTGTTGTTTTATTTGCTGCAGTTCTATTAAAAATTATTAGAGTGTTGGTAGAAAAAAGCAGTAAATTCTTTATCAAACAGCAGAAATCTCTCGGAGATGTCAACGGTTACATTGAAGAAATTATTAATGGTCAGAAGGTCGTAAAGGTTTTTTCTCATGAAAGTAAAGCTAAAGAGGAATTTGATAAAAGAAATGAAGAGCTTTGTTACAGTGCGACTAAAGCAAATAAATATGGAAATATTACAATGCCAGTGGTTAGTAGCATTGGTTACATGCTGTATGTGTTTATTGCGATTATCGGCGGGATGGCAGGCATAGCGGAGCTTCCCAATATCAGCCTCTCCGGAATTAATGTCCTAACTATTGGAGCAATCGTGTCTTTTCTTACTCTATCTCGCAATTTTGTTAATCCGATAGGACAGATTTCTACGCAGTTCAACACAGTGGTTATGGCGTTAGCAGGAGCTTCGAGGATTTTTGAACTTCTAGATGAGAAAAGCGAACAGGACGAAGGATATATTACTCTTGTCAATGTAAAAGAAACGGAAGACGGTGAAATTACAGAGTGCGCGGAGTGCACACATAAATGGGCATGGAAGCATCCACATGGTGATGGCACCGCAACTTACACACCACTGCTGGGAGAGATTCGTTTTTATGATGTGGACTTCAGTTACGATGGGAAAACAAGTGTACTACACGAAATTACTCTATATGCTAAGCCTGGACAAAAGGTGGCTTTTGTTGGTGCCACAGGAGCAGGAAAAACCACTATCACGAACCTGATTAATCGGTTCTATGACATTGCAGATGGAAAAATCCGTTATGACGGTATTAATATTAATAAGATCAAAAAAGCAGATCTTCGGCGTTCCCTTGGAATTGTTTTACAGGATGTGAATTTGTTTACTGGAACAGTAATGGATAATATTCGCTATGGAAAACTTGATGCAACTGATAAAGAATGCATTGCCGCAGCAAAACTCGCTAACGCAGATAGCTTTATTCGAATGTTGCCGCAAGGGTATGAAACGCTGCTTAAGGGTGATGGAAGTAAACTTTCACAGGGACAAATGCAATTGATATCTATTGCACGCGCAGCTGTGGCAGATCCTCCCGTTATGATTTTGGATGAAGCCACGTCATCTATTGACACAAGAACTGAATCTATAATACAAGCGGGTATGGATGCATTAATGAAAGGTAGAACCGTTTTCGTTATTGCCCACCGTCTTTCTACTGTGCAGAATTCTGACGTTATTATGGTTCTTGAACATGGACGTATAATTGAACGAGGTAACCACGAACAGCTAATCGCGCAAAAAGGCAAATACTACCAACTTTATATTGGTGCTTTTGAATTTGAATAGGAATTGCTGCAGGGGATGTGCCGCGTGAAGCGGCGATGTTATCGCCGTGGAGCTGCGACGTAAAAATGTCGCGTTAAGCAATTGTTTTAAACCCTTTAGCTGAGCGGTTGCTGAGCAATAGCTGAGTGATTGCTAGTGGCGAATATAAGGATGGTCAAACAATCGTCAAACGTTGTTCAACAGTGGTCAAACAGTCGTTAAAGACTAGGGGCTTCAACCCTCATCGTCTCCCCGGATGCCTTTGAGCCAGGGTCCATAGGTTTAGCGTTCCTAAACAAATAAAAAACTTAAATACTGGACGCCGGTTCAACTCCATACCGGTGAGACGATTAATGGAAAAACCTAGGTTCCTGAATCCATAGAGAGGGAACAGGCAGCATTGTCTCAACTTTTTATCCAAAATCAAATTTCATAAAACACATATTTTATTATGTATAGTTGCTAAGATAAGATATAATGTAATCCAAGTTTTTAGCACCTTGTATTAGCATAAGAATACTTTTACCTGTCAAAACGGGTAATCAGTTGCAGAACAGGAAATTATGTAGGGGGAAATATAAATGCTGGAAGTTAAAAACCTCGGTTTAACGCTAAAAGGCGACGAGGGTGAAATTCAAGTATTGAAAGACATGAACTTTAAACTGGAAGATAAGAAAATCTATGTAATGACCGGGCCTAATGGCGGGGGTAAGTCCGCATTGTCTAAGGCAATTATGGGGATTTATCAGTCTACTAGTGGTCAGATATTGTTGAATGGCGAAGATATTACAAATAAAACTATTTATGAACGAGCTCGTATGGGTATAGGCTATGCATTCCAGCAACCTGCGCGTTTCAAAGGAATTAAAGTTCGTGAGCTTTTAGAGATAGCCAGTGATAAAAATAAGGTGCCTGAAATGTGCGATCTCCTTTACGACGTTGGATTGTGTGCTCAGGATTATTTAGAGCGCGAAATAAATACAAGCTTTTCTGGTGGAGAAGTTAAACGGATTGAAATTGCGACAATTTTAGCCCGTGATTTGAAACTGGCTATCTTTGATGAGCCTGAAGCGGGTATCGATTTATGGAGCATGCAAAGATTGACGGAAACTTTTGTAAAAATGAATGAAAAATATAATACAACTATTTTAATAATATCCCACCAAGAACGCATTCTAAATTTAGCTGATGAGGTCATTATGGTGGCCGATGGAACTGTTAGCGAGATAACTACTCGCGAAAAAGTTCTTGGAGAAATTCGCCAAATTGACTCAGACTGTCGTTGCCGACAGAGCTGTAACAAAGGAGGAAAAGCAATTGCTGACTGCGATAGATAAAAAATTGTTGTTTGAGATTGCAGATTTGAATGAGATACCTCAAGGAGCATTCAATCTTCGAAAAAACGGTGAAGGCTCTGGCCGACACACAACTTCGAATATCGATATAATCACAAAAAAAGATAAACCTGGTATCGATGTCATTATAAAAGCCGGAACTAAAGGAGAAAGCGTATATATCCCAGTTATCGTATCTGAAGGTATTGAGGATATTGTTTACAACACTTTTGAGATAGGCGAAAATTCTGACGTTCTAATTGTTGCTGGCTGTGGAATTCATAATTCAAGTGACAAAAAAGCTCAACATGATGGCATTCATGAATTCTTTGTCCGTAAGGGCGCCAAAATGAAGTATATAGAAAAGCATTACGGCGAAGGTGAAGGTAGCGGCGAACGCGTTCTTAACCCCAAAACCATTATAGAAGTTGAAGAGAATGGTGTCGTAGAACTCGAAATGGCTCAAATTAGAGGAATAGACAACACTATAAGAGACACTGAAGTGAATTTGCATAAAAATGCTCAGCTTATAGTAGTAGAGAGATTGCTTACTTATTTGGATCAGACAGCCGAATCTAACACCACGGTAAATTTGCTAGGCGAAGATGCGTCTGCTCAAATTATTTCTCGAACTGTTGCCCAGAATGAATCTAAACAGGTTTTTCATTTTAGGCTGCTTGGACACGCTAAGTGCCGTGGGCACATTCAGTGTGACTCGATTATTATGGATAAGGCACAGGTCTCGTCCATTCCTGAAATCTCTGCTTTCAACTCAGATGCTCAATTAATTCATGAGGCTGCTATCGGAAAAATTGAATCTGAACAGCTAACGAAATTAATGTCGTTGGGAATGACGGAGACAGAAGCGGAAGAAACTATTTTAAAGGGTTTCTTAAAATAACAACGTTAATTCCCTTTGGTCGAGAATCAGCTGTTTAAATAAAAAAGAGACGAATGTATTTTGACACGGAAGACTTTGAAAAAGCTCTTTCGGTAATTCACGAGTATAATAAGCGAAGAAGTCTTCGCTCTGTATAATAAAGTTCGAGGCTGCAGAGAGCTCTTCTCAGCAGCCTCTTTTTTTGACAGAATGGTGAGGTTTTATGCAGAAAACAAAGAAAAAAGATATCGAAGAAATGTTTTCTCTGTCGGGAAAGAAAATACTCGGCATCAACCCTCCTGTGCATGACTTCTCTTTCTTTGATCTTTGGTCCAAGCCTGTTGGACTGTTATACCTTCTTGAAAAAATGAAACATAACAACAATGATATTGCGTTGCTTGACTGCATACATGAAGGAGCTATCGCACAAAAGACTTTTGGCAGAGAAAAAATCTATTCCGAAGAGATAGAAAAGCCAGCAGTTTACAGTGGAATAAAAAGAAGATATCACCGCTTTGGGTTAAGTAAAGATTCAATAGTTGAAAAGCTTTTAGCAATTGAAAAGCCGGAGATTATATTTTTAACTTCTGTAATGACATATTGGTACGGTGGAGTAAAAGAGACAATCGACTTGGTACATCAAACACTCAAGGATGTTCCGGTTGTGCTTGGTGGCGTTTATGCACGTCTATGTCCTGAGCATGCGTCAACACTCGGTGCAGATTATATTATTACAGATAATTGGCAGCCTGACGTTCCGTATCCAGCGATGGATCTCTACGAAAAAATCCCTTACGGAGTGACCATGACGTCATTTGGCTGTCCGATGTCATGCGAATATTGCGCATCACGTATACTTTGGCCGAAATATCATAGGCGTTTCATTGCTGAAGTCCTCTCGGAGATAGATTATCAAAAGCGCCTTGGCGCAGTCGATTTTGCTTTTTATGATGATGCTCTGCTTATAGACAAAGAAAAATACGCATATCCTCTTGTAGAAGAGTTAACTCGTCGTTATGACGGAACACTGCGACTACATACGCCAAATGGTCTGCACGTGAGAGAGATTGACAGCGAGTGTGCGGAAATATTAAAGAAATCAGGATTTGTAACGATAAGATTATCGCTTGAAAGCATTGATCCGGACATTGTAAAAACAAGTTGTGGAAAGGTGGCGCGGAATGAATACGCCACAGCAATTAATAATTTATTGAAAGCTGGATATAGCACGAACGATTGTGAGACTTATATACTTTTAGGACTACCCGAACAGAGCATAGAATCGGTTAAAGATACGATTAAGTTTGTTCGTGATTGCGGAGGGAAACCGAAACTTGCGGAGTTTTCTCCAATCCCGGGGACATCTTCTTTTGCAAAGGCATTGAAAAAAACACCGAATCTTGCGACAGAGCCATTGCTTCAAAATAATTCTGTCTATTCGTCATGGATTTCAGGTGATATAAGTCCGAAAGTATTACAAGAGCTTAAGGATTTAGCGCGCGGATAAACATTTCGCGTATCAATTTGACGAAAATAACATTAATGAATTTGACAGTGATAAAATAGTGTTGATTAAATGATACGTATTTTTATAAAGAGGTGTTAAAAATGACTCTTAAAAAATTTATGACGATATTGATTTTGATAAGCGTAATCTTTTGCGCAGTACCTTATTCAGCAAGCTCAACAACACCTATGAAATATGACAGTAGCGTCGAGTCGTTTCTTAGCGTAATGACGTCTTGGGGCACATTTTTGGCGAGAGTAACGGGATCTTATGCCGTTCTTGAGCAGCTGTTTAATTTTTCTAAGGTTACTCGAGCGTTTAACAATCTCATAGAACAAAAAGTGCTTTCCCCTGCAGGGGTTCTGAAATATATGCTGCGTCAAATGGGTATAGATTTTTTTACCAATCCATACGAGCAAAAAAAGAAAATTCTTCCTGAGGGAACTTTTTCTATATGATTGCTTATGTTTACATACTGCGTTGTTCGGATGATACGTTATACACAGGTTGGACATATGACATAGATAAGCGTATTGCTGCACATAATAATGGTTCAGGCGCAAAATATACTCGAGGTAGAACCCCTGTATCTTTGTTTTACTCAGAAAAATTTGACACTAAGGAAGAGGCTTTGTCACGAGAGATACAGATTAAAAAACTTAAGCGTTATGAGAAGATTCTATTGACAGAGTCATAGGCATTGAAGACAGAGCATTTGAATAGTGGCAGAAAGCCCCTACAGCATCAGGTAAAATACATTTAACAGAATAAAGACGTTCCTATAATATTATTCAGCATAGTAAACGGCCTCAATAAAAACACCGCAAGAGGAATTTAACTCTTAATAACAAACAGACGCCTCTACTTTTAGTGAGGCGTCTGTTTGTTATTAAGCATTAGTGGCGATTAATTATTTCTAATTGCTTGGATTTGTTGATCTAGTCATCTTTTCTTAGAGCAGAGGCAGGTAAGTCAATTATTTCTCCCTCTTCTTCAAAGATATCAGGCTCATCTCTTCGTACAAACAATTCTTCGTCTGAGAAAATATCTGCGTTGATCTTCTTGGGTTCTCTTACGAACTCGTCATTTGCATCTTGATATTCGCCAAAAGGTCGGTTTGTATATATTTTGAATGCAGAACTTCCTCGGAAGAGACTGAGAATTATTAGAGAAAAAACGACAAATGCAAATAAGCTGAATAAAAAGAGGTATGCAGGAAACTGAATTCCAAAGATAAGTGTTCCAATCAAAAGAAAGATTAAAAACTTCATTATTCTCCTCCTGTAATATTGAAAAATATTTTTACTTTGTTACTCTATTTTGTCTGACATTATCATATTTCCATAGAATATGAGCAAGAGAAAAGTACTTAAAAGGCAGAGCGTGATTTGCTCTGCCTTTATATTACTATTATATTTTTTTGTGTCTTATTTCGCTGTTCTCTTCGTTTTTGAGTCAGAATTACGAGGCTTTGTCACAGATTTTGAACCGCGTTTTCCTCCTTTTGCACCTCTTGAATCTCTTGGTTTGTCGGAGAAACGACGTGATTCATCAGTTTTTCCGGATTCTGAAGGGTTACTGTCACGAGAACTATAGGTTCTTTCTGTGCCTGGTCCTGATTTTGCTTTGTATCCTCCACTTTTGGCGCTGTTGCTATCTGACTTGAGCTTCTATCATCTCTTGTTTTATCGGAGAAACGACGAGGCTTATCAGTCTTGCCATAGGAAGAAGGTTTTCCGTCACGTGAATTATAAGTTCTTTCATTACGTGCGTCTGGCCTTGATCCCTGTTCGTCATTTCTTGGTCCTCTATCATTTGATTTGAAATTTCTATCATCTCTTGTTTTATCGGAGAAACGACGAGGCTTATCAGTCTTGCCATAGGAAGAAGGTTTTCCGCTGCGTGAAGCTGAAGGTCTATCTCCTCGATTGTAACTGGTGCGGTCGGACGATGGTCTCTCTTCGCGCTGTTTGTCTATGTCTTCCCCTTGTCCTCTATATGCGGGACGTGCTTCTTTCATTTTGCCACTGCGATAACGATCAGATTCAGGTTTATCAGTTTTTCTACGTTTTGTGCCTCTATCTGAAACGAATCCACCGGAATTTCCTTTTGTAACAGTTCGTGAAGAACGCGAATCGCTTTTTGTATCTTCACGTTTGGCAGCTCTGTCAGTTGTGCGGCGCACAGGTTTTTTAATTTCATCTCGTGTCGCCATGTTTGTTTTCGTTACAGAGTGCGGCTTTGGTTCAAGCTCGACAGGAGCACCTGTCATTGTTTTTCTTCTAAGTTGACCACATGCCGCATCAATATCTGCACCCTGACTTTGGCGAAACTCAGCTTCAAATCCTGCTGTAGTTAGTACGTTGCGGAATTTAAGAATAGTTTCAGGTAAGGGTTTCTGATATCGGTCGTCAACAGCATTGTATGGAATAAGGTTAATAAAAACATGTATGCCCTTAAGGAAGCGGACTAACTCTCTAGCCTGTTCGATTCCATCATTAATTCCACCGAAAAGAGCGTATTCTATTGTTAGTCTGTTGCCTGTTATCTTTTGATATTCCTGCATTGTTTTGCGTAGTTCATCGACAGGGTAAGTGTGGTTAACAGGCATTAATGTGCTGCGGAGATTATCGTCAGCCGCGTTTAGTGAAATAGCCAGCTTTACTCCTAGCCCAGATTCGGCAAGCTCTATTATTCCAGGAATAATCCCGGAAGTTGATATCGTCATGTGCCTTATCCCTAGATTTCTTTGTTCGGGGCTGTTGAGCATACGAATAGATTTCAATACGGCATCAGTGTTAAGGAATGGTTCTCCCATCCCCATGTAGACGATGTTATTTATATCTCTGCCAACAGCTTTTTCCATCGCTAAAAACTGGGAAGCAATTTCTCCCGCAGAAAGGTTCCTAACGTACCCAGAAAGCCCTGTGGCACAAAAAGTGCATTGAAGAGGGCATCCGACCTGAGTAGAGACACATGCTGTCATTCTATCGTTCTGGCGGAGCAAAACGGATTCTACTGTATTGCCGTCACGCATTTGCCAGAGATATTTTCTTGTTCCATCCATTTCAGATCGCTGTTTGTCAATCAGTTTTGGCAAAGCAAAATTAATTCGTTGTGCAAGCTGTTCGCGAAGAGGTAAGGATAGGTTGGTCATTTCCTCCGCATCGAAGGTTCCTTTTTGCCAAAGCCACTGGCAAATCTGGTCCGCGCGGAACTTAGGTTGCTTAAGTTCTTTTTCGAGCCATGTTGTCCATTCCTCATTGTTTAAATCTAGTGCGTAAATTTTTTCTCCCATTAATTTGACCAAGACCATACAAGTTAAGAATATTTTTAAAATTTCTGCTATTTTGATTGTAAGGGTCTAATTTTCCTTTCCCGTCGTTTATTATTTGATTATCAAAACACAATATAAACCATATTTGATTATATGAAACTATATATTTCTAAAAAGGCATTTAGCGCTCTCTATTATAACAGTTAATCTCTTACTCCTGAACCATCTTGAAACATTAAAATGGCATATGGGATCGGGCGTTCGAATTCTTTGCTGTTGCTAGGTGAAGTGAAAGTAAAACCTCTCCACCAAATTGAGCTTGAACCGCCGCCGTCTAAGTTTAGAGCTGTTTTTAACCCCATATGAAGACAAGTTTTTCTAGTTTCCTGTATTGTTGCGCCGACGCTATGCATATTGTTGCGACCATCTATGACAGCCCAAATTATACGTTTTCCATCAGTTCCAACCAATGTACGTGGGTGGCGCTTATTTAAAACGTTTTCATGTATTTTTTCGGTGTTATTAACAAGTTGTCCATCTTTTACTAGAAGTGGGCCAGCTTGAAGTACTTCGGTATAGATATCATATTTAGGATTTTTGGAAATATTTGCTGTTGTTTCTCCATCGATGAACATTGTTTGGCCATTTTGATTCCAGCCGAAAGCAGAACGTCCAGGCCAAAAGCTTGGATTATTCATGCGTCCTTGTGTGCGCAAAATTCCAATTGCATTTGCGCCCGCAAAATAACCTCCGTTTATACCGCCAATGACATTGTAGTTTTCCTCCGCGATAGTAGACAAAGTTGCTTTTTTAGAACCAACCATGACAGCCGTTACAATTTGGCAAGGTACTTTTTTTATGTCAACAGCGAGCATAGCCATATATAGAGGCTCGTTGATTCCTTTTTCTAAGTCCCCGTTTGCTGAACCACTAGGGTTGCCAACTCCACGCTTACTTAATATGAGTTCGGTTCCCTCCCATGAGAAAGAAGCTTTCCATGATACATTTTTCTTGCATTTATTAAGCCAATCACAGAGTATGGGCAGATTGTCTGCTGAAAAAGGTTTATCGAAAGCAGATAGCAAGACTTCCGGCGCAGAAGGTGTCATTTTGCTTGCTATTTCAAATACAGGATCTTTGTCGCTCCACTCTGGCAGCAATGTTACACGACCATAAGCAGTAATTGCGAAATCCCATCCCATTGCTTCGAGTGCAAGGCGCACTGCATTCGCATTCGTAAGCTTACCTTCTGTATGTGTAAGGTTTTTATTAGGAAGTGTATATTCCAATGTTTGAAAAACTTTTGGGAGAAATTCTTCTCTTGTCATAGCGAAAGAAGGAGAACAATGAGTAGCGGCGAGTACAAGAAATGATGTTATAAATATTAAATTTTTGATTTTGATTAAGATCTTTTTATTCTTCATACTTAGATGATAGCCTTGACAGGGCTCGCGCTAATCAGTATAATTGCGCATGTTCTCTATGTGGGGGTATAGCTCAGCTGGGAGAGCGCTTGCATGGCATGCAAGAGGTCAGCGGTTCGATCCCGCTTACCTCCACCATTTAAACACAGAGTCCTT
>JAAYFQ010000094.1 GCA_012728165.1 Synergistaceae bacterium | reverse complement strand
GTGTGATTCGTAGGCAAGCTGCTCTGCTTCTGCAGGTGTCATACCTGTGAAGTAGAAACCAATCCAAGGATAGGAAACTGAAACACTGGTGCTGTCTCCGATTGCATCATAGAGAAGACGAGTTTTTGTTGCAAACTCTTTAAAGTCATCAGTGTTAACCCATTTGTCTTTTTGTGAAGCCTTTGAGTTATCAGCTGCTACCCAACCTTTTTTGTAAAGTTTTGTGTAGGCTGCAACCGTGTCTTTGGCAAGCATAGCTACTGTTTTATTGTTGTAGTCTTTGCCAAGATCAAGGTTTACATCAGGAACTCCAGCTGTTGCAATTGCGTATAGTTCGTTAGGAGCAAATGCGAAGCGAAGGTTTTCAATCTGATAGATGAAAAGCTGCTCCTGGACGTCTGTCATTGTGATGGTGTTATCACAGTCAAACATTGCCCATGGTCTTGCTTCTGGATTGTAATTCTTGTTGTTTCTTCCGAAAGCGTCAAACATATCGTTGATAACTTTCTTTGCTGAAGGATTCCAGTTCTTCTCTGTGAGGTACTGAGTGGCTTTCTTTGTGTAAGGTTCTGGTGCTTGAGTCATTGCCATTGCAACACATGAAAATGCCATAAGTGCTACAAGTGCGAGCATTACTACTCTGGTGTATTTCTTAAACATGATAATAAACACTCCTTCCAAATTGTGTGTATCTCTTTGTATATTATAACACTTTAAGTACATTTTGTACCTAAATTTAAAGAACTATATTACTTTCGAAGTACTATCTTACCTTTGTACCAATGTACTTCTTAAGTTTGCCTGTAAGGTTTACGCAGTCGTTAAGAAGTTGATTAGGTGTTGTTCCTGATTCGAGTTTCTTCTTCCAACCTTCTGCTTTTTCGGAGAGAACTCCTGCCTTTGTTTTGCCAAGCATAATCGAACCTGTCTGAGGAATGAAGAGACCAGTATTTTCATTACGGCCCTGACTTACGAAACGAATTTCACCCTTCAGCATTGCATCATAAAGGTCCATTTTTTTCTCGTTCTGATAAATTGCTATTGCTGTGCAAATTGCTGCGTCGTCTTTGCGAATACGGTTGATCATGATTCCTGCAACAGTGTCTTTAAATTCGGTCATGAAGTTAAAGTCACCCTGTGAGTCACCTGCTCCAAAGATAGGTCCTCTTCCATTATAGAAAGGAACAACCTTCTTAACAAATGCTTCTGACTTGCCTACGCCCTGTGTCTGAGGATGTTCGTCGTAGTCGTATTCAGCAATGTACTTACCGTCTTTCATCTTATATGTCATGCTTACAGTGTCTCTTACGCCTTCAAAGTTCCATGCGCGCATTAGGCCTCTGATTGCAACAACGGGTGATGCTGAGCAAATCCAAACATCAATTCCGTTTGCGTCGAGCTTCTTAAGAAGTTCGAGCATTTCTGCTGAAACGCCTGTTGACTGACGGAAGCTTACTTTAAACGAACCTGAACGGCTTCTATATTTCTTTGGGCTTTCCCAGCTCTTTTTTGTCCAGTTACTTGCTGATGCCAAACCTAGTTCACGGTATTTTGTATGTGATTCAAATGCAAGCTGCTCTGCTTGTGCAGGTGTCATACCTGTGAAGTAGAACCCGATCCAAGGATAGGAAACTGAAACGCTTGTGCTGTCTCCGATTGCATCATAGAGAAGACGAGTTTTTGTTGCAAACTCTTTCCAATCATCAGTTGCCATCCATTTGGCTTTGTTTGCTGCTTGTGAATTATCAGCCGCTACCCAGCCTTTTTTGTAAAGTTTTGTGTATGCTTTTACTGTATCTTTGGCAAGCTTATCAACTGTTGTGTTGTTGTAGTCTTTACCAAGGTTTAAGTGTACATCAGGAACTCCTGCTGTCGCAATTTTGTATAGTTCTTTTGGAGTAAATGCGAAGCGGAGGTTTTCGATCTGATAGATGAAAAGCTGTTCCTGAACGTCTGTCATTGTAATGGTGTTATCACAGTCGAACATTGCCCATGGTCTTGCCTCAGGATTGTAGCTCTTACTGTTTCTTCCGTAGACATCCATCAACTGATTGATGACTTTTTTTGTCCAAGGCTCCCAATTTTTTTCTGAGAGATACTGTGTGGGTTGCTTTGTGTATGGCTCTGGTGCTGCGGTCGTTGCCATTGCAACACATGAAAATGTCATAAGTGCTGCAAGTGCGAGCATTACTACTCTGGTATACTTTCTTACCATTATAAAGAACACTCCTTCCGATATTTGCGGTGCAAAGTGATTATAGTCTAAAAAGCTGAAAATTGGAACTAAACAAAAGTAACAATTTATGAAAAGTAAATCTGTATGTATGCGTGCTGTTAATGGTTCTTATGTTTAAAGTTAAAGGGATTACTGCTAATAGCTACTTTTTGATGAAAAACGTTCCAATTAATATACCATAAATTGTGTGCAATGTCAAAAATTGAAGTTGCTAAAAACGTAAGCTAAATAGAGGTATAGAGCGTCTTTGAAGCAATATTCACAATATACCTCTATTTGTTTTGTTATTAGATTAATTCGCTCCAGTTAGCTGGATACACGAAGTAAGCATAACGTGCGTGACTTGGTGTCTGAAAATGAATATGAGTGTTTTTCGGAATATAGATGATATCACCAGGGTATCCAGTAACAATACGTCCGTCGATTACTATTTCAAGTACTCCCGAAAGAATCACGTCGTACTCATCATAGGTAAGTGTCCACTCAAAGCTGGTGTTGTCAAGTTCCATAATACCAGCACCCATTCTAGGAGCTTCCTCAAGTGTCACCACGTCTTTAAGAGCTACGCCGTCCTGCTCAAAACGTTCACATTTAACTGTGTCTGATTTGATCAATATAACTCCGCTCGGATCTTTTTTCTTTTCGAATCCTTCGTCTTTTTTGCCCATAGTTTCACTTAAAACTTGTGTAACTATATCACGAATTATCTGTTCGCTTTTATTCATGTTCTCACAACCTTTCAAAGAACCTTAGAAAGGATTCTACTTTTGGCTCGATTTAATAGATTCCACTTTTTCAAGAAGCTTTGGAGCAAGGAAAAGCGAAAGGATGACTGCAGTGATTCCAGCAGTAAGCTTACCTACAACAACCGGGAAGATCATTTCAGAATTTGCCCCAGCTGTAAATCCGAGATGATCTCCAAATACAAAGGCAGCTGAAACCGCAAATGCAACGTTTATAATCTTGCCTTTTGGATTCATCTTATCCAAAATATTAAACATAGCTATATTGTTGGCAAGTGTCGCAACCATTCCGGCAGATCCCTCTTCGTTCATACCAAGCATACTTCCAATTTTTTCAAGTGATTTGCCAAATGTTTTTGTTATCCACTTGACCATGGGGAATGCTCCAATCAATACAATTGCGATTTGACCACAAATGAGAAGACCTACTTCAAGAGGAATTACTCCGCCATTTTTATCAGCGTCTACCATAATATCAAATAGTGGGAAACGAATTCCTGTGATGTATTGAAAGACGGCGATTGCTGTAAAAATCGTGATAAGAACTGTTACTCCTGTTCCAAACTTATTAAACCCGCGAATCATGCGTTCTGGTACAAACCAAAGACCTACAACGATTGCGCCGGCAATAAGGATAACAGGTATTAAGTTAACAAGGATAGTTGCCAAGCTAATCTTATAGGGTGTTAGATTCATAACAAGTCCGCCTGCGATACAGCCTAGGGGAATTGTTATAAGTCCAGCTAGAACACCAGAAGCAAGATAAGGGCGATCTTCAGGTTTAATGATTGAGAGCGCGACAGGGATTGTAAATACAATGGTCGGACCCATCATCGATCCGAGAATAAGTCCTGCAAAATTACCAATATTTTCGTTAGCTGCAAGTTCCATTGCAAGTGGATATCCACCCATATCGTTGGCTAGAAGTGTTGTTGCAAACATAGATGCGTCTGCGCCAAGCATGCCATAAATAGGAACGATTATTGGTTTAAGTATAATTGCAAGTACGGGAGCGGCAGCAACCACACCAGCCATAGCTATTGCTAGTGAGCCCATTGCAAGAAATCCATTATCAAACTCTTCTCCGTATCCAAGCTTGTTACCACGGATTTTGTCTATAGCTCCAACCAACATAAAAATCATCATAACAAAAAGAATTACTGAGTTTACCGAGAGATTACTAGTCCAGGCACCGAAACTTTCTGTGAAAACTCCGAAATTAGTAATGTTTTCAATTAGTTCGTTAAACACACAAAATACCCCCTATTCTTATTGTAATACCTTTTTAAAGCAGGCTATCTAAAATCTGAGGCGATGGACGTGGAATAATTGCGGTACCAACAAGCAATTCAGCATCTCTGGTAGCAGCTGCTACTGCTGCTCGAACAGCGCCGACATCACCTGTCATCGTTACAAACCCTTTGCCTCCAACTGCAAATCCAATGCGAACTTCTATCAAAGTTATTTGAGCCGCTTTTGCTGCAACGTCTGCTGCAAGAATGGCTGATGCAACTGAGTAAAATTCGATTACACCTACAGCATCAAGCTCACCAACTTGTGAAGTCATTGAAATTGCTGGTATAAGTTGCTCATGGATATTAGGAATTAGCAGAGAGTCTACTTTAGATTCTGCAGCTACTGCAATGCCCTCATTCATCGAGGATTTGACATCACCTACATCACCTGCCACAATGACGATATATTTACCTGGGCAGATGGTGCATGCACGCAACAAATCTACTTGAGCGGCTTTAACCATAAAGTCACAGGTTTCTATCCCTCTGGCAATACTGTTAAATTCGATCATTCCTATAGCGTGTCTCATTTGTGATTATCTCCCCCCTCAGCGTGGATAAGCGCGCCTTGCGCGCTCACTTCTTTTACAACACCGCTTACACTTGAATGTATGTTCGCGGAAATACCTTCTTGAGCAGCAGCTATTAACTGACCCTTTTGAACGTTGTCTCCAACTTTCACCTGCGCAAGTGCAGGCTTGCCGATATGCTGGCTGAAGGGGATAAATACGTTCTCCGGTACAAATTCAATGCATTCTTGTACATGTTTCCCATAATATTTCGATAATCTGAGGCGTGCAACAAGACGTCCTGTTGGAACTCTTCTTATATCAAGACCTTCTCTTGCAGTTGGTTCTTGGTTGCGTGGTTTGTCTAAGCCCTTTTCTCTTATCTGTACTTTGAAATAGGCATTCATTTTTTGGGGAGACAACAACATTGGGCAAGCGAACGTTTCGCATATTCTACAGTCACAGCAGTTAAGTGCGCTGCCAAAGCAGTTTATGTACTCTTGATCATCTGTAATTAAGTTTTCTCTCCAGAGATTACGCATGACTAGATGTGGCTGTATATCATGTCCAATGAGATAACGCGGACAAAGGTCTGTGCACATACGACATTGAATACAAGCGCTCTTTGTCTGATGGCGAAGTTTCTCCATAGAATCAGTTGACCATGTAACAAGGTAATGGTCCTTCGGGAGAACGATAATATTGCCTGTTGTCTTTGTTACAACGGCTTTGTCAATATCATCTTTCTTCGTGAGAACATCTCCCATCATCGGACCTCCAACGATAATCGCGTAATCATCGATTAGAGCTCCAGCCTTATCCACACATTCACGTAATGAAGTGCCTATTGGAACGTTGAGCATAATAGTTTTTGCCACTTCTCCTGTTACAGAAAGAAACTTATTAGTAACGGGCTTACCTTCTGTTATTGCTTCGTAAAGATTCATCATTGTTCCTACATTATTAACAACCACTCCAACATTGAGCGGAAGTCCACGTTCAGGAACACTGCGACCTGTGACAAATTCGACCGTTATTTGTTCATCACCGGCGGGATAGAAAGTAGGCATTTCTGAAATTTCAATTTTTGCTCCAGCCTTATTAATAGCAGCTTTTAGTGCAGCTATTTCGGGTGTATAAATGGCCTTAAGTGCAATGACTACTTTTTCTGCGCCAATTTGCTCAGCTGCCATTAGTGTGCCAGCAACTACTTCCTCTGCATATTCACGGCAAATGTATTTGTCTGTCTCGATAAGAGGCTCACATTCTGCAGCATTAATAATAAGATATTCCGCTTTCGCATTTAACTTAACGTCGGTCGGAAAGCCGGCACCACCTGCGCCTACTATTCCAGCCGCTCTAACTTTTTCGATAAAATTCATATCCGCACTCACTCTTTCTTAGATGACGCTTTCATCGAGATCGTGATCATCCACAATAGCGATAACAGATGCGTCAACAGGATTTGACCTGTCCCCAGTTGCACTTCTTGCAGAACTACCGCTGACATAGATAACTGTTTCACCTACACCAGCACCAATCATGTCGGTAGCAACCATGGGAACACCGTCAGATGAGCCGTTAATGATATTGATAGGCTGCAATAAGAGCATTTTTAGGCTGGAGAGTTTCTGTTCTTTTCTCGTTGCCCAAATGTTGCCTATTACTTTAGCAACTCTCATTTTTCAGCCCTCCTTAACATCTTTTTAGCATCTGGTGATTTCAATTTTGTATCTCGTGGCATAATCCTTAGCGACATCTGTGATTATCGTTTTTTCTCCAAGAATGACGCAATTAATTCCTTCATCATTGGCAGTACGCATGTCTCTTTCGGTTACCACTCTCTTTGTAATTTGCTTTTCTTTTCTGGCAACGGGTGTTGCTGTAGAAGTACATGTACTTCCAGAGATAGCGCTCGTGTCAGGTATATTGCAGGAAGACGGAGTAGCGCAAAGTTCGGCTTCTTTCAACTTTGCGAGAACACGAGTCAATATTTCGTTTACTAGTGCATCGTAATCCATCTTCTCACCCCCTCTTTAGCTCAGATTTTTGCAGTTCATTGCTATTCCGGCCGAAGTGACCAGAAACGGATCTTTTGGTTTAAATGTTTTTATACCCGTGATTGTTTCAAAAACTTCTTCGATGCCTTCGATACGACAAGTTCCGCCGCATAAGTAAATAGCCTCTGTTTCCTCTTTGTTTATATGACGAGCAACTATCGTCGCCATTTTTTCTAAAACTGGTCTAACGATAGGAAATATTTCTGCAAGACGCCTAGGATCTCTTTTAATTTTTTCGGCTTCCTGAATGGAAATATGGTAATTTCCTGCGAGGACTAAGTTTAAATGATGCCCCCCGGTTGCTTCATCGTATATTTCTGTGACTATTCCGTCTTTAATTACGGAAAGTCCTGTTGTGCCTCCACCTATATCAACGATAACTCCATTTTCTATACGGTATATCGAATTTGCAGCAGTTGGCTCATCAAGAATACTGGTGACTGAGAAACCGGCTCCTTCAGCTAAATAGCGATGTGCGCGAGCACTGCTTTCCGTTCCAGGAGGCATTGCAATTGCACATTCATGCAGTTCTGTGTTTAAACGTTTCTCAATCTTTGCCTTAAGAGCTTTAACAATCTTAAGAGCACCTGAATAGTCTACAACAACACCATCTCGCAAAACTTCTGCTTCCTGCACTTCACAAGCTAAAGGATTATTTTCTTCATCAAGAACAACAATAACTATTGTTGCTGTTCCCAAATCTAATCCGGTTTTGTACACAGAACTTATAGGACTAAACGTCTTTTTTTCAGACGCACCAACAGTTTTCATGTACTTGTTTACTCTTTTTAAGTCAAGCATTGAGCACTTCCTGTCCAAATTATTTAATAATTCTGCCAAGGGTAAATCCGCTAACGTTTGCTGCATTGGCTTCATCAATATCGATGTGCATGCGGTAGCTGTAATTATCGTTTACACGGAGAAGAACGTCTTTTAGTACTACTGGACGATCAGTGAAGATTTCAACATTTACAATATCTCCATCTTTCATTCCGTGTAATTTGGCGAATTTTTCAGGAACATGTATATGCCTTTTGGCAATGATCGCTCCCTCAGGAACCGTAATCTGGCCTTTTGGCCCTTCAATCGTGATTGCTCCGGATCCTGCTATGTCGCCAGAGTCTCTTACTGGAGCCGATATACCTAGTGCGAAAGTATCTCCTTTCGACAACTCAATCTGAGTTTGCGAACGAGCAGGTCCAAGCACTGCAGTATTGCTAAATTTTCCTTTAGGTCCAATTAGCGTCACTCTCTCTTCACTGAGAAACTGACCCGGCTGAGACAAGTCTCTCGATGGTGTTAGTGTTGCACCTTCACCAAAGAGTTTGACTACATCAGAGGATGACAAATGCACGTGGCGTGCAGATACTTCTACTTGCACAAAACCTGAATTTTCCATCGACTGAAGGACTGCCGAAACTATATCCTGCATATTCGTCTCTCCTCCGTACCTAATCTTATTTATACTCTCCAGCAAGATATTTAGACATCATTATGTGTAAAGCACTGGATAGTCTGTTTAGCGTCTCGATAATATCAAGACGTTCATAGATATTTCTTATTCTGTAAGCACGTGTTGCCGATACTTCGACCTCACGTATTGCTGAGCGTAATTCATTCAGTAAAGCATAAGTTTTTCCAAATTTGTAGTCAGGCAGAACCATTTGCTTTACAGAAAAATATTTCATTGGATTATGAGACATATCACGCAGTTCTGAATGTGTATAACCAATGATGGTGTCATTTTTGAGCGGCTCATTCAAAACATCACAACGCATTATTTCACGAAGTACATGGAGCACATTATCTAAATCACTCAAAAGCTTCGAATTGCCACTGCATTCGTTTATCAGCACCTCGTTTAAAACAACTAGAGACTGCAAACTATCCAGCTTTCCTCTAAACCTTATTCTAGCGTGATCCTTGACAACAAGTTTGTTGCCAAAAAGTTGTGTCATGTGCTCAGGTTTCTCTGAATAAAAAGCTCCGCTCTCATAATCGATATATACAGAAGGACGATCAAATTCGACTACAGGTACGCTAGGCGCTTGCTGAGCTTCAGCTTGCGCCTGCGACTGTATACGAGGTTCATCTTTTTTAGGGGCAGGACAATATTTCCCGCCCGCAGCTTCTGTAATTATCTTTATTTTGCGCTGCTGAAGGTATTCACGTGCCGCAGGAGAAAGCATTTTCCCCTTCGGAACAAAGTATGAGTCCGGTTCCTTAGCACGCAATTCATCACGCAATAGTGCTTCTGTGATTGCCTTCAATAAGATTCACCCCTCTCGGGTCGGGACTTCATTTATTTTTCAAGATGCGGCAGTATATATTCCACTTCTTCGTGCGGGCGCGGGATTACGTGAACGGAAATAAGTTCTCCGACTCTCTCTGCTGCTGCTGCACCTGCGTCTGTTGCTGCTTTAACTGCTCCTACGTCGCCACGAACCATTACTGTAACGAGTCCGCCACCAACGTGCACCTTACCG
>JAAYFQ010000093.1 GCA_012728165.1 Synergistaceae bacterium | reverse complement strand
TTTTCATAAAAGATTACACATAACGGAAATAAAGCATTATGATTTTATTTGATAATATTTTGTATTTTGTGTTATCCCTATAGCTATTTATTTTTATCATGATGCTACGAAAAAGAATGAGAGTTTTTTTCGGGTTTATGTCGATTATTTGTTTCGTTTTTTATTCTCTTGAGATGCTAAAATTACTAATGACAAGAAGATAGAGACGATTTTTAAATAAGTTAAGGAGGTTTTTACATGGTTTTGTTTACTGTTAATGAAGAAAAATGTGTAAAGTGTGGACTTTGCGCTAAAGTTTGCCCAAGTTGGCTTATTAGTTTTAACGAAGAGGGTTTTCCTCTTGTGCTTTCTTCAAAAGAATCTAGCTGCATAGAATGTGGGCATTGTGCACTTTTCTGCCCTGTTTCTGCAAACTCTCTTTCGTTTCTTAAAGAGAATGAAATTTGTAAAAAATCAGAACTTCCCTTTCCGTCGGAAAGTGAAGCTATTAATTTTTTAAAGACTCGTCGCAGTATAAGACGTTTTAAAAATGAAGTTATTTCAAAGGAAATTTTTGCTCAAATTTTTGAAACAGTGAATCAAGCGCCAACAGCTTCAAACAAACAGGCTGTGCGCTGGATAGTTTCTAAGGAACCTCTTGAGACAAAGAAAATTGTTCGTTTAATTTTAACGTGGTTGAGTGAAGTCCTTGCTAAAGATCCTCAGAGTCCAGTTGCCCTTCTTGCAACGGTTATGTTGGAGAAAGACAAAGAGCAAGAGGACGGACTTTTGCGAGGAGCTCCTCATGTTGCGATAGCAGTTGTTCCTGCTAATTACAAATGGCCAGAAGATGGAGCGATAGCTCTTACATATCTAGAACTTGCAGCTCACGCCGTGGGTGTTGGAGCATGTTGGGGCGGGTTTCTTACTATGGCAATACGGCACTCTGAAGAGCTAAGAAAGTATTTAGGTATAAATGATGATGAACACGTATGTGGCGCTCAGATGTTGGGTTATCCACAGTTTAAACCAGTTAGACAGTTTGCTCCTCGCAGAAATATAAATATTAACTGGCTGTAAGTATCTTGAGGAGGGATTTGAGTGAAGAAAAATTATCAACTCGCAACGACAATAAGAGTTCGTTATGCCGAGACAGACAGGATGGGCATAGTATACAACTCCAACTTTCTTAGTTGGTTTGAAATAGCACGTACTGAATTATGCCGTTTATGGGGAATTCCCTATACTCAATGGGAAAAAGATGGCTTGATGCTTCCCGTAGTTGAATCCCACTGTAGATATAAACATCCGGCTCGATATGATGAGCAGATACAGCTTTGGTGCCGTGTTACAGACGTAAAGATACACTGTATAACATTTGAGTATCGTTTGCTTCGTGCCTCCGACTATAAACTTATTGCCGAAGGTTGGACAAAACATGGTTGCACAAATACTGAAGGACGTCTCTATAAAAAACAGCATCCCTTTTATATTTGGATGAGTTCACATCATTTGGAACAACAGAGTGAAAAAACAGATAGCTAAAAAGTTTCTTTTGGGATTTTCTTTGATTGAAACTATTTTAGTGATGACAATAGTTTTACTGCTTTTGAGTATGGTAGGGTTGTCTGTCACAGAAAATAATAACGAAAGCGAGATAGTAAAACAAGAGGCGAATGAACTTGTTGTTTGGCTTTCAGACAAAATGAATCAAGCTAAACTAGAGGAAGCTGACTTTAAAATATACGCGTCAGAATGGTCTGCAGGTAATTTACAACTGACTGTTTCCTGGCTAACAGGTCCAAATGCAACAAAATCTGTTTCCTACAAGACTGACAAAGTATATTTGCGAAAGGAATCGTCATCGTACCAGTTTACTTACGATGGAAAATGGCAAAGTCTGAGCCCTGCTGTTACATTTACAGTAAGAGGTAAGTCTCTTTCACAGAAGAATATTATTGAAGTTACTGTATCTGGAGTTGGCTATGTAAGTACAAAAGTGAAGTAGATTTTCAAAAACATAAAAAGACAGTGTTTCTTTAGAGACACTGTCTTAATCTTTAGGTATTATATAGTTGTCTTTGAATATTGGTCTCTCATGTTTTTTACTGCTGCTGCCAAAGCTTCTGGCTCGAGTACCATTTCCATCATAGAAATTTGTTCTTCCCATTGTTTTGAATCACACTCTGGTCGAATTACTTCATCAAAAATATGGTAGACAGAGAGTCCCAACGAGACTCCAGCAAGTGGTCCTGCAAATGTTGGATCGCCCTTTGTGGCGGTTTCAGCGTAGATTTTTGCGCCTTCTGCGTCGGACGAACCTAGAATTAATACGCAGTTCTCTACTCCGAACTTTTCAGTCGCATCTATGATGCGCTGTTGGCTTTGCAAACCCATTGCTCCTGTTGCTGTTCAGACAAAGCATTCGGTTTCTGAAAATACTATTTCGGCACCGGAATCTTTTAGACAGGCTTCCATAGTTGGTCCTGATATACCATCTCGTTCTCCAAGAAGTAGAAGTTTTTTGTTCGATAATTTGCCGATGACTGACACCCCCTCTATCTTTGAATTTTTATTGCTCTTTTTTCAAACATAGAATGGGTAGAATCCTAGGATAGAAGGTTCTGAATTTCGGCTTTTATTTTTTCTGCAGTGCACTGATCATTTGTGAGACGTTTTACTTCTACTCCATCTTTCCAAAATAGGAAAGTAGGGAGACTCATTACACGAAAAGACATCGCTACTCTCTTATTTATAGAGCAGTCAACTGCTGTGAATTTTACTTTGCCTTCGAACTCTTTTTCCATCCCTTCGTAGAGAGGTTTTATTGCCATACATGGAGCACACTGAGGGCTCCAGAAGTCAATAACTACAGGAAGTTGTTTTTCTTCACGTACTTCCATATCACAATTTTCTTTAGTCAGATCAATCATTTTCGATTCGCCTCCAAAATTAAATACTCATACAATTTATGCTGTATTATCATATCATGAGAGTTTCTTGTTTTGAAGTACAGAAATCACCCATTTAAAGACATCATTATTAAACAAATATAACGTAATTCATTGTGTAATAATTGCAAGACAAGAGAGTTATATAAAAAATAACTCTGCTCAAAAGCCTAATCTCTTGTCCAAGACCCAGCGGGAGTATATAATACCAAGTTGCACAGTTTATTATATTATAAGATTTTTACTGAAAGACGGAGGAGATATATATGCCATACAACTTTGCTACTATTGAACCCAAATGGCAGAAAGAATGGGCGGACTCTAAAATATTTGAAGTAGAGGTAGACAATAATAAGAAAAAATATTACTGCCTTGAAATGTTTCCATATCCCAGTGGAGTTTTACATATGGGGCATTTACGTAATTATTCAATAGGTGATCTGTTAGCTCGTTACCATAGAATGCAAGGATACAATGTGCTTTATCCGATGGGATTTGATTCATTTGGAATGCCTGCAGAAAATGCTGCTATCAAAAATAAAACAGCGCCTTCTGAGTGGACTTGGAAAAATATAGAACACATGACTCAGCAGTTGAAACGTTCTGGGTTCAGTTATGACTGGCGCCGTCGCGTTGAGACCTGTAATGTTAACTATTACAAATGGAATCAGTGGCTTTTTCTTCAGTTCTATAAAAAAGGACTCGTCTATCGTAAGCATGCTCCTGTTAACTGGTGTGAGGAGTGCAAAACTGTTCTTGCCAATGAACAAGTAGTGGGTGAGGGAGTTTGCTGGCGCTGTTCAACTCCTGTTATAAAACGAGGACTAGATCAGTGGTTTATTCGTATCACGGAATATGCACAGGAACTTGTAGACTGTTTAGATGATTTGAAAAACTGGCCAGAAAGCGTTGTCACAATTCAGCGCAACTGGATAGGTCGCTCTGAAGGTGTTCACTTCAGTATGGATATTTCTGACACAGAACTAAAGATTGAAGCTTTTACAACACGAATTGATACAATTTTTGGAGTAACTTTTGTTGCTATGGCAGCAGAGCATCCCTTTGTGGAAGAATTTGCCAATAAGCTTGATGGTGAAAAAGCAGAAAAAATACGTGCTTTTGCAAAAAAGATGTCATCACGTAGCACAATTGAACGTACAGCTGTTGGTGCAGACAAAGAAGGATTATATACAGGTTTCTTTGCTATAAATCCCGTAAACGGAGAGAAAGTTCCAATTTGGATTGCAGACTATGTTCTTACAGATTACGGAACAGGAGCGATTATGGGTGTGCCTGCACATGATCAACGTGACTTTGAATTTGCACGTAAATATGATATTCCTGTAATTCCTGTTGTTCGACCAATCGATGGTTCTGCCCTAGACGGAGATAAAATGATTAAATCGATAGAGGCGGATGGAGTTGCTTGTAATTCAGGTAAGTTTGACGGACTTAAGACACCAGAAGCTATTAAACAGATAGGTGCTTGGTTTGAAGATAAAAAAATAGGTAAAATGGAAGTTCAATTCCGTCTTCGTGACTGGCTTATCTCTCGTCAACGCTATTGGGGAACGCCAATACCGATGCTCTACTGCGACAAGTGTGGAATAGTTCCTGTTCCGGAAGATCAACTTCCAGTGGAACTTCCTCTCGATATAGAAATGCCACCTCATGGTGGAAACCCGCTCGAAACGCGTGAAGACTGGATAAATACAACATGTTCAATTTGTGGAGGACCTGCTCGCCGCGAGACAGATACAATGGATACATTCTTCTGTTCTTCATGGTATTTTGAACGCTACACTTCACCTTGGAGTGAAGATGTTCCATTTAATAAAGACGATGCTGCTTACTGGATGACCGTTGACCAATATATAGGCGGTGTTGAGCACGCATGTTTGCACCTAATCTATGCAAGATTTTTTACAAAAGTTTGCTCAGATTTAGGACTTCTTCCGAAAAATATGAGAGAGCCGTTTGACCGTCTTCTGACTCAAGGTATGGTTATAAAAGATGGGGCGAAGATGTCAAAATCTATTGGCAATGTTGTTGATCCTGACGAGATTATTAGTAAGTATGGAGCAGACACTGCAAGACTA
>JAAYFQ010000092.1 GCA_012728165.1 Synergistaceae bacterium | reverse complement strand
GTATTACACCGTCACGTTCAACAATTGCGACGCTAGACTGTTGAATATACTCTTCGTCAAAAAAGCCGAGTGAAAAGCCCTTCTCTCGTCCCAGCTTCGACTTCAGCCATTTATCTGATATCTCTCTAAGCCTTGGCAGGACATGTACAACTTCTTCTTGTGGAATAATGCGAAACTCAGATCCATCTTTTGGAAGTTTTCTAAGTTTATATCTTTGATTGTGACACTCATTTCCTTTATCAAAAGAAAAATTCGCCAGTGGCACTCGTCCGCTTTCTCCGATTTTAACTAGCACATAGCCTAGTTCGACGTAAAGCGGTAAGTTTTCTTCTGTTGCCTCGTAATAGATAACTTTCTTTCCATTCAAAGCAGCTTTCTCACGAAAGGACCATGCAAGATTTTGAAATTCATCACTATCGCCCAGAGGATCGCCCATCGCAAACCAGTACGAACCCTCTTCGGCAAAAAATATCATAGATTTTCCTGATGGGCTAAAGAAATAAGATTTATCACTCATAAGGGCAAGAAACGACGATACTCTCGAAGAAGAGCGTACTATCTCGCGGACTTTTACCATGTCATCGTCTGACGGGACAAAATTGAAATCGGACTTTATTCTAAAAAGCTGCCAAAGAGAGAAACTAAGAACAAGAATAGATAAAGATACGCTGGCTTTTAAAAACCAGGGAGATTGTCCTGACAAAGCAAACTGCAAAATGCTTTGGTTTGCAAATTCTAAATGGCTGTATGAAAAATAACTCAACCATGCAGCAGATACAAGAACAACTACTGTCGATATCATCCAGGTGAAAGATAAGTCAGGGTACAAAAGTCTTGAATCTCTATCAAAATGTTTTCTTGCTGCCAAAATAGGAATAAGCAGTAATGTTATGATCAACGCTTCTTCGTAATCGAGACCCTTCACCAAAGAAAGGAAAATTCCTAATACGAATAATATTGTAGTTAGCACCCAAGCTATGTGCAACCTTCTTCTTATCCCCTGAGCGAGAAGCAAAAGGGCCAGTCCCGCAAGACTGCCTAAGAATTTTGAAAGTTCGAGAACATATGGCGGTAATAGTTTGTTCAGCACATAAAGCCGCTCCGGTAGTCCTGGTGCTAGGCTGGAAAAAAGTAGAATGGCTCCCGCAGCAAAGACTCCTAACGACATAATCTTGGGATATATAGCAATAAATTTCTTTCCAGCACGCGCGGTAACTTTTTTTGCATTCTCACTTAATAAAGTGAATTGATGCCATCCAAGTAAAATAACAGAAAGACAAAGAGGAAGAAAATAGTAAATAATTCTGTAGACTATTAGAGAGCCAACCAGATCGCTAGGGGAATACCATGGAGACAGCGTTATAATTATAGTCAGGTCGAGCACACCAACGCCGCCCGGAATCTGACTTAAACTCGCTAGAAGCACAGATATCACATAACAGCCAATGTAATGCTGGAGTGATATAGCGCTATGAGGCAACAATGAAAAGAGAACCATGGAAGCAACTATTAGATCAACAACAGAGATAGTTAACTGTGCAAAAAAATATTTAATCGTTGGCAAAGATAGCTCGTATTTCCAGATTTTTATGCTTTTTTCTGACCAGCTAAGCAAAGCAGCCAGAGTTACCAAAAACAATAAAATAAAACCAGGTATTTTTCCCCATTCTACTAGCAGTGGTATTCGAGCAGCTATACCAACCGGTTCTAAAAGAAGAAGGAAGCCTAATAGACCAACAGATCCAATGGTTATTGTAAAATTACAAAAACCTATAACCCTTGCAATCTCAGAAGCGTTCAGATCATAACTGCTATATATACTGTATCTTGACGTGCCACCAGTAAGCAGCGACATTCCCAAATTAAACGAGAATGTATTACTTATAAAAGAAGCAAGTGCTATCTTTGTCCGATCAAGAGACTTGCCAATATACTTAAGAGCCAGTCCGTCATTTAGAGAGAGAAGTGCATAGTTTATAAT
>JAAYFQ010000091.1 GCA_012728165.1 Synergistaceae bacterium | reverse complement strand
GCCGCTGAACGAAAATGTCGCAAATTAATACGAAAAATACGCAGAGAATCTCCTTTAACACTTATTATTGTGTGTGGCTGCTATGCTCAGAAACTTACAGAAGAAGAGCGACAGCGATTTGGAATTGATATCCTTGTAGGTAGCAGATTAAAATATAAACTCCCTGAAATTATTGCAGATCATTTCGAATTTCCTGAAACAGCTGTTTCGTTTGCATTATCTGAAAACGAGCTTCTTAAAGAAACAACATGGGACTCTCTCGAGCTTGACAGACCACGACTTCATACTAGAGCTTTTCTTAAAGTGCAGGATGGCTGTAATCATTATTGCAGTTACTGCATCATTCCTTATGTCAGAGGAAAACCTGTTTCGCGGAATATGGATGAATCTATTGCAGAGGCGATTAAAATCGTTGAATCAGGATGTTCTGAAATTGTACTTACCGGAATACACATTGGATTGTACGAAAATCTTGATATTTTAGTGCGTCGTATTGGTGGAATAAAGGGTATCAAACGGTTGCGTTTTGGCTCAATAGAACCATTTGCCGTGACGGACAAGCTTTTGTGCGCTCTAGCCGAAACAGAGGTTTTTTGTCACCATCTACACCTGCCACTTCAAAGCGGAGATGATGGTGTTTTAAATCAAATGCGTAGAGGTTACACTGTCGACGAATATAGAAAGAATGTTGACAATGTCCGAAAAAAGCTTGGAGAGAGAGTGCACATAAGTACAGACCTCATGATTGGATTTCCTGGCGAAGATGATAATGCATTTGAAAACAGCATGAATCTTATAAAAGAGATAGAATTTGGCAAAATCCATGTTTTTCCATATTCACGACGCGCTGGCACTAATGCAGCACAAATGCCCCTGTTGCCTGTAAATATTATTCGCGAACGTAAAAACGAGGCATTAATTATTGCGGAAGAGTTACATGAAAAATACTGTTCATCCTGGATTGGTGAAAAGGTTTCAATTCTTGTAGAAGAAAAAAAACGAAGAATCGTTAGTGGTCTTACACCGCATTACATTAGGGTGTGTAAAGAAGACAAGGGCGAAAAAACTTCTGATATCGTAGACGTTATACCTGAAAGATATGAAAATGGCATTCTGATTTCAAATCAATAATAAAACAAGCTGTCAAAGATAAAATTATTATCGCAATTTTATAGAACCGTAAACTATATTAAAAAGATAAGCCCTACAAAAAAGGCTTATCTTTTTAATATTCGTTAAAAAAATCCTGTATCTCAATCAAATTATTAGTCTTTGTTAGAGCCAGCATAAGTAATATCCGTGCTTTTTGTGGTGTAAGATCGTCTGCGGTCAGTATACCAAGGCTTTTATATTTTTCAATTTGCTGCACTGCACCACTCAAAGTTTTTGAAGAACGTACAAGCACAGGTAATGATTCAGTAGATTTTATAAAAGACTCTGTGTCTTTATTTAGATTACCATTTCCGTTCCCTGCAAAGACAATCCCTTCACAATTTCGAACAATATTTGATAGCAGAGTGTCGGAGCTGCCTATATATTCATAAATTATTTCAACTTTAGGCAGTTCATTCAAATCATCAATGTCAAAACAGCTTTCTATAGTATGTTTTTTTATTGAGTTGTAATAATATCTTACGACGCCACTTTGCACAGTGCCAATACAGCCGTATTCTGTTCCTTGAAATGCATTTGTTTTATGTGTAGACGTCTTCCTAACGTCTCTTGCCGCATATATTCCATCGTTCATGGCAATCAACACGCCTTTGTCACAGCTGACCTTGTTCGCTGCGATAAGAATCGCATTATATAAGTTTAGCGGGCCGTCAGCACTGATAGCCGAAGCAGGACGCATTGAGCCGACAAGCACAACAGGTTTATTGCTCTTTACTGTTAAATTTAGAAAGTAAGCCGTTTCTTCCATAGTATCTGTTCCATGAGTAACTACAACTCCATCTACAGAATCATCAGACAGAAGCTTATTAATACGCTTAGTCAGTGCCAATAAATCATTCGTAGTCATGTCAGTGCTGTCTAATTGAGAGAACTGCTCGCTGTTTATGTTTGCAATAGTGTTAAATCCAACCGCGTTTTCGAGTATTGTGTTTATAGATAAAAGTGCAGGGTTATAGTCGGAGGTTTCTGTTGCACTTTTCGCAAGTCCTGCAATAGTTCCACCTGTTGCAACAATATGTATGTTCGGTAGTTTGCTCTCTGTCTCGGCTATTGCACGGAAAGGGCGCAAGAGCAATAAATATACAGAACACATCGCGGCTATAATAATTTTTTCCACTTAATGCACTCCATCCATTAGTTTGATGAAAGTCTATGTATGAATTCTAGGTGTAGGGTTATTCACTGTCAATATTCTTAACAATTTAAAGTTTTAATCAAAAATGATATTTCTTTGGATAAAACAGTTGATTAATCAACTTGAAAGGGAGCTCATTTTAAGCTATACTTACTGAGTGTTTATCCCCGCTTGCACATTTGTATTTTGTTCTGTAAGTGGCGTAGAAAGGGGGGGAATGTAGATGACCACCGTAAGAAGACGCGATAATGAGTCTATCGAAGATGCGCTGAAACGTTTTAAGCGTGAAATTAGGAAGGTGGGCACCCTTCGTGATGCAAGAAAGCACGAACGGTACGAAAAACCCAGCGAAATTAAGAAACGCAAGAAGGCAGAAATGGCTCGAAATAAAGGTAGGAAGACTGAAAGATAGTCATGCCTAAACTTAAACTTGAGCTTGAGCTCCATGATGATATTATAACGGCAATGAAAAGCAAAGATTCTTTAAAGCTTTCGGTACTACGTATGCTGAAATCTGCAGTTCAGCTTGCACAGATAGATAAAAATAAAGAAGATTCTTTTACAGAGGAAGATTTCTTTGTCATTGTCAGAAGACTTATTAAACAGCGTCGAGAAGCTGCAGAAATGTACATCTCAGGCGGAGCTAATGAGAGAGCTAAATTGGAACTTGAAGAAGCTAAAATACTCGAAGTTTATCAGCCAGCTCAAATGTCTGATGAAGATCTTGCCAAAGTTGTGGCAGAAACAGCATCACAACTTGCAGTTTCAGGACCCAAGGATATGGGCAGATTGATGGGCAAAGTTATTGCATCCGTCAATGGCCAGGCAGATGGCAACAGAGTTAAAAACCAAGTCCAGACATACTTATCCTCTCTAGCATAGTAATAATATCTTTACTTAATCAGAAAAAGCGCTAAACTTAGGTTTAGCGCTTTTTCTATTATATAACGGTATTATCAATGGTAGGAGGTCCTGCACAAATGCAAAACTACAAAGTTCCGCTTGTTCCTGGTCCAGTATCTGTTCCGCAAAAATATCGCGAAGTATATTTGAAAGATTTCGGCAGTTCCGATTTAGAAATAGATTTCTTTCAACTTTTGAAAGAAAACCAAAATCTTTTACAACAAATTTTAAAAACTAAAAATTCTATTACAATTCAATCAGGGGAAGGCATGTTAGCCCTCTGGGGTGGACTTAAAAGCACTCTTAAATCTGGACACAAAGTGCTAGTAATTTCCAATGGACTTTTTGGCCGTGGTTTTGGTGATATGGCTATTTCTATGGGTGCTGAAATTCAACTACTTGAAGCTCACGATGGGGAATTCATTGATACAAAATTATTGACTGAGGCCATTTCATCATTTAAACCCGATATGGTTACAGCAGTTCATTGTGAAACGCCAAGCGGATTGTTGAATCCAATAGAAGATATCGCTCCTATTATAAAAGAGAGCGGAGCACTCTTCGTTGTTGACTTCGTAGCAAGTGCAATAGGTGCGGATGTTCGTGTAGATGAATGGGGAATAGACCTTGGTCTACTAGGAAGTCAGAAATGCCTTTCTCTGTTGCCGGATCTTTCTATTCTTACTGTAAGTGATAGAGCATGGAAAGTAGCCAAAAAAGTTGCATATGCAGGCTATGATGCATTACTTCCATGGAAAAATGTTTTAGAAGAAGAATATATGCCATATACACATAACTGGCATTCAAATGCAGCTTTGAACGTTGCATTAAAGTCGGTTTTGAAAGAGGGCCTAGAGAACTCTTTTAAACGTCACGAAGAAACTGCCGCTTATTGTCGCAAACGTGCAAAAGAGATGGGCCTCGAGCTTTATGTAAAAGATGAAAAACTTGCGTCGCCTACAGTTACCGCAATCAAAATGCCAACAGGTATGACATGGAAAGCTTTGGATTCCGCACTTAGAAAACAGGGAGTTGTTGTCGGAGGAAGTTATGGCGACTTAGCAGAAAAAGTATTCCGCATTGGCCATATGGGCTCTCAGGCTGATATGTTCTTAGTTAAGTCCGGTATGGATGTCTTAGAGCAAATTATAAAACGAAGTTTATAAGCAAAGAGTCAAACTTTGAGTTTTAAAACTGCACTTTTGACTGGCTGTTTAAAGCAAATAGTAACTAGGTAATTGAAAGCAACTATACATAATATAAATAGCTAGTAGTAAAAACACTCTAAACATAAGATTCTCTACTTTCATTATGAAAAATATCAAAAGATTACGCATGTGTTTGAAGTGATTGATACCGTTTAGAAATTTGTATAATCTTTATTTTAAAACATTTCTCCTCGTTTTATTTGAAGATTTTATAACTTTATTGCTGTAGAAAAAGATGTAAATAGGACAGATGAGTGGTTATCAATTTTTTTGTATTTTAATGACAAAGAGTCATTGAAAAACCCTTTTATTATCACTACAGATAGTGTATAATTTTTAGGTTGAAGCACATATAGTGTTTGGAGGAGTATTATGTACTGTCCTGTCTGTGGAGCATCAGAAACTAGAGTTATAGAGACAAGAAGTGCTGATGAAGGTAAAGTAAACCGTCGCAGACGAGAATGTCCTAAGTGCCAGGGACGGTTCACTACTTATGAGCGTCTTGAAGAGAAACCCTACCTTTGGGTCGCAAAAAAGGGTGGTAGGCGCGAGGCTTTTGATAGAGAAAAACTTACAAAAGGAATACAGCGATCTTGCGAAAAGCTCCCAGTTTCTTTGGAACAGATAGAAGAGGCGGTTGCACATATTGAAGGGCGTTTGAGATCTACAGGCCAAGGCGAAGTTGCCGCTGGAACTATAGGACAGTTCGCGTCCGACGAACTACGTAAAATAAATAAAGTAGCATATGTAAGATTTGCTTCAGTATATAGAGAATTTACCGACATAGAGAGCTTTACACAGGAAGTAGCAAAATTAATTGAAGACAAGGAGATCGAACGTAATGGCAAATAAGATCAGTCAGGAGACAGAGCTTTACTTAGGCAAACAAGGACATTTATTTGACAATCCTAAGGAGTCAACAGATCTCGCTTTGATGGTTGATGCTCTTGCTCAGGAAAAACGTTCACCATGGGACACCGGTAAAATACGTGATGCGCTTATTCTAGAAGCTGGAGTTGATCCTGCTACAGCAGAGGAAATAGCAATAGAAGTTGAAGAAGAGCTGCTCAAGCAAGGACGCACTCAAGTAACTACCTCAATTATACGCGAGTTAGTTAACGTTAAACTTTTTCAGCGTGGACTAGATGCAAAACTTGCAGATCACAATCGTATAGGAATTCCTGTGCATGACCTTGAAAAAATGATGTTGACAAAAAATAAAGAAAATAGCAATACGTCACACAATCCAGAATCTATAAATCTTTCAATAGCTGAAATGGTGCTGAAAGAATATGCACTAACAAAAATTTTTAGCAAAGATGTTGCAGATGCTCACCTTAGTGGTGACATCCACCTCCATGATCTTGGCATGGTGGATAGACCTTATTGTTCAGGTCAGAGCGTTGCTTATGTTGCGCGTTTTGGGCTTAATATTCCTTCTATTACGAGTGTTTCTTCTCCTGCAAAACATGCAGATGTTCTTCTTGCACATATTCTAAAAATGACGTCTGTGCTACAGAATCATTTCGCAGGTGCGATTGGATGGGACGCTATCAATATGTACTTTGCACCATACATTGTGGGTTGGACATATGAGCAGTGTAAACAACTTTGTCAGCAGCTTATATTTGAATTTAACCAACTTGCAGGCGGACGTGGCGGACAGGTCGCATTTACAGATATAAACGTATACTACGAAATCCCTAATCATTTTCGTGATGTTCCTGCAATAGGCCCCGGAGGTAAATTTACCGGAAAAACTTATTCTGAATATGGCAAAGAAGCAAAAATGCTTGTTAGAGCATTATTTGATGTTTATATGAAGGGCGACAGCAGAGGCCAGCCTTTCTTCTTTCCCAAACCGTTACTTCATATAACAGATTACTTTTTCAAAGAAGAAGGATGGGAAGAATTCCTAGAATTTTCTTGCCAACTAGCTTCCGAAAAAGGCAATACGTATTTTGTATTTGACAGAGGGGGAGTCGCCAAGCTTTCTGAGTGTTGCCGTCTTTCATTTGAGCTTACACCGGAAGATTTGGAAGAAGCCAAGCATCCTTGGAAAATGCGTCACTGTGCACTTCAGAACATTACTTTGAATCTGCCGCGTGCTGCATATAAAAGCAACGGTGATCAAGACGTTTTGTTTGACATCATAGATAAAGAAATGGAACTCGCAGCTAAAGCTCATGTCCAAAAACGAGAATTTCTTCAGCTCATATTGGATCTTGGACTAGAAGGTCCCCTTGCTGCACTTTGCGCCACGCATGATGATGAACCATATCTTAGAATGCGAAAGGCAAGCCATCTTATAGGAATTCTTGGACTTAACGAAATGGTTCAGGCAATGACAGGATTCGAACTGCATGAAAACGCTAAAGCAGAAGGACTTGGAAAAGCTGTCATTCAGTACATGGATCTCAAATGTCAGCAACTTTCTGACCGTCTCGATCTTAAGATAGTGCTTGAACAGACTCCTGCCGAGAGCACTGCTCTCAGATTTGCCAAACTAGATCTTCGTGCTTATCCAGAGGATGCACGCAAATATGTTAAGGGTAACTATGAAACAGGAGAAATTTACTATACAAATAGTACACATTTGAATTACAACCTTGTGCAGGACCCGATAGACAAGGTAATTAAAGAAAGTATTTTCCATCCCATGATCAAAGCTGGTTCAATTACACATATTTGGATGGGTGAACATAAACCTGATCCAAAGGCACTCGCATCATTTGTAATTAAGACATTCAAAAATACTGAAAATGCTCAAATAGCTTTCAGTCCCGAGTTTACGATATGCAATGATTGCGACCACATGCAAAGAGGACTTTGTGATACGTGTGAAATTTGTGACTCAGAAAACGTAGATGGAATCACACGCGTAACTGGTTACTTTACAAGAACATCTTCGTGGAATGCAGGTAAACGGGGAGAACTAAAAGATAGAGCACGAGTTCCGGTGACAATGCCTAAATAAACAAATAGTTTATAACAGTGCAAAACAGCTGAGAGGCTTTGCGCAGATATCTAATTAAAAGTTAGGTAGTGATAAAAATGCAAAACACAACTGCGGGGGGATATCTCCCCGCTTCTTTTTTAGACTGGGAGGGCCATGTTGCTGCTGTAATATTTACATCAGGCTGTAACTTTAAGTGTCCCTGGTGCCATAATTATGACCTTGTCTTTTCAAAAACTGATCCCATTAAAATAGCAACAATCTTGAATGATATAGAGCGACGCAGATCATTTCTAGACGGTGTCGTTATAAGCGGAGGAGAACCCACTATTTGTCCTTCATTAATACCACTTATGCGCGAATTAAAGTCGATGGGTTTGCCTGTTAAGCTTGATACAAACGGATCGTTTCCAAATGTTTTAGAAAGCATTTTCGATGAAAAGCTTGTGGATTTCGTAGCAATGGATGTTAAGGCTCCGCTTAATGACGAAGACTTGGAAATAGTGACAGGAGTCTCTATCTCTTCGAATCTTTTGAAAAAGAGTATTAATTTAATAAAGAAATATGCTCCTGCTTATGAATTTAGAACAACATATTTGCCGGAACTGCTTTCGAAAGAAAAACTTTTCCAAATAAGAGAAGAGCTTGATGACGACGATCACTGGGTAGTGCAATGTTTTAAACCCGTCAACTGTATTAGTAAGGAATATCTTGAATACAAAGAGGTAAGGGCAGAAGTAGTAAAACAACTATTGCCAGACATTAAAATCCGCGGCTAATTTCTGTTTCTAAGTATGACAAGCATACAAGCCATATTGATTGAATTTGTTCAAAGAACAAAGAAGTTCTGCACGTTAGTTGTCTTAAAAAAATTATTCACATAACTAAAAAGTGTTTTTTTGTTTTTCTTTTCAAGATGATTATAGTTCGCATAATAAGATAAGACACGGACTTTGACAGGCATGTACTTGACGACTAAGATGTAAAGATATAAAAACACAAGACGGAGGTAAATCAATTATGGCACTGCTTAATGTTCAAGAGTTAAAGAAATTACCGTCGGGGATGAGCTTCAAGTCGATTTTTGTTATTACTGCACTTTTTCAAAAAACTGACAAAAACGGAAAACCCTATTATGAAATGTCTATTTCCGATTCAACGGGAAGTATAGATGCGAAAATATGGTCAGATGCGGCATGGTTTGACCGTACTGAAGCTGATGATATAGAAGAACCCGCTAAAGACCTACCAGATGAAGCAATTCTGGGGTTGATTGGAAGTACTGTCGGCGTTGACGGGAAAACAGCAGAATATCGCAAGCAGTTGCAGTTTAATTTTAATAAGATAACGTTGCTAAATCAGGACAAATATCCAGCCGCTCAGTTCCTTCCCCGTTCTCCTATCCCTATAGATGAAATGGTTGCGCGTTATGAGAGTCTGATTGCATCATGCCGTCCTCAAATAGCAGATTTTCTGAAATTTGTTTATCAGGGCGAAACATGGACTAAATTTAGAGATTGGCCTGCTGCAGTAAGCCATCATCATGCTTATGCTAACGGACTGATAGAGCACACTCTGGCTGTTGCTGATTGCGCTAAATCAATGGCAGAATCAATGAAACGTTCTGGATATAATGTTGATGTTGCTGTAGTTATAGCGGGAGCCCTCTTGCACGATCTCGGAAAATTAGATTCATATAAAATGACATCGATTCCTGAAATGACAACAGAAGGAGCAGTCATTGATCATGTAGCCCAGGGCTATTTACGCTTTATGCAGTATGCCGACGAACATAACCTTGAAGAAAAACTTAAACTTCATTTGGCTCATATACTGCTTAGTCACCATGGACAGAGAGAATTTGGATCACCGGTAGTGCCTGCAACTCCTGAAGCTCTTATAGTTTCATCAGCAGACGAACTTGATTTCCGTATGTTCTGCTGGAGTTCCAGTGTAAAAGATCTACCTGAAGATAAACCCATATCACAGTGGCACAATGCCACTAATAGAAGATTTTGGAATAGAGAAGATTCAGAGGAAGAATAAACTAACATGGGGAAAGAATTTTATATAACTGCTGATCAAGCAGGAAGGCGTGTTGACAGGCTACTTCGTACAATGTGGCCGCAGGTTCCCCTTGGAGCAATAATGAAAGCTTTACGCAAGGGACAAGTCCGTCTTGATGCCAAAAAAGTTTCTGCAGACACCAGACTTGAAGAGGGACAGTTTCTTCAAGTACCATGGCAAGAGGATGTTCCGAATATTATTGATTCAACAATTTCGCAAAAAAACAAATTCCCTCCACTTGAAACTCTTCATAGAGATGATTACGTATGGATAGTAAATAAGCCAGCAGGAGTTCTTAGTCAGCCAAACTTAAAGGACGGAGATTCACTTATCACACGTGCTCTTGCCGAACTTTCATGGACTCGACGAGATTTCCATCCTGCTACCTTACAGCGTCTTGATAGGAATACTTCAGGAGTTGTTATGATTGCTATGAGTGGCGTGGCACTGAGGTATCTTTCTGAATTAATCAGAGAGCGTAAAATAAAGAAAACTTATTATGCTGTTGTTTTGGGAGATATACAGAAAGAGGGCGAAGTAAACAAGCCTCTTCTTAAAGACTCTGAAAACAACATTGTTAAAGTAAATGAAAATGGACAGCACGCTTTGACGCGGTATAAAAAACTTGCTTCGGCCGGGCAGTACAGCACAGTTGAGATTGATTTGATAACAGGGCGTTCACATCAGGCAAGAGTTCATATGTCAGCAATTGGTCATGCTATTTTAGGCGACAGAAAATATGGTGGTGGAGATGGAGCTAAGCGTCCAATGCTTCATGCCTATTCGATTACTTTCCCACAAGATGCAGAGCTTCCTGAAAACATCAGAGGTAAAACTTTTGTTGCACCAATACCAAATGACATGGAGAGGTTTTTCGGCAAATAAACTTATTTTATTCAAGAATTCTTTACAGTTTTTATACTGATTGATGCATCTGTTTAGGGCCTTGACCATCAGAAGTAATTCATTTTAATGTTTTTATAAAAACAAAAAAAGTGGGTACACTTTAAAGTGTACCCACTTTTTGTATATATATTAAATTTAGACTGTGGAGATTCCATTCTCTGGAATAGAAGGTTGGGAAAGCAGCCAAATCATGTATATCCAGCCGGCGATAGGAATCAAACCAATAAATATCCAGTACCATTCTTTTCCAATATCATTGAGACGACGGACAGTGATAGCAAGGCTAGGAATGAGGACAACAACTGCATAGATATTATATAGAAAGTTGCTATTTAAAATTCTTATTCCGATAAAGCTTAAAACAACAATAATTGTTATGTTAACCAAAACTGCCATCCAGTAGCCTCTAACATTTGTACGGGCTAAAAAATTAGTAGCATTTTTCCACATTGCCAGATATTCCTTACAAAAATCTTTCAAAGAATCCATAAAAACAACTCCCCTCACAAATTTAAGATATAAATACAGTTATTAATTGCACGATACAGGGTTGAGATTTATGTGTCAATAAATATGTCAAAAAAGAACAAATTTATTACAATGTTGGCGGTAAAAGTTTTATGACAATACAGAAAAACAGACACGAGATTGGCAGTGCAACCACGTGTCTATTTTTCTGTATTAAAATATCGGAAAATTTATGCTTTTATTTTACTTAAAGTTCCAGTATTCATTTGTAACAGCAATTTCATCAAATACGAAAGGCTTCTTGATCATTGAATCGTGAAGCAAGTTATATTTTATATAGAGGCCTTTAAGTACATCTCCAGTTTTTAGGTGTGTGCCATTTCGTTCTTTTTGTGGATTCGTTGCAGGTCCTGTTGCTGAGAGCATATCTTCAACTTTAAGTGCAATCCAACCCTTGAAGTTGTAGAGGGAAGTTCCCTGGGTTGCGCCTAAACGTCCCTGGTTGCTATGGGTGTAATTCTGCCACTTTGTCTCTCCGTCAGGTAGATAGAAGAGAGCCATGTATTCTTTGCCTTTGTTATCTCTTGTCTGATAGACGGCGCCGTTGTTGTCTATTAGACCGAATGAACCCATATTCCAGTCAACATCTGTGAAGTCAACATACAAACGAACGTATGTTTCCCCGTTGTATTTCTTTTCGGGGAAGTAAAGCGAAAGAACAGCGTAGTCTGTGCCCTCGTCTTTGATAATTCCAACACCATTGCCTTTGTATCCGTTAGGCACTGATACTACCCTTGGATACTGAGTAGGAGGAATATCAGTACCAGAAGAGAACGTTGTTCCTACTGTGGCACCCTTGCCCTTTGCGATAAGGTCATCTTTCTGTGTTGATACAAAGTTGTCGAAATTCGCGAGCATTCCTGGCTCATTCAGTTTATCAGGAATATTTGCTGTCTCATGCTTTTCAACGTTATTCTTCTTAAGTACTTCGTCTGTAAGTTCGATAGGGTCATCTCTGTCAAGAGAATCATCGTAAAATCCCAATTCCAATAGATAATCTATGTGTGTTTCGAACTTTTTAACATCTTTCTCGTCTACTATTACTACACGAGCACCCATACTATCTTTACCGTGATAGTTTTTATGTGTGATACATGGCGTATAAGCCATGCGAATCCCCATATATTCTCCTACAAAGTCATTAACGTGATCGTGCCCGTTGAAGATACCAAAAACATCTTTACGTGAGAGCAGGAAGGAGAATAATCCGGAGTTAATTTCTGAACAGTTAACAGGTTCGCGTTTCGCGCCGACCATTTTTGTTTCTTTAGGATTGTTTGGAATGTAATTCATTTCAGCAAGAGGAATATGGAAGAACATAAGTCCTGGGATTTTCTTTTTAGCATATTTCTCAAGCGCTTCAGATGTGTTGTAATACCACATTACCTGATCAGGTTTAATATAATCCCACTTGTATCCTCCGTTAATTGGGTTAGGAAGAATTGCATCTGCTGCCATTCCTTTGTAGTTATTCTCAAGATACATGTTTGAGTCAATAGCCCAGAGTGCCATAGCTACTGATTTTCCGTCACTACCGTAAACAGGAAGCACGTAATTGCTTTCTCCTGATACACCTGCAGGACCAGGCTTTGAAACGTTGTAGGGGTGCTTCATGTAAACTGCGTGAACTTTTTCTTTCATATCTTTTACGCTGGTTCCACCTGCGACATATTCAACATCGTGATTTCCGTATACTTGTGCCCACGGAATTTTTTTATCGTCGAGGTATCCAAACGCTGCATCAAGATATTTCTCAAGTTCAGGAAAACCTTCGAAAATCTCAATGTCACCAGTAATCATTACAAAATCTGGATTTTCTTTGTCTACTATATTCTTAATGTACTTAGGTGCTTTTTTAATATCGCTGTGCAAATCTGAGAATATAACAATTTTAAATTTACCTTCGTTGTTAAACTGCATTCTAACTTTGCTTTCAAGAGCTTTCTTTCCATAGTCTTCATCTTTATTAATCATCCAGAAGAGACCAGAGGCTAAAATAATTATAGCTAATAGAGCAACTATTACTTTAAGAGTTTTATTTGATTTCATAAGAATTCCTCCCTTGCAGTTTGTCGGGATATTGTTGAAATTATTACAACAGAACTATTAAAGTTAATTTGCAGCCTGATCCTCCTTTTTATTATATTAAGTTACAATACACGTAAACTTCGAAAGTAAAATAAACAAAAACAAGTAAAAATCAAAATATAGATTATTTTCATTACTACAAATTAGAGAATGTAAGTAATACTTAGAAGTCTACAGAAAACACATAAATTGAGTGTATAAAACAAGTAGATTAGATTTGAATCATTATCCCGAAAAGCATTCGTGTCAAGAGTATATTTTGATTTTTTTCCTCATATTTTCGTGTTTATATTCTAAATTAAAAAGGCAGAATGGGTTGCAATAAATCTATCTTTCTGTTATTATCACTCAGCCCATTACACGGAACTGCGCACTATGTCGTAACTCTGAGTTTTGGGAATATCGAGCGTAATAGGCTCAGGCAGGAGTGATCATTATGATCAAAAAGGAAAAAAAAGAACAGGTAATCGCAGAGTATAAGGTACATGAGGGAGATACAGGTTCCGCAGAGGTTCAGGTTGCAATTCTTACAGCACGTATTCGCGAACTAACAGATCATATGCGTATACACAAAAAAGATGTTCACTCGCGTCGTGGACTTCTAATGATGGTTGGAAAGCGTCGTAAACTTCTTCAATATCTAAAAGACAGAGATTTCGCACGTTATCGTTCACTTATCCAGCGTTTAGAACTGCGTCACTAATCTCAAAGGTTATAAAAAATAAGCAATTTAACAATGGCGAAGGTTTAAAACCTTCGCCATTTTGTTGTTTTTGTGCTAACATTTAAAAGTTAAAGACAGATAATAGGAGGAAAATAAGAAAATGAAACAGATTTTTGAATTAGAACTTTATGGAAAAAAGATTTCCTTTGAAATAGGGCGTCTCGCAAAGCAAGCAAATGCGTCAGTATTTGCTAAACAAGGTAACACTACAGTTTTAGTCACAGCGGTACTTTCGGATAGAACGAGAGAAGGACTAGATTATTTTCCGCTCCTTGTTGATTATGAGGAGCGTTACTATGCTGCCGGCAAAGTTCCAGGCGGTTTTATAAAGCGTGAAGGTCGTCCAACGGAAACCGCTGTTCTTAGCGGAAGAATGATTGACCGTTCAATACGTTCGCTATTTGAAGATTGGATGAGAAACGATGTCCACGTAGTTACTACAGTAATGTCCGTAGATCAGATTAATCCAGCAAATATACTTGGTATAAACGGAGCGTCACTTGCTCTTTCAATATCAGATATACCTTGGAACGGTCCACTAGGAGCTGTTCGTATTGGATGTCTTGATGGCAAACTTATAGTCAATCCAACTGAAGAAGAGATGCTTTCTAGCACTCTTGAACTTGTTGTCGCAGGAAATCGTGGCGGCATTACTATGGTTGAAGCCGGAGCACAGGAAGTTTCTGAAGAAATACTTGTTGATGCAATGGAACTTGCAAATGAAGCCATTCGCCAAATAGTCGACTTTATCGAAAAAATCTGTGCCGAAGTAGGCAAGCCAAAAGTACAGCTTCAAGCACCTGCTGTCATTTGTGAAATAGATGAATGGATGCAGAAAGAAGTTTACAACGATATTTATAAAGCTGTTCAAATTAATGAGAAACAGCCACGTCAAGCAGCTATATCAGCGGCTCAGGCAAAGACAGAAACACAGTTTGAAGAATCTATACCAGGATCTGGAAAATACATAGCTGCAAAAATGGAAGAAATAGTTAAGAGCTGTGTCCGAAAGCTCCTTGTCGATGAAAAACGCCGTGCAGATGGACGTGCTCCAGATGAACTTCGCAAAATAACATGTGAAGTTGATATTCTTCCTATGACACATGGCTCTGCACTATTTACTCGCGGAGAAACACAGTCTCTCGGTGTAACTACATTGGGTATTGTCGGATCAGACGATCAGGTTCTTGATGGACTTAAGCTTGACGCACCTTCGAAGAGATTTATCCTTCACTACAACTTCCCTCCATATTCAGTAGGAGAGGTAAGACCGATGCGTGGTCCTGGACGTCGCGAAATAGGTCACGGCGCTCTTGCTGAAAAAGCATTGTCACCAGTTCTTCCAACAGAAGCCGAGTTCCCTTATGTCGTACGTCAGGTATCTGACATACTTGAATCTAACGGTTCAAGCTCGATGGCAAGTGTTTGCAGTGGAAGTATGTCTATGATGGCAGCAGGCGTTCCTCTCAAAAAGCAAGTTGCCGGTATTGCCATGGGACTCATTGCCGAAAATGGCAAATTTGAAATACTTACTGATATTCAAGGACTAGAAGATCACTATGGAGATATGGACTTCAAAGTTGCTGGTACACGCGATGGAGTTACTTCTCTTCAGATGGATAACAAAGCCGGTGGTATAAATAGAGACATTCTTACAAGAGCTCTAGCTCAGGCTAATAAAGCACGTATGCAACTTCTAGATGCGATGGATGCAGTAATATCAGCGCCCCGCTCTGATGTGGCAGAAGTTGCACCAAAAATCACGACTATGCAAATCAATCCAGAAAAAATCCGTGACATTATAGGCAAAGGCGGAGCGATGATCCGTTCAATTGTTCTAGCATCAGGGGCTAAAATTGATGTAAATGATACTGGATGTGTATCAATTGCCGCAGTCAACAATGAATCAGCTCAAATAGCTATCAAAATCATTGAAGATATTGTACGCGAAGTACAGGCAGGGGAAACCTTTGTTGGGACAGTAACTAGATTAATGACATTTGGAGCTTTCGTTGAAGTTTTGCCAGGAAAAGAAGGGCTTATGCATGTGAGTGAAATAAGTACACATCGCATTCCTAAAATTGAAAGTGCTTTCAATGTTGGAGACAAAGTCATTGTCACAGTAAAAGAAATTGATGATATGAAAAGAGTTAACCTAAGTCGTAAACGCATACTCGATAAACTTGACGAATTAGCAACAGACTCTGCATTCACTGATCAGGTGGCGATTGAGAAGGAACGTGAAGAGCGCTTTGCACTCCTTCCTAAGGATGAAGAACGCCCTAGACATGATAGCGCAGACAGACCCCGCAGGGATTTCGGATCTGATAGAAACAAAGAAGGACGCCCCGCACGCCGTTTTGACAGAGACAAAAGAAACTAGGTACTTGTAGGTGGATAAAATAACTGTAAAGATAAAGAGTGCGGAGGGCATTGCTCTTCCTGCATATGCTACACCAGGTTCGTCAGGCATGGATATACGCGCAGCTGAATCCCTTGTTATAAAAGCAGGAGACAGAGGTTGTGTGGGGACAGGACTGTATTTGGAAATGCCATTGAGTTGCGAAGCTCAGATACGTCCACGAAGTGGTCTTGCACTAAAAAAAGGTGTCACTGTCCTAAATACGCCTGGAACAATAGATTCCGACTATCGAGGAGAAATAAGAGTCATTCTTGCTAATTTAGGCAAAGAAGATTTTGTAATTGAAATCGGAGACAGAATTGCTCAAATGGTATTTGCTACTGTCACGCAAATTAACCTTGTAAAAAGTGATGAACTTGATGAAACAACACGATCTTCTGGCGGATTTGGGAGTACAGGAGTAAACTAGTTTAATCTAGTTAAAGAGCCACTTTCCAAACTTGACAATTGCTAAACGTAGTAGTATATATTTTTAAGTTTATCTTAACAATATAATGTGATGAAGGGGAAAAGTATAAAATATTTTGTATCTCAGGGAGGGAATCCCGCGCGGCGGCACTGTAAGATTCCTGATATGAATTTTTTGAAAACCACCCCAGAGCAGATGTCGAAGTCGAAAGAATAAGGCATTAGGGAGCGCCCTAAATAGCGCAGTGAGGGATTGCATTTTTTGCAAGCCGAATTGGAGTGGAACCGTGGTTATAGCCGCCTCCTGATTTATTTCAGGTTGGCGGTTTTTGTATTCTAATTGAGGAGGTAGTTTCATGGCACGTTTTACAACACCGGAAGGTAAAAGTTACGAAGCAGACAGTGCTTCTGTCCGTCAGTTGTTAGAAAAATGGCGTCTGAAAAAGGCCGTAGGAGCAAAAGTAGACGGAACAATAGTAGATTGCGACAAGGTATTCACAGAAGATACCGAGTTTGTACCAATAGATGCAAGCACTGAAGAAGGGCTCGATTTCCTCCGTCACTCCACAGCTCATTTATTGGCTCATGCAATACTACGTCTCTATCCTGAAGCGAAATTCGGTATAGGTCCCTCTATTAAAGATGGATTTTACTATGATATAAGATTTCCTAACCCGATTTCAGATGAAGATCTACCCAAAATAGAAGCAGAAATGAGAAAAATAGCACAGGAGAAAATTCCACTCACACGTGAAGAACTTTCAAAAGATGAAGCAATCGCATTTTTTACAAAAAACGAAGAAGACCTCAAAGTTGACATGATTGAAAAAATAGATGGAGAAGTTTTTTCTATTTATAAAGAGGGAAACTTTGTAGACTTTTGTCGCGGACCACACGTTCCAAACACAGGTTTCTGTAAGTTTTTTAAACTTCTTTCACTTGCCGGAGCGTATTGGCATGGTGATGAAAAAAACGAAATGTTAACACGAATATATGGAACTGCATTTGGCAGTGAAGATGAATTAAAAGATTATCTTCACCGTCTTAAAGAAGCCAAGGCACGTGATCATAGAAAAATAGGTAAAGAGCTAGATTTTTTTAGTATTCATAAAGAAAGCCCAGGATTTCCGTTTTTTCATCCAAAGGGCATGGTTATTATGAACAAGCTGATTGAGTTTTGGCGTGTCGAGCACACAAAACGTGATTATGTCGAAATAAAAACACCTATGATTCTTGACAGATCGCTTTGGATTAAGTCTGGTCATTGGGATCATTATAAGGACAACATGTATTTCACCACAATAGATGAGGCTCCTTTTGCAATCAAACCGATGAATTGTCCCGGTGGAATATTGTTATATAACAACGACATCCATAGTTATAGAGAACTTCCAATGCGCGTTGCAGAACTTGGTTTTGTTCATCGTCATGAGCGTTCAGGTGCACTTCACGGACTTATGCGTGTCCGTGCTTTTACACAGGATGATGCTCACATTTATTGCATGCCAGAACAAATAAAAGATGAAATAAAAGCGATTATGGACCTTAGTAGCTACATCTACAAAGATGTCTTTGGATTTAAATACCATATAGAGCTTTCAACGAGACCTACTGATTCAATGGGGGACTGTGAACTTTGGAATCTGGCTGAACAAAAACTACAGGAAGCCCTCGAAGAGACTAATACACCATTTAAACTCAATCCTGGAGATGGAGCGTTTTACGGACCGAAGATAGATTTTCATCTTGAGGATTGTATTGGTCGCACTTGGCAGTGTGGTACAATTCAGCTTGATTTCCAGCTGCCGGAGAAATTTGAAATAACTTATATTGGAGCCGATGGTGCGGAACATCGTCCTGTGATGCTTCACAGAACTGTTCTTGGTAGCCTTGAAAGGTTCATGGGCATACTTATCGAACATTATGCTGGAGCATTCCCTTTCTGGATTGCACCTGTGCAGGTTAAACTTCTTCAAGTCAGCGCAGTATTTGGCGACTATACGACAGAACTAAAGAAGAAGCTTCAGAAAAAAGGTGTCCGCGTTGAAGTCGATGACAGAGATGAAAAACTCGGAAAAAAGATTCGTGACGCACAGCTTCAGAAAGTTCCTTACATGCTCGTCATAGGACAGAAAGAAGTTGATGAAATGACAGTTGCTGTCCGAGACAGAGCAAAAGGCGATATTGGCTCAATGACTTTTGACCAGCTAATGGAGCATTTTGACAACGAATTCAATCCAATAAAAAATTAAGGAATTACTTAATCTAATAATTAATATATTATAATATCTACAATTAAAGTAACAGCTCTAACTTGATCTCTATTTCTACATCAATATTATTTTATTGTTGTGTTCGAGATTGGCAAATTGAGATTGTAAAAACATTTGCTTATTAAGGAGTTTTATGTTAATATTTCTAAGTTAATATATAGCAAAGGGTATTTAAGTAGAGGATGCGCCTCTCGCCTGCCGACAAAGTTAGTTGTCAGGTTGACCCCCAGAAGTAATTTTATGGGGCTTGGTGCATTTTTGCATCGAGTCCCATTTTCTATGTGAAACAAAAATATTTTCAGGAGGTGTAACGCCATAGCAGCAAACATGAAAGAAGATGAATTTCGCGTTAATTCTGATATTAGATCACCAGAGGTGCTTCTCATTGACCATGAGAATGTAAAACGAGGCGTGATGAAAACAGTGGATGCAATAGCATTAGCCGAAGAGGCTTCACTAGATTTGGTTGAAGTTGCTCCCACGGCGACTCCGCCAGTGTGTCGCATAATGAATTACGGCAAGTACCGTTTTCAACAGCAGAAAAAAGATAAAGACGCACGTAAGAAACAAAAGAGTCATGTTGTAAAAGAAATAAAAATGCGTCCCAAAATTGATAAACATGACTATGATTTCAAGGTTAAAGCCATAATAAAATTCCTTAAAGAGGGCAATAGAGTCAAATCCTCTATTTTCTTTCGCGGAAGAGAAATGGCCTTTTTAGATAGAGGACGTGAAGTTCTCAACAAGGTTGTTGCTGAAGTTGAAGAATATGGCAAAGTTGAATCACAGCCGCGTATGGAAGGATCATATATGAGAATTATGATTGCTCCTATTGCAACGGAGCCGATCAGTAAGCCCAAACCAGCACCAAAAGTAATTGTTAAGAAAGCTGTTTCTTCTGACAAACCAAAAGAAGAATTAAAGATAAAAGCAAAGCCAAAAGTTGAAGCTGAAGCTGACGTGAAAAAAGAGACAAAAGCGACAACCAAACCAGAATCTGATGCGAAACCTACAGCAAAGGCTGAAACAGAAACAAAAGCATAAAATTTTAAACAGTACCCTGTATTCGGGTATGGATCGAAGAGGAGGAACAAGCAATGCCTAAAATGAAAACACATTCAGGCACAAAGAAACGCTTTAAAATTACAGGAACAGGTAAGGTTAGCTATAAAAAGTCTGGACGAGGACACCTTCTTGTAACTAAAAACTCCAAGCGCAGGCGCGCCCTTAGGAAAAAGGGAATACTTCCACTTTGCGTAGCATCACACGTTACAAAAGTATTGCCCTACGCTTAAACCTAGGGATAAAAAGATAGAATATTTTGAGGAGTGACATAAAATGCGAGTAAGGGGATCTAGCGCAAGCCGCAATAAATTAAAAAAATTATATACAGTTACAAAAGGTTTCTGGGGGCGTAAGAAGAATGTTTGCCGTCGTGCCCGTGAGGCTTATTTACACGCTTTAGCAAGCTCATTTATAGACCGCAAGCGTAAAAAACGCGATTTTCGCAAACTTTGGATTATTCGTATAAACGCAGCAGCAAGAGCCAATGGAATGGCTTACAGTGCTCTCATAAATGGTCTAAAGAAGGCAAATATAACAATTAACCGCAAGATGCTTGCAGACCTTGCAGTTAACGACATGTCCGCTTTCGCGCAACTTGTCGATAAGGCTAAGGCTGCCCTCTAACTGAGGGAATATCTTGCTATTTCGAACCTCTCACAGGGTTGAAAGAGTACTTGTTCAGGGGTTCCTGCTAGTTATACTGGCGGGAGCCCTTCTGTTATATTTGTGTAATAATTACATTTATAATCTTCCACTTTCTCTTGTGGATTCAATTTTTCTTGCCGCATCAGGCGTTTGTGTCACAGGATTAACTACGATAAACATAGGCACTGATTTAGGACTACTTTCACAAATAATTTTACTTATTTTGATTCAGCTTGGCGGATTAGGATTTATGACCGGAATGATGCTTATGGCAATGGCGGTAGGAAAACGTATAGGCGTCAAGAGCCGAATGTCTTTTCTTAGCGGTCTTGGTGTTGAGGGAATTCATGGTGCAGTAAAACTTTTTAAAATCGTAATTCATTACACGCTATTTCTTGAACTGCTTGGAGCGACCTTTCTCTTTTTCGGTTTTATTTTGCATGGAGAAACAACTTCTACATCAATCTACTATGCAATATTTCATTCTATAAGTGCATTTTGCAATGCTGGATTTTCTCCCATTGTGAATGGATTAAATGGTTTTTCTTTATCTTTCATAGTACCAGGTGTTATTATGCTGCTCATTATTCTAGGTGGTATCGGTTTTCCTGTTTTCGCTGAATGCTGGCAAGCTATAGCAGACAATAAAAAGCTTTCACATTATTCTAAGATGGTTATTTTTATTACAATATCACTCATAATTTTTGGTGCAGTTTTTATTATTATCTCTGACTGGGACCACTCATTTAGAGAATTACCTTTTCTTTCAAAAATATGGAATGCACTTTTTGCAAGTGTAACGTGCAGAACTGCTGGGTTTGATACCGTTGCGCCAGCACATTTTTCTACTCTGGGGCGTATTATTATGATTACATTGATGATAATTGGTGCCTCCCCGTCTTCCACAGGAGGCGGAATTAAAACGACAACCATTGGAGTTCTTGCTGTATCAGTATGGAATGAGCTTCATAGCAGACGAGAAACTACATTTATGCACAGAGCCATTCCTCATTCGACAGTTCGGCGCGCTCTTGCGTTGACGGTGGTCTATATAATAACTTTTTTTAATGCAGCTATATTACTTACTTATATAGAAAAAATGCCTTTTGCTGATGTGATTTTTGAAGCCGCTTCGGCTATGGGCACAGTAGGTTTGAGCACAGGAATTACTCCAAACTTCTCCAGTGCTGGTAAAATAATACTTGTACTACTTATGTTTTGGGGTAGAGTTGGAATACTGTCGTTTTTCGCGTCGATTGTCTCTCGGGATAAAGGCCCAGAAATAGTTTATTCTGATACACATATTCCAATAGGCTAAAATGATTTTAGAGTTATATCTAATTGAAACATTAGAAAGTTTGGAGGTTCTGACATGGCAAACGATAAAAAAGTATTTCTTATAGTCGGACTTGGACGTTTTGGAATTTCACTTGCTGAAAAACTAGTGGAGTTGGGACAGACAGTCATTGGTGTTGATAATATGCTTGCTCCGATAACGGAAATGTCTGAGAAAATAGATGTTGCCGCGCAGATTGATGTTGAGGATGAAGCTTCTCTCATCAAAATAGGAGCCAAGGAAGTTGATGTTGCGATTGTTGCAATAGGTGAAGCAATAGAAGCAAGCATCCTCTGTACTTCTATACTTGTTGAAATTGGAGTTCCTGTTGTTATTGCTCGAGCTGCCAACGCTGTCCACGCTAAAGTTTTAAAAAGAGTAGGAGCACATACTATTATTTTGCCTGAATCAGAAATGGGTCAGCATATGGCGGAAAATCTTGTCTATCCTTGGTATGCAAGTTTTACCAAAATAGAAGGCGGAGATTTTGTTCTTGGCAAGATAAATCCAACCAAAGATATGATAGGGAAAACAATTGCTGAATTACGTTTTTTACAGCGCTATAATGTTGTGGTTGTGCTTCTCGAACATGACGGTGAGCAGTTTGCGCCATCTCCTTCGAGGCCTTTTGATATTGAAGATAAACTATGGGTATTAGGACATAAGACAAATATGGATAAAATTATTGATAAAGAATCAGAGGAATAAATAATAACTAACGAAACAGATCCACCGGAAATGCTGCATTAACGGTGAATAGATATTGGAGGAATACGAAGTGCTTGATAAACTGAAGGACAATATGCAATCGAAAGAAAATACAGTTGAAAAAAACGATCTGTTTGCAAGACTAAAAGAGATTAAAACTGCAGGGATTGAAAAAATAAACGCTACGTTTCTTCCTGAAGAACTTCAACTTGTTCGTGCTAACTTGATTGGGCGTAAAGGAAAGGTTACAGAAATACTTAAAAGTGTCGGACAGGCTTCTCCTGAAGTTAGAAAAATCCTTGGACAGGCGGCAAATGAGGTCAAACAAGTACTTAGTGACGCAATAGATCAGCATAACGAACATTTGCTCGACTCTCTTTCTTCTGTAGATGGAGAGGTGGATATAACTCTTCCTGGAATAGTCCCACAGCAAGGGGGATTACATCCAATTACACAGATTTGCTATGATCTTAATGATGCCTTTAATTCTTTGGGTTTTGAGGTATTCAGTGAGCCAGAGATAACAAGTGAGCTTTTTGCTTTTGATAATCTTAATTTTCCTCCAGAGCACCCTGCACGGGAGAGCATGGATACGTATTGGATAAAAGGTCATGATGAAGGACATGGAGCGAAACGTCTCTGTATGCGTCCTCACCTAACAGGTGCCAGTGTGCGCTATCTTCAGCAACATGGAGCTCCTGCACGTTTTGTATATCCTGGACGTGTCTATCGCAATGAAACTACAGATGCTCGTCACGAAAGAGCCTTTTTCCAGTATGAAGCCTTAATAGTTGATAAAGATTTTTCTTTTGCATCAGGAAAGATTCTTGTAAAGACTATTCTTGATAAAGTTTTTGGACGTGATGTGAAAGTACGTATGAGAGTTGGTTATTTCCCGTTTGTTGAGCCTGGTTTCGAAATAGACATGCTTTGTCTTGTATGTGATGGAGCAGGCTGTAAGGTTTGCAAACATGTTGGTTGGATAGAAGTTATGCCGGGTGGAACACCTCATCCCAATGTTCTTAAAGCCGCAGGACTTGACCCTTCAGTTTGGTCTGGATTCTATATTAATATTGGTCTTGACCGCCTTGTGATGATGCGTTACGGTGTTGATGATGTGAGGCTTTTTCACAGTGCTGACCTCCGTTTTCTTAATCAGTTCAAATAGGAGATAGATATAATGAAACTTTCATTAAACTGGATAAAAAAATATGTGAATCTTCCGAAAGACCTTACTATGACGAAGTTGTCATATGATCTTACTATGTGTACCGTTGAAGTGGAAGACACTGTTAGTATTAAAAAGAATTTGAACGGATTTGTTGTAGGTCGCATATTGACAGTAGAGTCACATCCAGACGCAGATAAACTTCGTGTTTGTAAAGTTGACGTTGGCGATACAGAACCAAGCACGATAGTTTGCGGTGGTGTGAATCTAGCCCCAAATCAACTTACAGTTGTTGCCGTTCCTGGTGCAATGGTTAGTTGGCACGGGGAGGGGGACCCTGTTGAGATAAAACCGTCTAAACTTCGCGGTGTAATGAGTTATGGAATGATTTGTTCTTCGAATGAAATAGGTTTAGAAGATTTGTTCCCTACAACTCAGCCTGCTGAAATTATGGACATTACAAACTTTGATATTAAACCTGGAACTCCTGTTGCTGAGGCTTTGGATCTAGACGATATAATTATCGACATTGACAATAAATCATTGACAAATCGCCCTGACCTTTGGGGACATTATGGTATGGCAAGAGAACTTGCAGCAATCTACGGCTGTCAGCTGAAACCTTTTGACAAAGTTGAATTGCCAAAGACAACAGATGGTCTTTCAATAGTGATTGACTCAAAAGAATGCTGTGCTCGTTATGCAGGGCTCGTGGTAAAAAACATAAAGAACGTCCCGTCTCCGTTTGCAATTCAGAGTCTTCTTTGGCGCGTAGGAGTCAGACCTATCAGTCTTCCTGTAGATATAACAAACTATGTAATGCTTGCTACAGGTCAGCCTACACATGGATTCGACAGAAATCATATAAAGGGCAGCATCCATGTCAGAAGAGCTTTTGCAGGTGAAAAACTTGAGTTGCTTGATGGCGACATACTCACTCTAACGACAGAAGACCTTGTTATAGCAGATGAAAAGGCAGCTGTTGCTCTTGCGGGAGTTATGGGTGGAAAACTTGATTCTATTCTAAGTGAGACAACAGAACTGATAGTTGAAGTAGCTAATTTTGATGCACTAAGCATTCGAAGAACTGCTCAGCGATTTGATCTAAGAACGGAAGCTTCTTCTCGTTTTGAAAAGGGCATCGACCCACAGCGAGTTGATGACGCTTTAGCTGTAATTGTGAGTATGCTTAATCGCGAATTTCCTGAAGCTGAGATTAGCGGGTATGTTGATAACTATCCTATGCCACTTGAAGAAGCTAAGATCAGAGTTAGCCTTACATTCCTGCGCAAAAGGCTAGGCAAGGAACTTTCAGAGCAACAAATAGATAAATATTTAAAGTCACTTGGTTTCGAAGTTTCATTCAACGGCGATGATATGTTAGTAAAAGTGCCGTCATGGAGATCAACAGGTGATATTTCCATACCTGATGATATTCTTGAAGAGATAGCACGCCTTATGGGTTATGAGAATTTTGAATATGTACCTCCTACTGTTGTGCTTGAGAAAGCTATCAATCAACGAGGGGCGTGCATGGAGCGAGCACTACGTGAATATTTAGCATTTCGTTGCGGAATGCAAGAAATATTCACGTATCCATGGATAGAAGATGAGTATATTTTAGCATCAGGTGCTGATATGTCCGAAATGCTTGAGCTTAGCATGCCTCCAGCACCAAACGAGAGCCATTTGCGTTCAACGCTTGTTCCAGGACTACTAAAGTCTGTATTTACAAACCTACGTTATTATGAAAGTTTCCGTATTTTTGAATTAACTCAGATATTCAAAAATAACAATTACCACTCTATAAATGAGACTCTGGAGATGTTGCCGAATATGGCACGTCATCTAGGAGCTGCCTTTGTCGGGAATGATGCAAGAGTTCTTTTTCGTGAGGCTAAAGGTGTAGTTGAACATATGCACACAGGAACACAGATGGAAAAACTTTCCTTTGCTCAGATTCAAAAACCTATGTGGGCGGAAGATAAGCTTTGGATAAATATTCTTTTGAATGACGAGCTTGTTGGAGAAATCGGACTTGTATCTCCAAAGGTAACACGCGATGCAGGAATAAGGCGTAGTGTAACGGTTATTTTTGAACTTGACGTTGAGAAATTAAAACCCTTAGCCTCACGTAACAATGTTTTTACTCACCTGCCTGAATATCCGCGTGTAAACTTTGACCTTTCAATCACATTTGATGAAAGTGTTAAATGGTCTGACATATACGAAGTAGCTTTCAAGACCGGATCTGTAAAAGATGTTCGCTTCATTGACGAATATCGCGGATCTCAAATAGGCGAAAACAAAAAATCCGTTACTTTCCGTACATGGATAGGTTCAGATGAAGGGACTTTGACATCGGATAAAATTGACCTAGTCACAAAACAAATAGCGAAAAAACTTAACAAAAGATTGGGCGGAGATATCCGAGGGCTATAGTAGTTAATATATTAACTACTGCTATATACTTTGTGTGGAGGGGTAGAAATGATACAACAGATTGAATATATTGAAAACGTAATAGACAAACTTGACTCTCTTATAAAGGAATTAAAAACAGAAAATGAGCATCTTTTGCGTGAAAATAAGGAGCTCAAGAATTTAATAGACGACAGAGATCTTGAAATCCTTCAACTTCAGGAAAGCGTAAACAAAGAGTCTGAAGATTCTGAAGGTGAAAAGACAGAGATAACGAACAGGCTTCAAGGGTTGCTTGGTCGTGTGCAGTCAATGGTTGCGGAAGAGAAAAAAGAAAACGAGGAACATCATACGGGTTTTTAGTAATCGGCGATATTGAGAGGAGACAGTGACTATGGAAGATATGTCTGATATCAAAAAACTGGATGACGGTAAATATTCTTTTGTCGTCGGCCGGCAGAGGTATACACTAAGCACGCCTCTCAAAGAAGAACATTTTTCTCGTGTTGTACGCACTGTTCAGGATGTGGTTTCCTCTTTCCCTCCTCATCTTAGTCAGGAGGAGCGTCTTTTTCTTGGCCTGATGGCAATTTCTAATGAAACAGCAAATATCGCTTTGAAGCTGGAAAAACTTGTAAATACATTAGAGAAAGAGGACGACTAATGTTTGCCGAATGGCACATGTTAGATATATTTTTTCTCATTCTTGCCTGTTATTTTGTTATAAAGGGATGTTTTCGAGGTTTTGTAGGAGAAATCCTGACTTTGGTTGGGTTTCTCGTTTCAATTTATGTGTCTTTTAAGTTCTCAGGAACTATTGGCAACATGCTAGAACGATCTACCGGGATTAACATTTATTTGGCTCAATTTGTCTCGATACTTCTAGTCTGGTTTGTAATAACACTTTTAGCTGCCCTGCTTAGAAAAACATTAAAAAGTGTTATTTCCGTAGTCAATATGGGTGGTATGGATAAGTTGCTTGGAGTTTTTTCGGGCCTTCTAAAAAGTGTAATAGTCGTATATATTGTTCTAATATTCGGATTTCTATTATCCCCAATCACAAAACCTACTTGGATGACTTCCAGTGATGTGCTTCGTTATTCTGGTAGACATTGGCCTTCAGTACGGCAGATACTTATTGATTACAATTTTTTCCCACAAGCGTCAAACTTGCCAGATGGCACGCTTGAGCAGATAGTCCGTCCTTATCGAACTGGTGTAGGATCTCCCAAAAAAAAATGAGGAAAATTAGTTCTGTTTTGAAAAAAAATAATATTGGATGTAACTTGCAATGTATGTAGAAACTAGTGCTCTGAAAAGTTTAGAGATAGAGAAAATTGTCTCTCTTATTTCAAAACACTGTCGTAGTGAACTGGGGTTGCACGTTGCGCGTGACATTCAAACTGCGAAGAGCTTAGAAGATCTTCGCACTAGGCAGAATCTTTTTCTTGCTGTTGAGAGCTACCGTGAAAAAAACGGAGAACTTCCATGGCACAATGATGTTGCTCCCGTAGCGCCTCTTCTAGAAGAGGCTTCGGAAACAGGATTTCTTACAGGTCCTGAACTTCTAAAAATAAAAATATTGCTCTCTCTTGTTTTACGTTTAAAAGAATGTCTTTCCAACGAATTGTCAGAGTATCCTGCCTTCTCTCATTTCATCCGCACCCTTCGTGATTTCACAGAAGAAGTAGCAGCCCTTGATGTCCTTGATGCTGATGGGCGTATATATGATAGTGCTTCAGAAAAGCTTAGAAAAGTTCGTGATACTATTCGTTCTTTGCGTGACGCTATACGCAAAAAAGGGAATTTTATTCTAAACGACCCGTCAATATTATCAATGCTTCAAGAACGTGTACTCACCATTAGAAATGGTCGCCATTCAGTTCTTGTTCGCCAGGACGCTCTAAGTATATTTCCAGGTATTGTTGTAGATAGGTCAGGTTCAGGCAATAGTGTCTATATGGAGCCACACTCTCTGCAGAAACTTAACAACGAGTACAGCTCTAATCATAATGTTGAAGTGCAAGAGGAACAACGAATTCTACGAGAATTAACCACAAAAGTGCTAAAGAGGATTAGGCATATATTAGACGCTGAAAATGTGCTTGGAACAATAGATTTGTTTTTCGCACTATCAGAAAAAAAGCGTTTATATAATTGGCACTTGCCTCAGCTGACTTCAAACAGTTTGTTTGATTTCAGAGGAGCAAAGCACCCCTTACTTTCCAAGACAGCCGTTCCGATTGATATAAATTGTGGCAAAAAATTCAGAGTTCTTGTGATTACAGGTCCTAACACCGGAGGAAAAACAGTAGCATTAAAAACCGCAGGTGTTTGTATAACATTGGGATGGATGGGCTTTCCTATTCCAGCAAAAGACAGCTCTGTTCTGGGAGATATCGCAGAACTTTTTGCTGACATCGGCGACGAGCAAAGCATAGAACAGAGCTTATCAACGTTCAGCGCTCATGTAACTCATATCACTGAGATTTTAAAAAACGTAACTTCGAAATCTGTAGTTATACTTGATGAGTTAGGAGCAGGGACAGATCCCGAGGAAGGTGCAGCTCTTGGTATTGCTTTGCTTGATTGGCTTCGCGAGAAGAAAGCTATGACACTTGCGACTACACATCACAACCCCATAAAAAAATTCGCTCTTACAACACACTCAATAGAAACAGCCAGTGTTGAATTTAATACAGCTACACTTTCTCCGACCTACAAAATACTTATAGGTATACCGGGACGCAGCAATGCACTTTTAATAGCAGGGAAATTGGGAATGCCCGATGCCATAATAAAACGAGCAGAAGCTGCCATAAGAAGCAATGAAGTTTCTATTGAAGATTTGATAGGGGAGCTTCATAAAAAACGCGAGATGTTGGAAAATGAAAATAGAAAAGTAGAAAGTTTACGAACGAAACTTGAATCGATGAAAGAAAGTTATGAATCAAAAATCAACGATATCGCTGAGAAGCGAGACAATTTAATAGCAGAAGCTGATAAGAAGGCACTCAGTATTATTCGTAATGCAGAAGATTCTGCGCGAGCTCTTATCAAAAATCTTGAGAATGCTGAAGCAGAGCCAGCTGCCAGACGTGAACTGGAGAAAAAGAGAAGCCATTTTAGCAAAATACAAAAATCTGTGGAAGCTAGAAACGAGAAAAAAGTTGCACAAGGGTCTGTCGCTGCATCAGGTGAAGGGCTAAAGACCGGAGATATTGTGCGTATTATAGGCACAAAAGGAATGGCAACTGTTGTTCGAATGACTGGTAAAAAAGCCATCGTGCAAGCGGGCGCGCTTGAGGTAGAAGTTCCTTTAACAAAATTGACAATCGTTTCTAGTGAAGAGGCGACTCTCAAATTGCCTGATTTTCAGATAAAGGTTTCGAGACCAGTTAATGTTCCGAGCTCGATAATAGTCAGACATATGACCAAAGACGAGGTTGTTCCGGTAGTTGAACAGTACCTCGACCACGCTTATCGTGCAGGATATGATTCTGTCACAGTTATACATGGCCGTGGAGAAGGAGTATTGAGGAAAGAAGTGCAAGCGTTATGCAAACGCATTCCATATGTTTTAGAGCACAATCTAGGTGGACCCCACGAGGGTGGCTACGGAGTTACGATAGTGAAATTTAAATAATTAAGCTTAATAATTTTTTAATGTGTAATACAAAAAGGTCACTCTACTCACAGAATGGCATTTATTTTTAATAAGTTCAGGAATAAAATAGGACATACGAGTTTCATGAATGTTGCAACAAAAATTCAATGCGTTCTTCGAGCTAATTCTTATCGTCTGTTATGCTTAAAGCGGAAATAAAGATTGAACATATAGACCTAATAGATATCGTGTCCTTAAATTTCAGATTATCTGATAAAAACAATATTATTTCGGATTTTATAACGAATATAGTCAATACCTGTTTTTACTTGAACGTTTTGTTAACAGTAACTGCCGCAATATAGTATAATATTTGGTTGAATTTATTTTAAATATCATAATTATAGCAATGGAGGAGAGTATTAAATGTCTGCTTTAAACTTGCCAAACATACTAAGTATGTCAAGAGTTTTTCTAGTGCCAGTCGTAATGGTCTTTCTCACGCTGAGAACTCAATTTGGATTTATAGAAGGGGTTAACATTGGCGATCTTATCGCAGGTTTTATCTTTATAGTTGCTTCTGCTACAGATGCTGCAGACGGATATATTGCAAGAAAAAAAGGGCAGGTAACGACTTTAGGTAAATTTATTGATCCATTAGCAGACAAAATAATGATTATCGCTGTTCTTGTAGCGCTTGTAGAATTACATCGTATCCCTGCTTGGATGGTAGTAATCATTATCGCACGTGAGTTCATGGTCACAGGACTTCGATTGATTGCAGCTTCTGAAGGGGTTGTTATTGCAGCTTCTAAATGGGGCAAGGTTAAAACTGTAAGCCAGATAATCGGAATTGTTTTTCTTATCTTCAATATTCCGGGAGCAATAATCGTGATGTGGATTGCGATGGGACTTACTGTAGCTTCTGGAGCAGATTATCTTGTAAAAAGTATGGATTTACTTTATTAGTTAAGTAGGGTTTTTGGCAGTTAGAATAAAGTTAAATAGAGAGGTTTTTCTATGAAAAATAAACTTTTTAAAACTATTGAATCACTTGAACTTGATATGATCTTGTTGCTTTCTGAACTTATATCTATACCTGCAATTAATCCTTCAGACGGCGGAGATGGTGAGTATCAAAAGGGACAATTCCTTCTAAAAAAACTTAAAGAACTTGGGTTTCATGAAATAGAAGTTTATAATTCTGAAGATGCCTCTGCTGAGTGCGGAGTGCGCCCTAATATTATTATTAGAAAAGAAGGAAAGACAAAAAAACGTCTTTGGATTGTTTCTCATATAGATGTAGTCCCTGAAGGGAATCGCTCTCTTTGGAATACGGACCCCTTCAAAGCTGTTCTCAAAGATGGCAAACTCTATGGAAGGGGTTCTAGCGACAACGGCCAAGAACTTGTCTCTTCTATTTATGCTCTTATTGCGTTACAAAAAAATAAGATAATGCCAGAATATGAAATTTGTTTATGTATGGTTGCCAATGAAGAAGCAGGAAGTGAGCATGGAATTTGCCATCTTATAAAACAAGGAATCTTTGATCAAGAAGATCTTGTAGTAGTTCCGGATGCTGGTAGCAGTGACGGTAATTTTATTCAAATCGCAGAAAAAAGTATTTGCTGGATAGAGTTTGATATTTGCGGTAAACAGGTGCACGCAAGTATGCCTAATCTTGGTAAAAATGCTTGTCGTGCTGCGAACGAGTTTTCAGTTGCACTAGATAAAGCTCTTCACAATGCTTTTCCTGAAGTCGATAATTTATTCCAACCACCTTTTTCGACTTTTGAGCCAACTCGTCGCGACGCAAATGTTCCAAATATAAATACCGTTCCAGGACATGAACGTTTTTGCTTTGATTGTAGAGTTTTACCGACAGCGCCTCTTGAGGCTGTTATCAAAGTTATTAATGCTGAAATAAAATCTTTTTGTGACAAACTCAAAGTTAGTATTTCGTACAAATTTATTCAAAAAGAACAAGCGCCTGCTCCGACATCTATAAACGCTCCTGTTGTAGATTTGTTGCGGAATGCCTTACTACAGGTAATTCCCAAAGCTCCAATAATTGGTGGTATAGGAGGCGGAACTTGTGCCGCATATTTTCGCAAAGAGGGCATACCTGCGGTAGTGTGGAATCAAGAAGATTCCGTTGCTCATATGCCTAATGAGTATGCAAAAATAGAACATATTCTAAACGAAACCAAGGTTTTCGCACTTATGATGGCCGACTTGTAGTATAGGCTCTTTTGCTTTGACGGCTGTATACAGTAGAGGATATAATCACCAAATACTTAATCAGATCTATTTGTACAAGGTGTTTTGTTTTGAAGGGTGGAATAGTTAGTGGGAATTTTTAGTGGACTTATAAAAGCGTTAGGGTATGACCCTAATGACAGAGCTATAGCTAAATATGAACAAATTGCAGAAATAGTAGATTCGTACGAAGAAGAGGTAAGAAAACTTACTGATGAAGAATTAGCTCAGTCTGCAAATATTTTCCGAAAACGTCTAGAAAATGGTGAAACATTGGATGACATTCTCCCCGAAGTTTTCGCCAGAGTTCGCGAAGTTTCAATGAGAACTTTGGGAATGCGCCATTTCAAAGAACAGCTTATCGGAGCTATGGTTTTAAATGACGGCAATATAGCCGAAATGAAAACTGGCGAAGGAAAAACACTTGTCGCAACATTGGCAGTAGCTCTAAATGCCATATCTGGTAAGGGTGTTCATCTGATTACAGTTAACGATTATCTAGCGAAACGTGACGCCGAATGGATGGCCCCGGTCTATAACGGAATGGGACTCACAATAGGAGTTATTTCCCCATTTGTAACAAACGAAGAGCGTTTCGAAGCTTACCGTAAAGATATAACGTATGGAACGAACAGCGAGTTCGGGTTTGATTATTTACGTGACAACATGGCAGTACAGAAAGACCAACAAGTTCAGCGTGGTCACGAATTTTGTATTGTTGATGAGGTTGACTCAATATTAATAGATGAAGCAAGAACACCTCTCATAATTTCTGGTCCTTCAGATGATGATACAGAAGCATATAAACGAGCTGACGGTGTTGCCAGAGAGCTTGTTAAAGATACGGATTTTGAGGTAGAGGAAAAAGAGCAGAATGTAGCTCTTACAGAGTCAGGAATTGCAAAGGCCGAACGTATTATGAATCTGCCGAATCTGTTCACAGATTTTACAAATTCAGCTCTTACTCACAAAATAGTTCAGGCACTAAAGGCTCATCATCTTTTTCAAAGAGATGTTCACTATGTGGTAAAGGACAAAGAAATCATCATCGTTGATGAGTTCACCGGTAGGCTCATGTTTGGACGTCGCTACTCGGATGGGCTTCACCAAGCAATTGAAGCGAAAGAGCGAGTTACTGTTGGTTGTGAAAGTCAGACTCTTGCTACGATTACTCTTCAGAACTATTTCCGCATGTATAAAAAACTTGCGGGTATGACTGGAACCGCCCTTACCGAAGCAGAAGAATTTAAAGAAATCTATGGACTACAAGTCATTGTCGTTCCGACACACAAGCCTATGATACGTGTTGATAATCCTGATTCGATATACAGAACAATTCTAGAAAAATATAATGCAGCAGCAGATGAAGTCGCTGAATGTAATGCAAAGGGGCAACCTGTACTTGTAGGAACTACCTCTATAGAGCACTCCGAGCAAATTAGCAAACTTCTGAATGCGCGTAGAATTAAACATAATGTTTTGAATGCCAAGGTCCACGATAAAGAAGCAACTATTGTTGCTCAGGCTGGACGTTTCGGAGCTGTTACCGTTGCTACCAATATGGCAGGAAGAGGAACTGATATAGTACTTGGAGGTAATCCTGAGTTTTTAGCAAAAGAAGAACTAACAAAACTAGGAACAGATTCTAAAACGGACTCGGAAAACTACAAAAACGTCTTAGAAAAATTCCGTATTCTTTGTGCTAAAGAACACAAAGAAGTTTTGAAGGCTGGTGGGCTGCGCATAATAGGAACAGAACGCCATGAGTCACGCCGTATAGATAATCAGCTTCGTGGACGTTCTGGACGCCAGGGAGACCCAGGTGAGAGTCGTTTCTATATATCACTTGAAGACGACATTATTCGTCTCTTTGGCGGAGACCGTATTCAGGGCATTATGGAAAAACTTGGTATGAAAGAAGGAGAGTGTATTGAACATTCACTTCTATCAAAAGCAATAGAAAATGCACAGAAAAAAGTAGAAGATATGCATTTTAATATACGAAAGCAGCTTCTTGCTTATGACAACGTAATGAACCAACAGCGTGAGGCAATATATATTGAGCGTAGTGAGATTCTTGATGACACTGATATCATTACCAGAACACAGGAAATTTTTGAGGATACAGCAAGAGCGCAACTTGAAAAAATATTCGCGAATAAAGATAATGAGGAATCTGATTTGCAGGCTGTTTGTGTAAGATTAAATGCCCTTTATTGGCCCGGCATCTCGAAACATATAGAAAAAGTAGAGACAGAGTTAGAGCTTAATGAGGCAACTCCACGCTTACTTGGCGAGATCGTCGATCGTTTTAATTTAAAAGTTAAGGAACTCGGCCCAGAAGTTGCCCAAAATATTTTCAGATACATATTTTTAGAGGTTATTGATACAAACTGGAAAGAACATCTTCTTGCTATGGATGAACTCCGACGTGGCATAGGATTGCGAGCGATAGGACAAAAAGATCCTTTGTTAGAATATCAGTTTGAATCATTTAACCTTTTCCAAAATACATTGGTGCAAATACGTGAGGGTGTTACTGAGTATGCTCTCAGAGTTTCCGTTGTTACAGAAAGAAACGAAAATAAGAAAAACTGGGTTGAAAGCCGTGATATGCTTGATATTGCATGTGCTACAAGCTATAACTCTGACACAGAAAACCCAGGAGCCATGGCTACAGCACAGAGGACACAGACAATTGTAAAAGAAAATAAGGTCGGACGGAATGATCCCTGCCCATGTGGAAGTGGTAAGAAGTATAAACAGTGCTGTGGAAAAGGAAACTAAAAGGAGGGCTCACTTGCTTTGAATAAGACGATAAAAAGATATTCGTTTCTTTGTTTTATTTTGTGTGCATTATTACTTAGTACGTCTGTTGCTTTTGCATGGGATGCTGCATCTGAAGTCAGACGACTAAATAAAGAAGCGCCGTCCATTGACGGATTTATTGGATCTAATGCTCTAATTTGGCTGAAAAATCATGAATTTAAGATGCTTAATGATGGCAGTATGGAAAAAAATAGTCAGACTATCGTCATGATAGGAGAAACTGTTCCAAATTCATTGAAAATAATAAAGTTACCTGTTCCTTCAGATGGGACTCTCGAAGTTATCGAAGCTTCATGGTATAACCCGATGACAGGTCTTAAAGAAGGTTCACTTAATGTCTCCGATGAAAATCTCATCGGAGGAGCAAAAGGGAAAGTCATACAAACCCCTAAAGAAGCTGTTGGTAGAGCCGTTGTTTTAAATATCAGAGAGACTCAAGGAAAACGCTATGGTGTAGACAATACAATTGATATGGCTGGTATTATTCCGATTTGGGAACAGAAAGTATCTGTAGAAATGCCTGAAGGGCGTGAACTATACTGGTTTGCAAGAGACGTAAAAGATCCCAGAATTGCAAAAAGCAAAGGAACTCAGACATATAACTGGCAAGTAATGAACCAAGCTTCATGGGCTGGTAAGGGGTTCGTTGTTTATAAAAGACCTTTCCTGACGTTTAGTTCCAGAAAAGGAATAGATCAAAGTTTAAAAGAAATGAAGCAGCTTGCACAATCGGTCCCTACGCTTCCTTTCCCTATATCTGTAGCTTCTGATAAAGAAAAAGCAGGAGCAACTTTAATGGAATGGATGCAGAATCCAACACTTACTCTTACAAATTACCCTAAAAATTGGGTGCGACCTGCAGATCAGATTCCTCACAAGGGTCCATGGACACCATGGGAACAGACGTTGGTACTTAATAAGTGGTTGGAGAAACTCGGCTGGGAGTCTAAAGTCTGGTGGCAAGCAGAGACAGAGCTTGATAAAGACAGTCCCGCATCTTTAACAACGTGGACAGCGCCTGTTCTAAATATTACAACAGCAAAAGGCAAGAAAGAACCTTATCAGGCAGGACAAGCTTCTGATTTTGGTGTAATTGCACCGACAGTAGCAGGTTCAATAATATATACCGATAATGACAAAGCACATGCAAAGAAGGTTATCTCTTCTGGGAGTCCTTCTGACCACAGACTTGAGTTAGTTTGGATGCTTAAAATGGACGACTTTGGAATTGCAGAAGGAACTCTTAACTTTACTGCTACGGGCGGTTGGACAGGTTTGTTTTCTTCCGGCAACATCCCGGATAAAAATGATCTATCTGAATTTTTGTCCAACAGAATAAACTTTGCGATACCGGGTATGCAATTGACTCCTATAGAGGTATCCCCAACAAAAACGGGCTACACTCTCAAGTTTAAAGTAAAATGTCCCGCAGGCATTTTGCACTCAAATAACCTTCTGCTCCGTCTTCCAGGAGGAATTCCAGTTGTAGTCGGAGAAATGATTAGTGAAAACACAGAATATACATTCCGTTTTCCGTTTATTATGGAGCAAAAGGTTCGTATGGATATGCCAAAAGGGTACCATATTGTTCAGCAGCCTCCCGTGAAAAAAATAGGGGAAAAAACTAAGGCTGTGCTTAATGAATCAATTACTCATTGGCCAAAAAAAGCGCAGCTTCTTGCTGACAGCAAATGGGTAGTAAAGACAACAACCGTTGATCCCGCTTTAGCAGCTATCTTGAAAGAAGAACTAAATGCATGTTTGAGGTGGCCTATGCTGGATATCCCATTCAGAAAGGGAAAGTAAGTTTTTAATATTTGAGGGAGTGTAAAGTTTTGCAAAATACGATGCAAGAATTAAAAGAGTTATTGGAAAAAGCAGTTCAACAAATTGCAAATAAACATAAATATAAGGTCCCCGATGATTTTGTTGTTCGAATTGAGCGCCCCAGACAGGCTGGGCATGGTGATTGGGCAACAAATATTGCCATGCAGCTGGCAAAATCTTTTACTGTTAATCCAAAAAAACTTGCAACTGAGATAATAGAAGCACTTCCTAAAGATAAAATAATAGAAAAGGCCGAAGTAGCCGGACCTGGTTTTATGAATTTTACACTTACTTCGGATTGGATAACAAGTACCGTTAAGAGTGCTATAGAAAAAGGCAAGGACTATGGTCGTGTAAATGATGGCAACGGACGCAGGGTCCAAGTTGAATTTGTCAGTGCAAACCCAACCGGGCCTTTGCATATGGGGCATGGCCGAGGTGCTGCAGTTGGTGATATAACTGCCTCAATTCTTGACTTTGCAGGATGGAACGTAGAGCGTGAGTACTACACCAACGATTCTGGACTTCAGATGGAGTTGCTTGGAAAATCTGCGCAAGCACGTTATTTTGAAGCAATTGGACGTGGTGATGAAGTTTGTATGCCTGAGGATGGTTATCAGGGAGAATATATGACTGATATTGCGAAAACATTTGTCGAGAAATACGAAGACTCCCTAGCCAACAAGCCTTTAGATGAATCTCTAAAATTTTTTATAGAAGAAACCTGCGAAATAGTTCTTGGAATGATAAAAAAGGACCTTGAAGATTTTGGAGTAAAGTTTGATCTATGGTTTTCTGAAAAGTCTCTTTATGATAAGAATCTTATTGAGCCTGCAATGGACGCACTCAAAGCTAGGGATTACGCTTATGAACAAGATGGGGCATTGTGGTTTAGGTCGACATTATTTGGTGATGACAAGGATAGAGTACTTATACGTCAGAATGGAATGCCTACATATTTCACTTCTGATGTAGCTTATCTCAAAAATAAATATGACCGTAAATTTGAGAAGCTTATATACGTTTGGGGTGCTGATCATCACGGATATGTCCCGCGTGTCAAGTCTGTAAATAAAGCGCTTGGGCATAAAGATACAGAACTTGAAGTTCTTTTGATACAGATGGTCAATCTATTACGTGGAGGCCAGGCTGTCCAAATGTCAAAGCGAGCAGGAACTATTATTTCACTACGTGAAATAATAGATGAAGTTGGAGTAGACGCTACTAGATTTTTCTTTGTTATGCGACGCTGTGACAGCACTTTAGATTTCGATCTTGAACTCGCTAAGAAAGCAACATCAGAGAATCCTGTTTTCTATGTTCAATATGCTTATGCACGCATTTGTAGTATTTATAGAGAGCTTACTGAAAGAAATATAGCCGTGCCTTTAATCGCCGATTTTAATGTATCAACTTTAATCAATCCATTAGAGATAACGCTCGCTACTGAAATATCAAGACTTCCTGAAGAAATCGCCAAATCAGCGGAAGAACTCGCTCCTCACCGTATAGCTTATTACGCGACGGATTTAGCCGAAGCGTTTCATGCTTTCTATAATGCACAAAGAGTTATTGGTGTAGAGGAGTCTGTAATGAAATCTCGTTTGCTTCTTATCGAAGCGACACGCATTGCGCTGAAAAACGTTTTGGGCATTCTAGGAGTTTCTGCTCCTGAAAGAATGTAAAATAACTTGTTTAAAGAGTTAAAGGTGTAATTTTATCATGAAGCCCCCTAGACTCCGATGGGTTATTTTTTCTGCTATAATAACGTTTTTATTGGTTGTTATACTTGTTTCATTCTTGCGAGAAATGAAAAGAGTTGATAAACTTTCAAGGGCCTTGGATAGCAAGATGGAAGAACTTGTTGTGGAAAAGCGCAAAACCCAACAACTTCAGCAAAAAATAGATTATTATACTTCTCCTGAGGGAATTGCTAGATTAGCACGAGAACAATTTAATCTTGTACAATCTGGAGAGCAGATATATAAAATAGAAATTGTCTCAAAAGACAAAAACTTGCAAAGATAACTGGTCAGTGTTAAAATAACTGGCTGTATATCCCTGTCTCTTTTTAAGAAGAGACCAGAGTCCAAAGGGAGGAGGTGTGAAGTACGTGCGATCTTATGAAATGATAGTTATTCTACAGGCGGATATTGAGGATCATAAAACAGTATCAGAGGAAGTTGCCGAGATCGTGCGCGGTTTAGGAGCAGAGATAGAAAAGGTAGATCTTTGGGGCAAGAAACGTTTTGCCTATCCTATTGAGAAACAGGTTGAGGGTTTTTATATTCTGTACACGTTTAAGCTCGACCCCGCGCAGGTAAAGGAAATGGAACGTATTCTTAGTTTAAGAAGTCAGATTATACGACATATGGTTGTTAATTTGGAGGATAAGTAGACATTATGGCACGTGGATATAATCGGGTTGTCATTATGGGCAACCTCGCTAGAGATCCCGATGTAAGGTTTACGCCCAACAAACAGAAACTTGCTCGCATAACAGTCGCAGTTGGTCGTCAATGGAAGAATAAGGCAACAGGCGAACAACAGAGTCAAACAGATTTTATTTCTGTCGTTGCTTGGGGTTTTACTGCCGATATTTGCGAGAAATATCTTAAAAAAGGCCGTCCTGTTCTCGTCGAAGGTCGTATCAGCGTACGCGATTTCGATGATGTTAAAACCGGACAGCATCGTTGGGTGACGGAAGTCGTAGCCGAAAGTGTAGTTCTCCTAGGTTCTAGCCAAAGAAATGAAGATGGACCATCTGACTATTCAGCACGCTCTCCAGAAACAAACTCGCAACGCGGACAAAGCAATCAAAACTCTGATGCAATGTCAAGCGGCGATATGGGAAGTTTGCGTGATGAAGAAGGATTTGAAGAGGAATTTCCTCTTGATGTCTCGGAAATAGATGATTCTGAAGGGCCTGGAGACGTAGAGATACCATTCTAGGAAGAGGTGGAGTCTTAAATGGAAAATTCGTTCAACCGTAAACGCCGAAAGCGCAGACCAAAGGTTTGTAATTTCTGCGTTGATAAAATCGGACATGTAGATTATAAGGAAATTGAAAAGCTTAAGAAATATATAACTGAACGCGGCAAAATTGTTCCGCGTCGTGTAACAGGAGCCTGTGCAAAACATCAGCGCCAGATTACAAGGGCAATTAAGCGCGCAAGATTGATAGCACTTCTTCCGTTCTCACAAGATTAATATTTTTAATATAACTGTTATAATATTGAGAGGGCCTTTTGGCTCTCTCTTTTTTTCAGACAAATATGTGGAGGGCTACACATGAACAATAAAAAAATATTTGAATTAATATTCTGGGTTCTTATGAGTGTTCTAATGTTTATTCTAATCACAGGGTTTGCTTTAACAGCAACCCTCTTCATGTTGATTGCACCTGTTCCATTCATGCTGATAACTCGTAGACTTGGCCCGAAAATGACAGCAATTGGCGTTTTAATAGGTGTGAGTTGCATATATTTACTTTCAGACCCATTTACCTCAATAATATATATAATTACATTTTGTGCCCTTGGGGTTGCTTTTGGCACTATATCTTTGAGAGCCAAAAACGGATTTGACTACATGTTATTTTCTATTGCAGCTTCTGTATTTTCTAAAATTATCCTTATAACTGTATTTAGTCAGCTTACTGGCTCAAATCCATTTATGATAGATCCAGAAGTAACGAACAAAATGATTTCTACCGCTGCAAATATTTTTTCAAAAGCAGGAATTTCTGCCCCTTCGCTATCTCTAAAAGATTATGCTAAAATTTTGACAGATAGGTTGTCATTGCTTATGCCATCTATGCTGATACTTTTTGCTGCTATGGATAGTTTACTTTCATACTGTCTTGCATCACATATAGTTAAACGCTTAAAATATGAGCCTATAGTAAAAATGCCTCCTTTTGGCGAATGGCGTTGTCCTCAAAATATTTTTTTGGCACTTCTCGTTTCCCTCGCAGTAGATTTAGCTAGCAGAGCATTTCCAGATAAAAGACAACTTGTAGTTATTTCTGCTAATCTTTTAGAAGTATTGAGAGCAATTTTTATTATTCAAGGTCTTTCTTTAGCTTGGTACTTTATGACCTTGCGCAAAGTACATCGTTTCTTTAAATCAACATTTGTGATTTTTGGTATAATTTTTTCGCCGATCTCTTATATTTTATATATAGTTGGAATCTTTGATATCTGTTATGATTTGCGCAAGCTTATAAGGAGGAAATTAAAATGAAAGTCATATTAAAACAAGACGTAAGTAAAGTTGGACTTAAAGGAGAAATACTTGAGGTCTCAACTGGATACGGACGTAATTTCTTGATTGCTCGAGGATTGGCTGAAGAAGCTACGCCTGGGAAAATACGTCAAAATCAAGAACTAAAGAAGATCCAGCAAGAGAAGGACGATAAAAAACTTAACCTTGCAGAAGATATTAAGAAAAAAATAGCAGGCAAGGTGGTATCTATAAAAGGAAGCACAGGAGATGGAGAAAAACTCTTCGGAAGTGTTACCTCTACACAGATAGCAGAGAAAATTAACTCAGTATATGGTGTTTCAGTAGATAAAAAGGATATTAAGTTAGACGATGTTGTTAAACAAATAGGATCCTATCCATTCAAGGTGAGACTTTACGTTGGTGTAGAAGCTGACATGACATTAAAAGTGGAGACAGAGTAGTTTGAGCATGACCCAAGGATCGGGCAGAGTCCCACCATTTAATTTAGAGGCTGAACGTTCTGTTCTTGGAGCATGTCTTCTTGAAAAGGATGCGTTAACGTCTGTCGTAGAGGGATTACGATCTGAAGACTTTTATGATCCTAGACATCGTGCTGCGTTTGAGTTAATGAGCGATATGTACGAAAAGGGGATTCCTGTCGATTCACTTTCATTCAAAGATGAACTTACAAAACATAATCTTGAAGAAAAAACCGGAGGGCTTCCTTTTATTGCGGCCTTGCTCGACGCCGTTACGACAACAGCCAATGTTGACTATCACGTTGGCATTGTGCGTGATAAGTCAATACATAGAGGGCTAATAACAGTCGGAAGTGATATTACGAGGCTTGGCTTTTCAGAGGATAAAGACGTTGATGAAATTCTTGAAATAGCAGAGCAGCAAGTTTTCCAGGTAGCTCGAAGCGGCGGCAAAACAACTACTATTCGAAACTCGAAAGAAGTTGTTAAATTAGCCCTTGATGACATAGAAAAAAGACTTGCAAGCGGTTTGTCTATGACAGGCGTCCCTACTGGCTTCAAGGACTTTGACAAAATGTCAGGCGGATTTCAGGCAGGTAGTTTGTATATACTAGCTGCAAGACCTTCAATGGGAAAAACAGCGTGGGCTATAAACGTAGCTCAGTACGTAGCGTTACAAGAAAATATCCCCGCTCTTATTTTTAGTCTCGAAATGTCAGGTGAACAGATAGCTCAGCGTATGCTTTCTTCTGAATCAAGAGTTAATTTACGTCACTTATTCGAATCAAAAAGCATTCAAAATGAACAGTGGAATAGCCTTTCAGTAGCTGCTGACAATCTTTCTGCAGCTCCTATTTATATTGATGACAGCTCTACTCTAAACACAATGGATCTGCGTTCACGATGCAGAAGATTCTTCGCCAAGCAAAAGCCAGGAAAAGGACTTGTTGTAGTTGACTATCTACAGTTGATGAATTCTGCAAGAAGAAGTGAAAATCGACAGCAAGAAGTTTCAGAGATCTCACGCTCATTAAAGGGAATAGCCAAGGAATTTAAAGTACCTGTTCTTGCTCTTTCACAGCTTTCCCGTGATGTGGAAAAGCGTGGTGGGAGCAAAAAACCTCAACTTTCGGATCTTCGTGACAGTGGTGCAATAGAACAGGATGCTGACATGGTTATATTTCTCTACAGAGATGCATATTACTCACAGGAAGACTCTCAAGATTCTACAGCTGAAGTCATTGTCGCAAAAAACAGGAGTGGCCCGACAGGCAAAGTAAATCTTGTGTTTTTTAGAGAATATTCAAGGTTTGAGGACAGTATTGGCGGCGGATACATCGGCAGTTGCTAAATAATAAAGGTTTCACCTTTAAAAGTTTTTAACAAAGGGGTTCTTTTTATGAAAGCAATAAAAATAAAAAATAGCGTTGAAAAACAATCTATTACGGAAGAGACTTCTGTCCCTCTTGTTCCACAATTTCTCTTTTACTTTCTTGTGATTTTTCTTTTGTCTGTGCCAAGCCTTATCTTTTCAGGTTATGGATGGTTTGATACTCTCCATATAATGAAATGGACCTGTGCTATGGTCCCCATTTCTGTGATATCGATTATAGGTGGTCTAACACTTCTTGTCTTTGGCTCGGTCCGTACAAATTTTAAAATAGATCTATTTGGTTGGATGTGGCTTTTGATGCTGGGGTATATTTCAGCACAGCCTATCTGGGTTCGTGTAATGTCTTGGTCGACTTATGTCAAAGAGTGGCTATTTTTCGCCAGCCTGTTCGCACTCTACATATTTTGTTATGACCTTTTTAAGAATAAAAAATATCACAAACTTGTACTATGGTTAGCGAATATAAATGCGACACTTAATGTTGTATTTGCTGAACTTCTAATACGGAATATGAATGGCCCATTTAAATTTATAATGAATGTGCCTGGAAACTATATTGGAAATACTGGTCAGCAAGAAATGTTTGGATTATGGATGGCTATGGCTGTAATGAATAGTATATATCTGAATACGGTATATTTTTCGGATAAAAAATCAACAAAGTCCGATAAATGGCTTAAATATTCTAATATTTTATTGTTGATTATAAATGCATGGGGAATGTGGAATTCTACAACACGAGCCGGTGTCTTATCGCTTCTTACTGGCACAATAATCATTTCTCTAATTTTCAACTCAATTCGCGATAAATTAAGATTAAAAAAAGTCGGACAAGCTGTTATCATTGTAGTTCTTGTTCTAGGACTTAATATTGCAGTAGGTAAGCTTGGTTTAAGCAGAGCTTACGATCTTATGAACAAAACTATGGATATGTTCATGAATCCCGGGACGTTTGGAAAAAGAGACGGGATATGGAAAACAAGCTTAAGTATGATTAAGGAGTATCCTATAAAGGGTGTTGGTATAGGGCACTATAAGTGGCATTATTTAGAAGCGCAGAGTTTTGCCTTGGCGAAATATCCAAATTTGGAATGGCAATTTACTTATTGGGCTCATAGTGAGTATTTACAATGGTTTGCAGAATTTGGGCTTTTTGGCGCACTTTTACTTTTAGTGCTAGGCCTTTGGTGGCTTTGCTCTTTCATAAAAGCACTTTTAGCAAAAAAAAATCTATCCCTTGAAGCGACTTGGGCAATATCAATGATTTTTCTTATTTGGTTTGATGCTCTATTCAGTAGGCCTTTTCATCGTATAGAAATCGCTGTTTGGCTAGCTTTTGCTTTTGCTATAGCAAATAGAGAGATTTTGCCCATAAGCTTTAAGTGGTCTGAAATAAGACATTCTTACGTTTATCGAGCTTTCGGTCTACTTATTGTAGTGTTGTCTATAGCTGGTCTTGCTTTCTTAGGGACAGGTCTCATCGGCGACAAGTATCTAAGAAGTGCAACTCAGACTCAGAATGCAGAGCTTCAGCGCTATAGAATAGATCAGGCACTTAAAATGCCCATGGAAAAAGATGAAGCTCAAGAGCAGCTTGCTTATCATTTGATAGCAGTTGCAAGCGCAACTCATAAAAATATAGATTGGAGTAAAGCCATAAACCAGTTGTATTTTGCGTTTACAATAAGACCACAAGCAAAACAGCTGAATGAGCTTTTAAGTCTAGCTCAGCAGACAAAAAACCAGGCGCTTTTGAGTAAGCTTTTGGTTTATATGAGCCCTCTACCAAATAACGGTACAAGTCGTTCCGTTCCCGCTAAAATTAAATCAGCCGACAACAAGCAATAAAGAAAGGCAGAGTGTTTTATTTAAGTAACTTTGTTTCTCACAGTTACTACACTTAAAAACAAAAGTAATGAAAATTGTCTAATGGTAAAATAAAAGACAAATACTATGTATTGGAAGTGAGCGTTATGTTCCTCTGTAGAAAATTCAAATTTGATGCAGCTCATAATCTCGTAAACTACAATGGTAAGTGTGAGAAGCTACATGGTCATACATACCATTTATCTGTAGTATTAAAAGGCTCACTTAACAGTGAAGGAATGGTTTATGATTTTACAGAAGTTAAAAGAATCGTAAATGAGTTAGTCCTCTCAAAACTTGACCACGCATACATAAATGATATTATTCCTCAACCTACAGCAGAGCTCATTGCAAAGTGGATATTTAGAATGATAGATAATCCACTGACCTGCGATAATTGCGAACTCTATGAGGTTCAAGTTTGGGAGACAGAAAACTCTTCTGTGATTTGCCGTAGAGAGGATCTTTGATTATGAAAGATGTACAAGGCGAACGTGACTCACGTAATATTTCAATTGATCGTGTTGGCATATCTGATATATCATGGCCTATTCAGGTTCTTGATAGAGAAAATGGGACACAAGAAACAGTGGCAGATGTTAGTCTTTCGGTTTTGCTTCTAAAAGATCACAGAGGCACACATATGAGCAGATTTATAGAAGTTCTTGCAAAGCAAGAGAAACGGGTGACACTACGTAACATGGAAGAAACACTTACAGCTTTAAAAGAGCGTCTTAACGCAAATGAAGCTCATGCCGAATTTAATTTCCCGTATTTTATAACAAAAAAGGCTCCTGTGAGTGGCGCTAAAGGACGATTGCGTTATGATGTTTCGTTTAGAGCATCACTAAAAGAAAATGACTTTGATCTTGTTACTGAGCTGATTGCGCCCATTCAGACTCTTTGTCCTTGCTCTAAAGAAATCTCTGAGTTTGGGGCTCATAATCAGCGTGCCCATGCGAAAATAGAAGTGCGTATGAAAGAGTGGATGTGGATAGAAGAACTTGCTGAAATAGCTGACTCCTGTGGATCAGCTCCTATTTACAGCATACTAAAGCGCGAAGACGAAAAAGCAGTAACTGAGCTTGCCTACGCAAACCCGCGTTTTGTTGAAGATGTGGTGCGCGAGCTTGCTATAGTTTTTGATAAAGATATTCGAGTAACATGGTTTCGAGTTTCGGTCACAAGCCACGAGAGCATCCATAATCATGATGCTTTTGCGAGTGTTGAGAGGAGTAAGGTTTAATGACATCACCAAAGAAAATGATACGCCGGGCAGTACTTGATTCGTCCGGTTTAGAAAGAATAAAAGCCAGACATCCTTGGATATTTAGAGGCAATTTGCGCCAGGCACCTCAATGTAATCCAGGAGATATGATTGCACTAGAGGATCGTGCAGGGAACATAAAAGGATGGGGACTATGGAGTGATAGCTCTCTTTGTATTCGAGTCCTAACTTATGAAACAAAAAAACCAGATCAAATGATCTTGTTGAGGGAGAGAATTACACGTGCATTGGAGTGGCGCAAGCTATGGTGCCCGGACGAAGAAGCATTTCGCTGGATACATGGTGAAGCAGATGGACTCCCGGGAATAGTCGCTGATTTATATGGAGATGTTCTTTGTTTACAGCTTTCCGCAATAGGTTGGTATCGTCATTTAGACAAGGTTGCTCAGACTTTTCGTAAAGTTCGTAAGCTCTCAGCAATAGTTCTTAGAAATGAGACAAAACATCTTGAAAAAGAGGGAATTCCAAGAGAAGTAAAAGCTTTACTTGGAGAAATGCCGTCGAAATTATTAAAAGTTAAAATTGGCTCAATATATGAATTTGTAGATATTGAACATGGTCAGAAAACAGGGGCATATCTTGATGTAAGACATATCCCAGATATGTTGAAACCGCTTTACAAAGATGCGCGAGTTCTTGATTGTTTTAGCTATCAAGGACACTTTGGTTTGCATGCACTTGCTTACGGTGCTTCTGAAGGCGTTGCAGTGGAACAGTCGCAGTCAGCTATTGATATTGCTAAGCGCAATTTACAGGAAAATGACTTGCCAGACAAAATGATCTGGCGGTGCGGTAATGCTTTCGATATAATGCGAGAAATGGATGTTGATCGAGAAAGGTTTGATCTGGTTGTAATTGACCCACCTCCCTTTTCTCCAGCAAGAGGACAGCTTGACTCCGCTCGCAGAGGATACAAAGAGCTCGCGATAAGAGGCCTTAAGCGCTTGCGTGAGGGCGGGCATCTTGTTTTTCTTTCCTGTAGTCATGCTTTTACAAGAGATATGTTGCTTGACACTTTGCATGAGGCAGCCCGTGATGAAGGTACATCTTGCCGCATCGCAATGGAAATACATCAGCCGCAAGATCACTCTGCTCTTTCTGGAGTTCCTGAAACCGACTATCTTAAAGGATTTGTTTTAGGAGTTAATAAATAATGACTAAAGATGTAGAAATAAAGGGAATTCTATTTGATTTTGATATGACCCTTGTTGATAGTAGTTATGCAATACACCGCTGCATAAATCTTCTTGCTGACTATATAGGTGTTGAACATGTATCACGCGAAAAAGTTCTTGAAAATATTGGTTTTACAATAGAGGACTGTTATCGTAATTTTTGGGGCGATTTTAAACAAGAATGGCTTGATTATTACAGAGAAATGTTTCGTAGCGAAGAACAGGATGGGCTACTTCTTTTTCCTGGGGTGTTGGAGACTCTTAGTATATTGAGAGAACAAGAGATTAAGGTTGGAGTAGCATCAAACAGGTATATAATACAACCTGTGCTTGAAGCTACGAAATTAGCAGAATACCTTGATGCTTCTGTCGGACTCATAGATGTAGAAAATGCTAAACCTGAACCAGATATATTGTATAAGGGTTTTGAACAGCTTGACGTTTCACTTGAAAATGCTGTGTACGTAGGTGACACTGATATTGACATGAAAACTACAATTGCGGCTGGAGTTAGAGGCATTGGTATGACGACAGGGAATTTCTCGTCGAAATCCTTAAAAAAGTTTGGTGCTTGGAAAGTTATGGATGATGTCAGAGAAATACTTGCTCTGACATCTGTGTAGGAACGGAGCGCTCTTATGGTAAGGCGTTATGATTCAAGAGAAGAAGATCACAGAGGTTTTCGACTTGAATATTGGTTAGCAATATTTCTAATAATAATTGTTTGGATCTGGGCTTTCAAACTTTATTTTGACCGCTACGAAGATATGCGTCCTGAAGTAACATGGGCTATTCAAGGTATTAATACAGAAATAGTAAAAGCACAGGGGGTTCTTTTGTGGAAGGAGTCTGTCCTGACTGCCAGCAAGTCAGGGACCGTGTCTTATCCCCAAGGGACAGGCCCGACAAAAGTTGTTAGGGGTAGCATAATCGCAACAATAATCTCAGATTCAACACCAATAGACATAAAAGCACCTGACGTTGGATATTTTATTGCAGGAACAGATGGATTGGAATCAAAATGGATGTATTCACAACTGTGGAATGAGGATGAAATACCATCTGATATACAGCCTGTTACAATGAAAAAAAACGGTGATGCGGTCGCTGCTGGAGAATCTATAGGAAAATTAATTATGTTGCCACAGGAATTAAAGTTTCTTGGCAAGATTGATATTACAGGAGATTTAAGTGACCAATTAAAAAACAAATCATTGAGAGTTATGATGGATGAAATGGACATGGTTTCTAGAGCAGATGTACGTGTGTCAAAAAGTATTGGGAACACAATGAAAGTTTATTTGACCCTACCATGGTTTCAACCAGAAGTTTTGAGTTCTAGAAAATGTATTTTAACTATAGAAGCAGGAATAACGAAAGGTGCACTGATTCCAGAAACTTCGGTCGTGTTTAAAAACGGAACATATAAAGTTTATCTTGTTCGAGGGACAAGAGTCGTACTTAGATCTGTTGAGGGCAAAGACGTGGGAGATAGTAAATTCTTAGTTACTAATGGAATATCTATCGGTGATGCGGTAATTAAAGATGCTTCTGGTGCACGTGAAGGAAGGATACAGCTATGGTAGCAAGCTTTATTAGTGAAAACATCGCTGAAATACGTGAGCGTATTTCACTTTCGTCAAAAAAAAGCAATCGAAAGCCTAAAGACGTTAAACTCATGGGAGTATCAAAATATCATACACTTGAAATGATGGTAGCTGCTTCTGACTTTATTGATATTATTGGCGAGAACAGAGTACAGGATGCACAGAAAAAATTTTCGAACTGGCCAAGAGAAAATGAAACTCCATGGCATTTGATAGGGCATCTTCAGCGCAACAAAGTCCGTAAGGCGATTAAAATATTTAATCTAATCGAAAGTGTAGATACACTTGACCTTGCTGAGGCAATAGATAGGGCTGCAATAGAATTTGCTATTCCTAAATATCCAATTTTTATAGAGATTAACATGTCCGGAGAAGATACTAAAATTGGAATTCAACCAGGAAAAGCTGAAGAGCTATTGGAAGGCATACTAGAAAAATGTTCAAGAATATCGATAGAAGGTTTAATGACTATAGCTCCTAATGTTACCAATCTCTCTTCTATAAGAAAGTCTTTTGAAGGACTACGAGAGCGAAGGAATTTATTCCGTTCTCGACTTGGACTGGAACTCCCGGAACTCTCTATGGGGATGAGTGGAGACTATGAAATCGCAATAGAGGAAGGTAGTACAATAGTGCGTTTAGGCACAGCTATATTTACTCAAAGAGAGAATTAAAAATAAATTTGATAAGAATTGTAGTATTTAACAAAAATATATTTAGATATGAGAGGGTGGAAAAGTTATGACAGAAATTTTAACTTCTCTTGATGTGGTTAATCAGTCTTTCAAAAAAAGCATAAGAGGTTACAATCCCGCAGAGGTTGATGATTTTCTTGACGCAGTAGCAGAGACTTTACAGTTTTATGCTCAGGAAACTAAAGATTTGAAAAACATTTTAACAGAGAAAAAAGAGAGTTTAGCTGAATATGAAAAAATGAAAAGTGTTCTTCAAGAGGCATTGATTTTAGCGCAAAAAAGTGCAGACGAAAGAGTTTGTTCGGCAAGAGAGCAGGCAAAAAAAATTGTTTCTGACGCAGAAAAAAAAGCTGAAATTATCTGTTGTGAAGCTGCCGGTGAAGCTGGTAGGTTGCGTGAGGGTGTTTTTCAGATAAGAAACATACGCACTCTTTATGAGCAAGAAGTTAGAAAACTTTTGGCTAGATATGAAGAAATGCTTAACAACATTGATGCCGACTCTAATATGACAGAAGCAGTAGAGAGTGTCCTTGAGACTTATGTAGAAGAGCAAAGTCATGATAAAGAACATCTTTCAAGAGCCGAAGAAGTTGAAGAAAAATTTACTAATGATGCCACAGATAAAGAAAACCTAGAAGCAGCATATAACATGCTTGGAGTTAACCCTGATGAAATACTGAAAGATAGCGAGGAATTTTCAGAGGAAGAAAACTAATTTGACAGTGTCTGATCCATTTTCTGAACTAATAAGCACACAATATGGTGTTGGACCAAAACGAACAAAACAGCTTGCCAATCTTGAAATTACAACGGTTGGCGATTTATTGTGGTTTTTTCCAAGAAAATATGTTGACAGGCGCAATGTTGTCTCTATCTCAAAACTCGTTTTAGAATCCCCATCTGTATTGGAAGTCACGGTTAACAGTATAAAACGTAGGAGATTACAAAAGCCGGGTCTTGAATTAGTAACGGCAGAGTTAAGTGATGACACAGGAACTATTTTAGCCACATGGTTCAATAGAAAAGGGCTTGAATATATTTTAAAAGAGGGTACTGCAATAATCATATATGGTATCCCGTCCTTTCGTGGCAATAACTTGGAGATTTCAAATCCCGATTTCGCAGTTATTAAAAATGAGAGCGACAAGTTGAACTTTTGTGGAATTGTACCTCAATATCCTTCTACAGCAGGACTTCATATAAGATGGTTTAGAAATTTCGTGGCTTCACAAGTGAAAAAAAATATATCTTTTATTGAAGAAACACTTCCAAAATTTATAATCAAAAAAAGATCTTTTGTTTCTCTTTCAGAAGCAATAGAGACAATGCACCGCCCATTTTCTCCTGAACAATGGAAAGAAGCGCGACGTAGACTAGCTTATGATGAGTTTTTTACAATTCAGATAACAATGGCATTACGCAGAAAAAAAATAAAAGATTTAAACACCTCCCCCATAATTGTTCCCAAAGGAAAGATATATAAGAACTTTAGAAAAGAGCTCGATTTTAAACTGACAAGCTCTCAAGAAAAAGTATTGAGCGAAATATTTGGAGACACATCAAAAAATATCCCCATGTCTCGTTTACTACAGGGAGATGTTGGTAGCGGAAAGACTATTGTTGCTATCGGATTGGCTGCAGCAGCAACTGATGCACTAGTTCAAACAGCAATTCTTGCACCAACTGAAGTTCTTGCGGATCAACTATATTCACAGATGACCAAATACCTTTCTTCTCGCGGAGTTTCTGTTGTTTTATTGAAGGGTGCGCTTACTGTATCGGAAAAAAGGAAAGCGCTTGCTTCAATAAAAAATGGTTCTGCTCTTGTTGTGGTAGGTACACAGTCACTGCTCGAAGAAAGCGTGAAATTTAAAAACCTTGGCGTAGTTATAATTGATGAACAACATCGTTTCGGAGTTAGGCAACGTGCAATACTTTTAAAACGCAAAAAAGTACCACATGTACTTTTAATGAGTGCCACTCCGATTCCCCGTACATTAACAATGTGCCTGTTCGGCGATCTTGATATATCTGTTCTTAAAGAGAAGCCTGTTGGTAGAAAAAAAATTGAAACACGAATAATTGGTATGGCTCAGATTAACGTGCTTCTTGATTTTATAGCGAAAGAGGTACAAAACAGCGGTAGAATTTATTGGATTTGCCCTAGAGTCGAAGACCAAACAGACTCGGATATAGCATCATCGAAAAGTAGATTTGAATTTCTAAAAAAAAATCTAGGACAAATCAAGATAGGCCTTCTTCACGGAAGAATGGAAAGTAATGAGAAAGAGGAGACTCTTTTAAAGTTTAGAAAAGGTGATATGAAGATATTGGTGTCAACAACAGTAATCGAAGTCGGTGTTGATGTCCCTGAAGCTTCAGTAATAGTTATAGAGTCTCCTGAATATTTTGGGTTATCCCAATTACATCAGTTACGTGGGCGTGTTGGGCGCGGAGAACGTAGAGGAGTATGTGTTCTGCTTGCATCTTTAGAGGAATCAGCACTTGATAGACTTAATATTATGTTAAAAACAGATGATGGTTTTGAGATATCAGAAGCAGATCTTTCATTTAGAGGATCAGGAGAAGTTGATGGAATCTCACAGCACGGAGCGACAAATTTTAGAGTTGCTAACCTTTTCAAAGACACAGAATTACTTTTAGAAGCTAGAGAAGACGCTTACGAGTTGGTGAATAGAGATCCAAGTTTGTCCGAAATGCCAGCTCTTATCAAAAAAATAAAACTGAATAGTGATGAAATTATAGGAATTGGCTAGTTCTAAACAGCACAAAAATTAATGCGCACTTGTAGATAAAAGATTTATTATGTACAATACAACGTATCGGCGTTAAAAAGAAAGTATTTAATTAACCTATATTGAGTTAAAATAATATTTGCAGTAAAAAAAGAATGAACCATGACAATTTAAATTGAGGTGACATGTAGATGTTAATTGCACTATTATGTGTAATCGCAGGTCTCGCTATAGGCGGACTGCTTGGTTACACTTATCGAAAAAAAACAGAAGTTCAAAAGTACAAGGGAGCTCTCTCCGAGTCAGAACGATTAATTTCAGAAGCAGCCAAAAAGGCAGAGCAGGCGAAACGCGATCTTCTCTTAGAGGGCAAGGATGAAATACTTAGGCTACGACAAGATGCGGAAAAAGAAGTAAAGGAACGCCGCAGTGAAGTACAACGTTCCGAGCGTCGTTTGGAACAAAAAGAAGAAAATCTAGACAAAAAGATTGAAAATTTCAGTATCAAAGAAGAAGAACTCCGTTTAAGTAACGAGAAGGTACAAGAAAAACTTAGAGTTCTATCTACTCAAGAGCAGGAGCTTATTTCGAAACTTGAGCAAATTGCTCAGTTAACTAGTGAAGAAGCGAAAAACATACTGCTTGTTAAAGTTGAATCCGAAGCCAACCATCTTATTGGTCTTAGACTTAAAGAGTTGGAAGAGCGTGCTAAACGTGATGCAGATCGTAAGGCACAGGAGATCATTGCTACCGCTATACAGCGTTGCAGCGTAGAATTCACATCGGATGTAGTTGTAAGCGTAGTAAGTCTTCCGTCAGATGAAATGAAAGGCCGTATCATTGGTCGTGAAGGACGAAATATAAGAACATTTGAGACGCTCACTGGAGTGGATTTAATTGTCGATGATACTCCGGAGGCTGTTACGCTCAGTAGTTTCGATCCAGTCCGGCGCGAAGTTGCGCGTCTTTCCTTAGAGAGACTTGTTGTTGATGGTCGTATACATCCTGCACGCATTGAAGAAATAATTGAACGTGCCGAAAAGGACGTACAGATACAAATCATTGAAACAGCTGAACAAGCTTTGCTTGAAACTGGTATTAAAAACATGAATTACGAACTAACAAAAATAATAGGGCAGCTTCGCTTCCGTACAAGTTACGGTCAAAACGCGCTTGCTCACAGTCTTGAGGTTGCTCATATAGCAGGAATTATGGCCGCCGAATTAGGACTTGATGAAATAAAAGCACGAAGATCGGGATTGCTCCATGACATAGGAAAGGCCGTTGACCATCTGATTGAAGGACCTCATGCCAAAATAGGTGCCGATCTAGCCAAAAGATATGGGGAAACTTCTGATATTGTTAATGCAATAGCGGCTCATCACGAAGACGAAGAACCAGAGACAATATATGCTATCCTGGTTGCTGCAGCTGACGCGGTCAGTGCATCACGTCCTGGAGCTCGCAGAGAAAGCCATGATGCTTATGTTAAACGGCTAGAAAAGCTTGAAGAAATCGCGAAGTCATTTGACGGAGTCGGTAAGGCATACGCCATTCAGGCAGGTCGTGAGGTACGAATAGCAGTTGCTCCTTCTGTCTCAGATGAAGGAGAAATGCAGAAACTTGCCTATGATATCGCGCGAAAGATAGAAGAAGAAATGCGCTATCCTGGTCAGATTAAGGTAACCTTGATAAGAGAAACAAGAACTATAGAGTATGCGAAGTAGGTTGTGTAGCAATGCAAATACTATTTATAGGTGATATTATGGGACGGCCCGGGCGAGAAACTGTCGCACGGGCTTTGCCATCTATTCGCTCCGAATATGGACATTTTGATTTTATTGTTGCAAATGGAGAGAACAGCGCTGGTGGAAGAGGACTCACAGAAAAAGTTATGAATGAGCTTTTTTCCATGGGGATAGATATTCTCACAGGTGGGAATCATATATGGGATAAAAAAAACTTTGTTCCATTTCTTGACAGCGAAACAAGAGTTCTCCGCCCTGCTAATTATCCTGAAGGAAATCCAGGAAGAGGCTTGGGAATTTATGAAAAAAATGGAGAAAAACTTGCTGTTATCAACTTACAGGGAAGAACCTTTATGCCCCCTCTTGATTGCCCATTCAAAAAAGCTGAAAAACTATTAGAGCAAGTAGATGCTACAGCCATACTGATTGATTTTCATGCAGAAGCTTCTTCAGAAAAAAAAGCAATGGCCTGTTGGCTTGATGGTAAGGTTTCAGCAGTAGTTGGTACACATACGCATGTTCAGACTGCAGACGAAGAAGTTCTACCGGGAGGAACAGCTTTTATTTCTGATGTAGGAATGACCGGAGGTCACGCCGGAGTAATTGGTATGACATATCAGTCTGTTATTCCTAGGTTTCTTTATGGTACGCCGACGAAGTTTGACGTCTGTGACGAGGACGTAAGAATACAGGCCGTTGTTATAAACATCGATAGTGAAACAGGAAGAGGAATGGACATACGCCGAATTAACACTTCTTGTTGAACAAAAAAAATTAAAAGACGAAAGTATCTATTTTTAGATACTTTCGTCTTTTTGTTTTATTTTGAAACTTTGAACATTTTTTTGTTTACAATTTCTAAATTACATTCAAATATGTTTTGTTATTTGAAGCCAAAAGTTAAAATAGTTATGTACTGACTTATTTAATTTTGGCTTGTTAATTAATGACGAAATAGGTTCCGGTAAATGAGGCCTAAAATAATATTCGAAAAGAATCTATGAAACGAGCTTTCTGACACAAAGGAACTAAGCATTCATATTTTATTCGATAGTGATTTTCCTACATTCTACGTAAAATTTTTTTTCATCAGCTTCTCCTATAGAGAAAGTTTTTCTCGGTAAAACTCCGCCAGCTTCAATAGCAGGAAATAAACTGTGTTTGTCGATTGAATTAAGAAGAATCCCAACAGCTTTTTTGTTTTTTACAAGATTCATGACGTGAGTATCTCCATGAATGTAATCTATTTGAGCTTCGTTTTCAGTCGCAAAAAGGTCTAGAAAACGCTGAATAATATCAATAGGTAATAGGTTTCCTAGTCCATTGATAGAAAAAGCCCCGATCGTTCCGCTTGAATCGATAAAGGCAACTTGGTCTCCAGGAGTTGTAGTTAGTCCATTATTCAGAATAAATTTATTAAATGCTTCCAAAAATGAGTCACTTTCGCAATTATATATAATCCGATGTATAGGTTCGAAAAGCAAAGACGGATCATGCAGATTGATGACTTCAACCATTGAGAATCTGGCAGGATGATTAGACATTTCTTCTTTTGTTAAATTGCTTTTAATTTTATCCCAACATGTTTTTGCAGTGGCTAACGAATGATTTCCGTCTCCGACTGCTAAGAAGAAATTGTTACTTTCCTTTTGCATTTTAGAAATAGTGCTTATTAAAGAAATTGCCATTTCTCCTTCTATTGCAGAGCCTTTTATATTGCCTCCACCGAACATCAAATCGAAGTCATAAAGTTTTCGCAGGTGTGCTTTTTGTGCGACAACAGGTTCTATTAGTTTTTTCTTTGGGTCGTCAATTAAAACCATTACGTGAGGACATTCCAGTACTGCATTAGACCTTATTGCTACTCTTGGAGGGATCCTCGACAAAACTGTCCCCTCAGTTGCCCTGATTAGTTTTTCAGAGCCAATATTATAATCGTATTGTTCTAAATCTATTACTCCTATTAGGCCTGTTCTTATACCCTGATTTACCTGACGCTCTACTAGAATAAAACAATTTAATATATCTTCGTTAATGATTCCTTTTCGCAGATAGTCTTTCATGCATTTACAAATGCTATCCGTTTTGCTGTTGTTTTCTTCTAAGAATGCTTCAGGATAAATAAGGTTTAAAGTTGATTCAGATGACCCAACGAATTCCTTTACTTCTTCCCAGTATTCCGGTTGGCTTGTATATTGGTCACACGCGATAACCGCCCATTTTTTCATATCTATATTTTTGTTTGGCAATAATATATTGGCTGGCAGAAAACATGAAGTCATTTGGGAACCTCCTTTAATTTTTGTTTTAATTATAAAATAGTGGAGTAATAGATGCTTGAATTATTGAGTATCTAAAGGTAACAGAATTTTGTTCACTCGTCCAGTACTGTGTGCTTACAATACCTTTTAATATTTATAGATCATCCCCGACATATTAACTCATTTAATTTTGCCTTTTCTTATTAAATTAGCTTCGTCATGATATGTAAATTTTAATGTATAATTGAATATTAATAGGTCTTATATTTTTTAATTTTGAAAGGAGTTGCATTTATGTCTGAAAAAAGAGAAGAATGGGGCAGCAGGTTTGGTTTTATAATGGCTGCTGCAGGTTCAGCGGTTGGTCTTGGTAATATTTGGCGTTTTCCATACATAACCGGTAAATATGGAGGAGCCGCTTTTGTTTTGGTATATCTTGCGGTAGTGATTATTCTTGGAATGTCCCTCATGCTTGCTGAATTTGCAATAGGGCGCAGTGCAAAATCAGATGCGGTTGGTTCTTTCAAAAAGCTTGGTGGCGGTCTTTGGCCAATAGTTGGCTGGATGGGATTTTTTGTAGCATTTGTAGTGCTCTCTTACTATGCGGTAATCGCAGGATGGACATTTGCCTATATATTTAAATCTTTCGGCAGTCTTATGGTAGATGCTGGTGCAGGTAAAGCAACAGACGTATTCGTCTCCTTTATTTCTAATCCTGTTCAGGCAATAACTTACCACCTAATAGTTATGGGAATAATAATTGGCATTGTTTATAAAGGAATCTCTGGCGGCATCGAAAGAAGCTGCAAAATTCTTATGCCAGCACTTTTTGTTATTATGTTAGTACTTATCGCTCGTTCGGTAACTCTTCCAGGAGCTGCAGCTGGACTTGAATTCTATCTGAAACCCGATTTCTCAAAACTAACGGGTGAGGCTATATTGGCTGCTGTTGGACAAAGCTTTTTCTCTCTTTCTCTTGGTATGGGGATAATGATTACATACGGTAGTTATATAAATAAAGAGGAATATTTACCATCTGCTGTGCAAAAAATTGTTTTCTTAGACACTCTTGTAGCAATTCTCGCAGGATTTATTATCTTCCCTGCAGCGTTTGCATTCGGCATAGCCCCAGATGGCGGCACCGGACTTACATTTATGACTCTTCCTGTAGTTTTTTCTAAAATGCCATTAGGATCAGCCTTTTCCTCCGGGTTTTTCCTACTCCTTTTCATAGCAGCACTAACTTCAGCGATTTCGCTTTTTGAAGTAGTTGTTGCTTATGGAATAGACCAGTTAAAATGGAGCCGTGCAAAATCAGTTATTGTTATGGGTATTGCAATAGCTGCTTTTGGTATTCCTTCTGCACTAGGTGAAGGAGGGCACATTGCAAAAATAGCCGGAAAAACATTCCTTGATTCTGCAGACTATATTACTAATAATGTAGTTATGCCACTCGGCGGAATTTTCATTTGCCTCTTTGTCGGCTGGTTCTGGGTTAAAGGTGCTAAAGATGAAATTACTGAAAACGGTAGAATCTCATTTCCAACTTACACAGTTTGGCTTTGGATATGTCGAATCGTAGCACCTCTTACAGTTGCTGTTATTTTCTACAATGGACTTAAGTGGTAATAATTAAACAAGTTTCCTAAAATAATAGTCGCGGCTAATTAGCCGCGACTATTATTTTTAATTAGATTTATTAATAATACTTCTTTTTAATTAGCCTTCCTGTGCATCTGTCACCAATGACCCAGGTCTCTATTCGACATAAGCAGTATTAAGCTAAATGGCGCTCCTATCCTTGATTTGATGATAAATACCTCGCGTTGCGATACATAGTGGTTAGAATCTTCCATTCAGGCGACTCTACAACAATTTCAACCCGAACCAACAGCCATACAGAACAATTATGATAAGCAAGGGAAAAGACAAAAAAAGCTAGTTTATTGTATTGATGTCTATAATGCTATCAATAAATAAGGTTTTGTCTTTAAGAGTAATTTCCAAATCTGAAATTACTACAGAGTTGATTTTCATTCGTTCATACTGGCCATTTTTGCCAGACTCTCCATAAGAATAAGCGTTGTGTATCACGTAAGGTTTTCTATTGTAATGTCCTAAGTAGAGCATAATGTGTCCTTTTTTGCGTAGTAAAGCACCTACAGGCTGCTCCATGATTAACGAAGTCTTGTCTTTTGCGTTCAGGTCTGAGACATCAAAATGTAGTGAGGGGATTCTCGCCTGATTCGCGGAATTTCTTGGCAATTGTATTCCAAATGTCGAATATATATCTTTTACGAAGCTGCTGCAGTCTCTTGCATTCCAGAGCCCACCCCATCCATAACGTTCACCAAGCAGCTTGAACGCCTGTTTGATAATATTCTTTTGTGTGTACGGAAGATAGCCGTGCTGTACATCAGCATTAAATGGAATACGAGAAATTTTTTCTACAAGATTTCCATCGCTATCTCTTTCCGGAAGAATCACTGAATAACTGTACTGTGTTGTTATATCTGAGATAGTGTCAACTTTGTCGGCAAGTGGCAAGTATGTTCCCATAGTCAGTGTAATAGGTGACAAAGAAGGATTACTATGGTCTACATCGGTTGTTATTCTGTTTGCCGTCACTGTTATAAAATCTCTCTCCAAAAGTTTCCGCAATCGAGTTTTGTTTGTTATGGCAGTATCTTCTGTTCTCACCCAGCCAAGACAAGTAGAGCTTTGAACTAGTTCCCATTCTCCGTTAAGAGAAGTGTGCAGAAAGGCTAATGGTTCCCAAACTTTGAGTACACTTTCTATGTTCATGTCAAATTCGACATCGTTGGGCTCAGTATAGGCAGCGTCGGAGGTTGGAAAGGCACGGATTTGAGTTTCTCTGATGACTGTGCCAAAACGGACGATATTATATGAGCTTAATGCTTTTTCGTTGCGTTGTTTTTTCAAGTTTACGATGTATTCACTGTCAATAAGAGTATCTCCGTTATATCGTGCTTCCTTAGAAAATTTAAATGTATTTATAAGATTTACGAGTTTTTCTTTTGTGATTATTTCTGAGTATGAGAAAATATCAACGCATGCTGTTGCTTTGCTTTTCTTAATTTTATTAGAAAGTTCGTTTATCTGCTCTTTTGTCATTAAAATCTTATCTGGGTTGTTTGCTCGTCTAATCCAAAACTTTTCATACAACATTTTTTCCATAACGCCTGATTTGTTTTTGTATATTGTTGGTTCAGAGTAAGAGACAGTTGAAAATAAAGAAAGAACAAGCAGAGCTACAAAAAGTTTTTTCATTTATTTTCACCTCTCTTTCAATACAGTTACTTTAAACAAATAGTGTGTAGCGGTCAATAGTATTTAAAAACGAACACAAAAAAAGAGACCTGATTATCAGATCTCTTCATATTATATTGATAAATTTTAAATTTTATACTTTTCTTGCTTTTATCTTTTCAATAAGGATTTCCAGTATCTCTACTGCATCGCCTTGAATGCTCAGGTCAGCAACTCTAAAGATCGGGGCTTCTGGGTCATGGTTTATGGCGATAATCGTTTCTGATCCAGATGTTCCTGCTATGTGCTGTACGGCTCCAGATATACCAAAGGCTATATACATTCTTGGAGTGACTGCTTTACCGCTAAGTCCTATTTGTGCGGAATATGGAGCCCAACCTAAATCTACTGCTGCTCGCGTAGCGCCAACAGAACCTTCTAAAAGTTCAGCTAGCTCATCTAATTTCGCGAAATTCTTGGCAGTTTTCATCCCTTTGCCACCAGCAATAATAAGTTCGGCTTCCTGTAGAGGAAGGCCCACAGCTTTTTCTGCTTCAAACCCGATATATGTAAGAAGGGATTCAAGAGCATCGGCAGAAACAGATTCTTCGATTATGGTTCCGCTATGTGCAGCATCCGCTAAAAGAGGTCTTTTCGATTTTGGGCGTACTGTGCACATTTGAGGATCGCGTCCTCGTGTTTTTATATCTGCCATAACGTTTCCGCCAATAGCAGGTCTTGTCTGTATAAGTTCTTTTGTTTTCGGGTCTATTGTCATCTCGGTACAGTCGGCGGTCAGGCCGCATCCG
>JAAYFQ010000090.1 GCA_012728165.1 Synergistaceae bacterium | reverse complement strand
TGCTAAGACCATTGAAAGCATGATAAGTCCTGCACCTGGAACTCCAGCTGTTCCTATCGAGGCAAGTGTTCCGGTAAGGACTATTCCAACTTGAGCTGCAAGGTTAAGATGAATACCAAAAGCTTGTGCTACGAATAGAGCGCAAACACCCTGATATAGGGCTGTTCCATCCATATTGATTGTAGCGCCAAGTGGAAGCACAAACGCTGATACTTTTTCTGAGACGCCAAGATTGTCTTGAACATTTTTCATTGAAATTGGCAGAACTGCAGAACTTGAACGTGTAACGAAAGCAGCAAGCATAGCTTCTTTTACTCCGCCAAAGAACCACATCGGAGATTTTTTGGTAAATGCTGTTACTAATCCCGAGTAAACTATTACCATCTGAAGGAAACAGCCAATGTATACTGCTAGAATAACCTTGGCGAACGGTGCGAGAACAGCAAAGCCATATTTTGCAGCAGTCGTTGCTATAAGTGCAAAAATACCTAGCGGGGCAAGCTGCATGACCATTGCTGTTACTTTGTACATTGTTTCAGCAATAGATTCGTTTACATCGAGAAATTTGCGACCCTTTTCTCCGATAAGAGAGGCACCTACTCCGAGGAAGAGTGCAAAAACGATTACTTGTAGCATTCTGCCTGAGACTAAGGCTTCAAGTGGATTTGCAGGGAAAATGCTCTCAATTACATCAAAAGCACTCATAGCAGCTTTTGCTTCTCCAGCTGCACCTTCTAATGAAAGTCCAATTCCGGGCTGTATGAAGTTGGCAAGAACAAGCCCTAAAATAATAGCTACGAGTGTTGTGAGCAAGTACAATACAACAGTTTTGATTCCAATACGTCCTAATACTTTTGGATCTCCTACTGAAGCTGCACCCATTATAATGCTTGTAAAAACGAGTGGAACGATAAGCATCTTCAGTAATGCTAAGAAAATTCTACCAATTAACCCAAGTGTTGGTAAAACATAATTAGCAATAACAGGTGTGGTATCTGCCATTGGTCCGATTATGAATCCTAAAATTATACCAATAATAAATCCGATAGTGATTTTACTAATGAGAGACATTTTCTTTTTTTCTTGAATACCTTGCATAGTATCACTCCTCATTATTTATTAAACTTCTGTGAATTCATTTGCGAAACATACCACCACTAAATATTTTACCATAAATAGTAATAATACAAAGCAATTATCAAAATATATTAATAGAACTGTTATAATTTTTCAATTCTCTCTGATATAATAGCAAATTGAAACGTCTTATCATACTGTTTTTGTCTCATTAGAATCACTTAGGAGGGTATAACAAAGTGTCTTTTACGAATTTGTCGCATTATATGTTTTCAATTCCAATGCCCTTTATTAGTTTGATAATTCCATTTAGTGCTTCATTACTAATATTTGCACAACGAATATATCGTAGAGCTATCATCTTGAAAAAAGGGATTGCTGTTACTCGTGATAAAAAAATTATTAGAGTTGCACTTTTTGCAATTTTTTTACTAAACTTGATATTGACTTTTATAATATTATTACATGTACGCACAGAAGGAACATCATTTTATATGTTAAGTAGTAATGGTTGGGTACGAACACTTTCGGGAGAAAATCAAAAAATACATGCATTGATACAGGTAGATGCTTTAGGTGCTCTTTCTGCTGTTGTAATGGCTTTTATGGCACTCGGATCTGTCTTAACCTCGCTTATTAATAAAGCACAACCGCTTTCTCCAACAAAAGCCGGATTTTTCCTTTTAACTTTATGTGGAGTACAAGGAGTTTTCTATTCGAATGGTCTCATTGCTCTTTCTATCTTTATGTTATTAACTCAAATTGGAATAACCGGTCTCTTTATACCTATCCCCTCTAATACTAAAGAGTTTAAGGAATGTTTTTGGTATTATTCCTCACGTTTCTTAATTTTAGGATTGTTTTTCGCAGGAGCAATGATTCTTTATGTGACCTTTAATACGGACAGCATTGTTATCTTGTCGAATCTCATTACTGGAACTACTAATGAGATAGTTGCGTTTGTTTTTCTTCTTGTTCCTATGTTTTTTCTTTTTATAAAACATTCGCCTTATATTGAAGATACGTCCTGCAGATGTTTCTTTAGAATGATGTCACAATCGGCATTCTTTGTAATTATTAAAATTGTGTTTTCCTTGTATGGCCCTACACCAGGACTTGATAAGATTCCGATGCTATTTATATTTTTAGGATTGATTGACCTTTTATTAGTTTTATTATCAACTGGTAGAAGTTATGATCCTGCAATATTTACAGAAAATATGGAGCAGTATCTAAAAACCATAATGCTTATATTACTGGGTGTTGGAATGAATGGTGTTTGCAGTGCTGACAATATGTCGCGTTATGGTTTTATAGCCATTGAAGGAATGATTTCGATATGGATTATATATTTGCCTTTTTCTGTCACACTCTCAATAATATGTGTTAATTTAAAAAGAAAATATGATAATTTTGAATTATGGCAGTATGGTAGTTTGTTTAATAAAGTTCCAATCACTAGCATAGCGTTATTTCTTACAATCTGTGTTATGACAGGTTTACCTCCATTCACCGGCTATGTTTCTAAGCAATTTTTATATAGAGCAACTAACAATTACAGTCCATTTCTTATGCTGATTTTATTTACCTCGTCATTAATTATGTTGATGTTGTCGCTCAGATTTTTTGCATATATATTTTTCCAAAAACGTATTTTTATAAGTAAGGGTATTCATAAGACTGGAATTGCTCTTAAGTTTTATTTGTCAATGATATTTTTATTTTTTATTTTTTCGACATCATTCCCAGGACTGTTTTTTAATAACTATCTTGCCCCTTCAGTAGACTCTCTTTTAAATCATGGACAAGATATAAAAATATTAAATCAGGAAGGGTTAAAATAATGGTTTCTAGAATTGTAACTGATTACTTTACATGGAACGTACTAGCTTGGACCATACTTTATATTTTTACAGTGATTGCAGTTGGGTTAGTATTATTATTAATTATAAAAAACCATTCAGATGGGGTAGTTTATAAAGAGACAATTAAGCCTGATTTTGTAAAGGATTCTAGCTATGATGAAAACAGGACGGACATAATGATATTTATAGACAATTGTATGGATATTTGGTTTAATGCTGCGTTAAGCGATATCGCTGCAATTTTAATGTTAATCTTGTTTTTCGTAGTAGCTGTTATTTAGCACTAAAGGATGGGAGTGTTACTTTGTTTGATCTTATAACAACACTGTTAAAATATTCTTTCGCTTGGCTTGTAATGTTGTTTGCAATTTTAGTAGCAATATTTTCAGAATCCGCAACTTTTTATATTCTAAATATGTTCAAAAGACAGACTAAAGAAAAAGCAGAGATGAATCCAATAAATTTTATAAAAGTCCAATATAACAATAAAGTTGTATTACCTGACTCAGCAGTCGTGTTGGTGGTACTTTTAGGCCCTGTTTTTGCTTTTGCTGCATTATTGCCCATATGTTCTGCAATTCCTTATTTCTCATTTATCCCGATTATGCATAACAGTTCTGACCTGCTTCAAATTTCTCAATTTTTTATATTATCTGATACATTAGCAATTGTGAGTGTTTATGCCTTAGGTACGAAAAACTCAGAGGCTGTAGCAAAAAATATGTCAATAAAATCACTTTATTTAATTTTGTCATTGTTAGCATTTTTTACTGTAGTAGCAACTTATACAGAGTTTTGTGGTTCGGTAACGGATGTTTTCAGATTAAATACATTTACGAATTTTTCTACAGTTAATACACTGTCTACTGTTATTTATGTGACAATGTTCGTTTTTGCTTTTCTTATTTTGTCACAATTGCCTCACGAAAACTTCAAAACAGCTAAATATTTTTTAAACAATGAATTATTAACTGAATATCAGGGTGCTCCACGTTTAATTATGTCATTATGGTCTCTTTTCAGATCTTTTATAATTGCAGCACTTATTGTAGTTATTATTTCTCCATTACCTAATGTTCCTGCGACCTTCCAACCGTGGGGGATTTCGTGGATATCACAATTTATAAACTTTTTGTTTTTTTGGATTGCACTTATATTTACACGAATCTTTGTGATTTCAGTTTCTTGGGTACTGTTTGATAAGGTAGAAAGTATCGTCCCACGTAGATTGTCTAAATTTTTGGTTCCTATACTAATACTCATTCTTACGAGTTTAATTCTGATTGGGATATTTATATTATCTTCTGATGTTGCTTCATTTTAAAATAATAGTGGATATTATAAATTAGCATTTCTTTTATTATTTAAATTGCATAAATAGATAACGGAGGATAAAAACATGGAAACAGAAAATAAGAGTCTTAATTTTTTAGAGGAAATAATAACAAATGATATTGAAAGTGGCAAAACAAAGTTACTTATAACTCGATTTCCACCTGAACCAAACGGCTATTTACATATAGGTCATGCAAAATCCATTTGTCTAAACTTCGGACTTGCCATAAAGTTTAATGGTAAGTGTAATTTACGCTTTGATGATACTAACCCTGTTAAAGAAGAAGATGAATATGTGCTTTCCATAAAAGAGGATGTTACTTGGCTTGGCTTTGAGTGGTCAAAGCTTTGTTATGCATCAGATTATTTTGATCAGTTTTATGAATGGGCAGTAGAACTTATAGAAAATGATAAAGCTTATGTTGATGACCAGAGTAGCGATGAAATACGCAAAAATCGAGGAACTCTTACAGAAGCAGGTACTGATTCGCCATTTCGAACAAGAAGTATTAAAGAAAATCTTGATTTATTTGAACGTATGAAAAATGGCGAGTTCGATGAAGGTTTTTGTGTTCTTCGAGCAAAAATCGATATGTCTAGTAGTAATCTAAACATGCGTGATCCCGTAATATACCGCATCCTTAAACGTGAGCACCATCGCACAGGGAATAAGTGGTGTATTTACCCAATGTACGACTTTGCACATGGTTTCGAAGACTCGATTGAAGGAATAACTCATTCAATTTGCACACTTGAATTTCAAGATCACAGGCCTCTGTACGATTGGTTTATCGACAATGTTTCTGTTCCTAGTGTTCCTCGTCAATATGAGTTTGCACGTTTAAATTTAACATATACGTTAATGAGCAAGAGAAAGCTTTTAGAGCTTGTGTCAAATAATGTAGTCACGGGTTGGGATGATCCAAGAATGCCTACAATCTCTGGTTTTAGAGCAAGAGGCTATACCCCTTCTTCAATTAGACGTTTTTGTAATGAAATAGGTGTTGCTAGAACTGAAAGCATGGTTGAAGTTGAATTTTTACATCATTGTATAAGAGAGGAACTTAATAAAGAGTCAAATCGCGCTATGGCAGTACTTCGTCCCCTAAAAGTCATTATTGATAATTGGCCGGATAACGTTGTTGATGAACTCTCTGCAGAAAATAATCCTGAAAATCCGGAAGCAGGAACAAGAAAGCTTAAAATAGGAAAAACTATTTATATAGAACAGACAGACTTCATGGAGGAACCTGTAAAAGGATTCTTTCGACTTTCGCCAGGAAAAGAAGTGCGTCTAAAGTCTGCATATTTAATTACTTGCAATGATGTAATAAAAGATGTAAATGGAAATGTTACTGAGCTTCATTGTAGCGCTGATATGGACAGTAGAGGTGGAGAAGCTCCTGATGGACGAAGAGTTAAGGGAACTTTGCATTGGGTATGGGAAGGTGATGCTATAAAGGCAAAAATAAACCTTTATGATCATCTATTCACGTTGCGAGATATGAGTGATATGGAAGAGGGAAAAGATTACACGGACTATCTTAACCCTAATTCGCACATTCTTCTTGAAGAAGCACTTGTTGAGCCGGGGTTGGCACTAGCCAAGCCACTTGAGAAGTTTCAGTTTTTACGCCACGGGTATTTCTGTGCAGATAAAACCACATCGCAATATATGCCTGTCTTCAATTTAACCGTTTCACTAAAGGATCCTTGGGGGAAAAAGCAACAGAAACGTTAACTTTTGCTAAAAATTTTATAGTTTAGAGAAAGGTTATTTTTTGTTCAAGATTTTATATTTTAGGATTGTTTCAGATTTGGCAGAGATGGACAAGAAAAGTAAAAACCCGATAAACAAAAGCCCTTCTGCAATATATCATTAAAATCTCTGTCTTTTTAATGTTCTAATCTAAACTTAATAAAAAACGGACGGCCTGATGTTATTAAAGGTCGTCCGTTTTAGTTCTATTTATATTTAATCTAATAGGTCGTAATATTTTAGCCTATTGTTGCATTCTTTACGTCCTAGCTGTTCTGCAACATTAAAAACTCCAGGACTCACCTTACGTCCAGTAAGTGCCCAACGTAGAGGGTTGGCTGTTTCCTTCATACTACTTTCATTTATAACAACCCAATCTTTTGTAAATGCCTCCATTATCTCAGCGTTCCATTCGTCTAGCTTAAGAAGTTCTTCATAGAACTTTTTTAGTAGAGGACGACGTTCTTCGTTAATTTCAGAAGCATCATAACGTTTTTTAACAACGTCAAATGTAACAAAATAGTCGCTATATTCAGCAAGTTGAATTGTGGTCTGCCCTCGGCCGCCCATTGTTTGCAAAGCAGAAGCTAGGTATTCATCTGATAACTCTGAGAGATTGAATCCTAATTTTATCCAAAATGGTTTTACAATTTTTAAAAGCTCGAAAGAATCCATTATTTTCATTTGTTCTTGATTGATATGATTTAGTTTATCTATGTCCAGAACCGCAGGTTTTTTTGTTACATTTGAAATTTCGAAAATATCGACGGCTTCATCACGCGTAAATATATCTTGACCAGTTTTTGGTGACCAGCCTAATAGGGCAAGAAAATTGAATACCCCATCGGGTAAGTATCCAAGATCACCATACTCAAAAACACTTGTTGCGCCATCTCTTTTAGAAAGCTTTTTCTTGTTTTTTCCTAAAATCATGGGAAGATGTGCAAATTTGGGTATTTGAAAGCCAAGAGCGTCATAAAGAAGAATTTGCTTAGGGGTGTTAATTAGGTGGTCTTCACCTCTGATTACAGTGTTAATCTTCATTGTGTAGTCATCAACTACAACTGCATAGTTGTAGGTAGGCATTCCATCACGTTTGATTATAACAATATCTTTTATTGACCCATCTTGATTAACAGATGCTTTTTCACTCAATACTTCAATATGACCGTATACGATATCATCAAATATTATTATTTTACCTGTTGGTATTTTAAAAAACACAGCTCCATCATGTTCGTATGCTTGATCAGATTCAAGAAGTTGCTGAGCATATTTATTGTAAATGTCGATTCTTTCCGACTGTCTATAAGGACCGAAGTCTCCGCCTATATCTGGTCCTTCATTCCAGTCTAGACCAATCCATCTCATCCCGTCCATTATCGATTGCTCATAC
>JAAYFQ010000089.1 GCA_012728165.1 Synergistaceae bacterium | reverse complement strand
TGGAATTACAGTAGAAGAACCAGGAGAAGCCGTTTTCCCCATTAAAATGGTGGGAGATCTTTTTAAAAAGGCACCAGGTGAAGAATTTTATATTTCAGTAGACGACGGAAAAGTTAAATTAACAGCGGGACGCAGTAAATACAAATTTAGTACCTATCCAGTAAGAGAGTTCCCAACACTTCCAACTTCATCAGAAGCAAAAACATTTTGTTCAATATCTGCAGGAGATTTTTTAAAAGTTTTGGAAGAAGGAACACTCGCCGCATCAACAGGAGAAGAATTCCCACTTTACCTATCATCTGCAAATTTTCAGATAACAAACGGTTTTTTAAATATAGTTTCTACAGATACAAGAAGACTTGCACTTTCCTGTATTGCAGTTGAAGAACAAGAAGAGGCAGCAACATCACTTTTACCCATGAAAGGGGTAAAAGAAGTTCAAAGAATAATGGCAGCACTTAATCCAGAAACAAAAGTAAAAATATTATATGACGAAGCTCAGTTTTATTTTGTTGCAGAAAACATAGAGTTTTCTGTAAGAAGAGTAGAATCAAGATTTCCACCATATGAAAAAATTCTACCCAAAGGGCAAACAACGGTTGTAAAGATGGACAGAGGAGAACTTATTTCTGCACTAGAACGAGTAGATGTAATAGTGAGAGATTATAATCGCATGGTAGTACTTGAAATAAAAGAAGGAGAAACTCTTATTATGAGAGGAAAAGCTCCAGATTTTGGACTAGCAATGGAAGAAGTTACATCTGAAATAACAGGAGATTTTTTAAAAATAGCAGTAAATTCTAAGTTTTTTATGGAGGCTTTAAAAGTATTAAGAGAGCCAGAAGTAGTATTAGCTTTTAACGGAACCTCTGGACACATGACGGTAAAAAAAGTAGGAGAAGAGAGCTTCCTTTGTTTAATTGCTCCTATAAATCTTTCAAAAGAAGAGCAAAACATGGAAACAATAGAATCTGTTGATAAATAAAAATGGGTTTTACAAGAGTAAGATTTAATAATTTTAGAAACTTAGAATCCCGGGAGATACGATGGACCCCGGGATTAAATTTGCTAACAGGAGTAAACGGATCAGGCAAGACCAACATTTTAGAGGCTATTAACATTCTTTCAGGATGGGGTCCTCTTGAAAGAGGAACCAAGTCTTTCTCTCTCCCAACATGGAACAGCGGAACAACAGAGGTTCAACTGACAGGACAGCTAGATGGAGAAGAGATAATAAAGGTTAAAATATCAGGAAGATTTTTATTAAAAATTGACGATTCTGTTATAAGCGCTACAGACCTTCGGTGGAAAATACCAGTTCTCTCTTTTCTACCAAATGATATGGCAATACTAGAAGGAGCTGCTTCATTTAGGCGTCGACTTCTTGATATGATTCTTTCGCTGATAGTTCCTCCTTATGCTTTAAGGCTTAGTGATTACAGAAGAGGAATCAGGCAAAAAGCAGCAATGCTGAAACAGGAAAAATCTACAGAAATAATAGACAGAGTGCTAACCCCTCTCGCAACGTGGATTTGGAAGATGAGAGAAGAGGTTGTTTTGTTATTATCGGACTGTATAAAAGAGCAAGATTTTCTTTTGCCGGAAAAAGGAGTATTTCTGTGTCTTAAAAGAGGTGGATCTGTACAGTCAGAAAACATAGAAGAGGATTACAATCTTTCTCTAATAAGAAACAGAGAAAAAGAAAGAGTCATAAAAATGCCAATCGTTGGGCCACATAGAGACGATATAATAATAAAAACAGATGGAAAACTAGCTGCATGTGCTCTTAGTAGAGGGTTTCGTCGTCGTGTTGCAATAGCATTAATACTAGCTGCAACAGATGGAGTAAAAAGAAAAATGGGCAGAGCCCCTGTTCTTCTTTTAGACGAAGTAACAGCAGAACTAGATTTAGAGGGAAAAGAACTTTTATTTAGGTCTTTATTAGAAAGAAAAACGCAAGTTTTTGCCGCAACGGCTGAGCCAGGAGCGGAAGATTTTCCCGGAGAAAGATATACGGTCTCTGATGGAAGAGTGATGAAAAACGAATGAATATCAATGAAAAATATGATGTAATAGTAATAGGTGGTGGGCACGCAGGATGCGAAGCCGCTCTCGCCTCTTCCCGAATGGGAGTAAAGACTCTTATGTTAAATCTTTATTTAGACAACATAGCAATGATGCCATGCAATCCTTCTATAGGAGGGCCTGCAAAAGGACACCTTGTAAGAGAAATAGATGCTCTAGGTGGAGAAATGGCAAGAGCTGCAGATGCATCAACACAGCATTTACGTTGGCTGAACACATCAAAAGGCCCAGCGGTTAGAACTCTTCGAGCACAGTGTAATCCGAGAAAATATAGCGATCATTACAGAAAAGCTCTCCTTAGCGAAAAAAACCTGTCTCTTTATCAGGCAGAAGTGACAGATCTGATTATAAAAAACGATATAGTTCAAGGTGTAAAAATAAGCACAGGGCAAATATTTGAATCAAAAGCGGTCATTCTTGCCACAGGAACCTACCTTGGTTCAAAAATACATATTGGATTAACGTCTCATAAATCTGGACCATTAGGACAAATAGCAGCAACAAGATTTGCAAAAAGTCTGAGGAAGACAGGGCTAGAAATAGGACGACTCAGAACAGATACAACACCGAGACTACAAAAAGATACTATAAATTGGGATATTCTTGAAAAACAAGAGAGTTTGAAAGAGCAAGATAAATTTTCATTCTTTGGAGAAAAGAAAGCGTATAAAGGAATGGTTTGTGCCCTAACTCGCACAAATACACAAACACACGAAATAATAAAAAGTTATTTTTCACAGTCTCCTCTAATTCAAGGAACACTTGATTCTACGGGACCAAGATACTGTCCTTCAATAGACGATAAAATAATACGATTCCCAGAGAGAGAAACACACCCTATCTTTTTAGAGCCGACAAGTCCTGAAAGTCAAGAAGTATATATGCAAAACTTTTCAACTTCAATGTGTATAGAATCTCAATTTGAAGCAGTTAGATCAATAAAAGGCTGTGAAAATGCGCACATTTTGAGACCAGGATACTCAATAGAGTATGATTTCGTTCTTCCAACACAGCTAGAGCCATGGCTGGAAACAAAGAAAATAAAAAACTTATTTCTTGCGGGACAGATAAATGGAACATCCGGATATGAAGAAGCAGGAGCACAAGGAATTCTTGCGGGCATAAACGCAGCACTTTGTGTGCGCGGAGAAGCAGCTGTCGTTTTAAGAAGAGATGAATCATACCTTGGTGTTCTTATTGACGATCTAATAACAAAAGGAACCAAAGAGCCTTATAGAATGTTTACAGGTCGTTGCGAATACAGGCTTTTACTCAGACACGATAACGCTGATGAAAGGCTTGCGCCAATTGGGCATAAAATAGGATTAGTTTCTGATGAAAAGTGGAACAAATTTCTATGTTTATGGAAGAGAATGAAAGAAGAACAAGAAAAACTGGAACATATAAAGATATCTCCAAGCGAAAAAGTTAATCAAACTTTGCGAGGGGCTGAGTCTTCTCCATTATCTGAAGGTATTTTAGCTGCAGACCTATTGCGACGTCCAGAGATAAGCTGGAAAATACTTTCAACGTTAATTGAGACAACTATAGATAAAGAGCTTGGAGAAAGAATAGCCGTTTCGCTAAAATACAAAGGATATATTGATAGACAGCTTAAACATGTAGAAAAATTTGCCCGAATGGAAAAACTAAAAATTCCACATGAGTTCGATTTCTCAGCAATAACAGGATTATCAGCAGAGGGAAAACAAAAACTTATAACAGCACAGCCTAGAACTCTTGGACATGCGTCAAGAATATCGGGAGTTCCACCTACAGACATACAACTTCTTTGGGTCGCAATAGAAAATAGACACAAATAAAGAAAAAATCTGGAGGAAACCATGGACACTTATAAAAAAGCAGGAGATTTAATAAAGAAAGAATCTTCTACCCCCGTAACCGAATATCGCAAACTCTCACTCCTAGAAAAAAACTGGGATAAACTAGTAGGAACACCGCTTGCTGAAAGAACGGCTCCTGTTGCGTGTAGTTTTACGGACGAGGGAATGAAAGTAACAATAAACGTTGAAGACAGAGGGTTACTTCAGGCCATAAAATTCAGAACCCCCGTGTTGATAAAAGTGCTTAGAACATATTTTTCTAGACAAGATATTACGGTTGAAATAAAAGCTGGAAAAATTATTAAACAAAGCACAGCAAAAGCACCACTTCCTGCTCATCTACGAAGAGCTCCTGTTCTATATTCTGACGAAATATTAAAATTAGAAACAGAACGATTGATTTCAGAAAACGGATTGGAAGAAGAGATAGCAGAATCTCTTGCAAAATTAAAACTTACAAGCGAAAAACTTAAATCAAGGAAAAAATAGAGAAAAAAGCCATTAAGTAGTAGAAAAGCCCTACCATATAAGCAGAACGTATATTACAATAAAGCTTAGTAAAAGATAACAAGGAGGAGTAAGGATGAAACTTGGAGATAACATTCAAAGTGGAGATTTTAAGGGAGAAAAGCATGTTCCTGTTATAGATATGCCAGCAAAAGTGAAGGCAGGGGAGCTCTTTGAACTAAAAGCCAGTGTAGGCAAAGAGATCCCTCATCCAAACAACACAGAACACCATATTTCTTGGATACAGTTTTTTTATAAACCAACTGAGGGCAAGTTTATTACAGAGCTAGGAAAAATTTATTTTACCTC
>JAAYFQ010000088.1 GCA_012728165.1 Synergistaceae bacterium | reverse complement strand
GTTGCAGTACAAAAGGGTATTTCTCGTGGAGTTTTCTCAAACGAAGCGGGACTTGGTTCTGCGCCGATGGTTCACTGCACAGCAAAAGTTGACCATCCCGTTCGTCAGGGTCTTTACGGTATCTTTGAAGTCTTTGTGGACACAATAGTCATTTGTACTCTTACCGCAATGACAATTCTTACTACGGGAGTAATGATGAGTCAGCCTGGTCTTACAGGAGCACAGCTCACACTCTCTGCATTTTCTATGACACTTGGTGGAACAGGTACAATGATTTTGTCATTGGGGCTTGCACTCTTTGCATTATCAACAATACTTGGCTGGTACTATTATGCTGAGACAGCATTAGTCTACCTTTGCAAAGGACACTATTTGATTAAACCCTTCAAAATTTTCTGGATTGTTCTTATTGTTCTTGGAGGTTGGGGTGGTGCCTCTGTCCTCACTAATTTATGGGACATGTCTGACACTCTCAACGGACTAATGGCAATTCCTAACCTTATTGGACTCTTGCTGTTAAGTAAAGAACTTAAGAGACTCACAAATGACTTTGATGCCAAGATTAAATCAGGCGAATTAAAAAAGTAGTTCCAAAAATATAAAAACGTGTTTATAGGATATCGAGATCACTTTTGTGGTCTCGGTATTTTTATGGACTCGCCTTTGTTTTTCCAAGTTAAAAATTGATTGATCGTTTTTCTTCAGATTTAAAGATTGTGTAAATAGTAAAAGATTATCGCCGTCAATGACTGAGCTGTTAAAACAAATAAAAGAAGCGAGTGTGGAAAATTTCCCACACTCGCTTTTATGATTATTTGAATTTATTTACTGCGCCATCGCAACAAGGTCGGCAAGAAGAGCTTGTCCCGTCTCGCGTCTGCCAGCTCCTGGTCCTATCAAAGTCACTTCTCCCAGATTGTCCGTTGTTATTGTAACAGCATTCGTGGCTCCATCTATTCCCGCTAAAGAATGTGAAAAAGGGATTTCTTTTAGAGATACGTAAGCATGTAACCCATTCTTAGTATGTTCAATACCAGAAATCAGCTTGATTTTATTCCCTCGTTCTTTTGCGTTTTCTATTTTTTCTACCGTTATTTCTGTTATTCCTTCACGATCAATGCTCTCTACAGGTATTTTTTCATCAAAAAGAATGCGTGCGATGATAGAAGTTTTTACTGCAGAATCCAATCCATTAACATCCATAGTGGAATCTGTCTCGGCATATCCCATATCAGTTGCTTTTTCAAGAGCCTCGTTATACGACAGTCCATTTTCCATTTCTGTAAGAACAAAATTAGTTGTGCCGTTTAGAATGCCTTCAATTTTTTCAAAAGTGCAACCAGCCATTCCAGTATGGATCATATTAATAAGCGGAGTTCCGCTCATTATGACGCCCTCATAGCGCATTTTTGCGTGATGTTTTTTTGCTAAATCTGTCAATTCATCCATTGCAACTGCAATTGGTCCTTTGTTTGTCATGGCAACGTGTATGCCCAGTCCCAACGCTGTTTTGATATGTGAAAGTCCAGGTTCGCCTGTTTCCATATTTGTTGGAGTAGCTTCTGCTAGCATTGTCGCACGTGACTGTTCAAGCATTTCTGCAAAGGAACCTTTCGACTTTACAAAACCTTCAAAGGAATTTGTAGAATGGATAGCATTCAGTACTTTTTGAAGATCCAATCCATCAGGGTCAATAATAGAACCTTTTATTAAATCAGTTATCATTGTGATTTTAAATTCAAACCCGAATTTTTCGTCGAGCTCTTTTTTTTTGTCGTTGAGTATCTCGAGAAGAGCTGTTCCTACGTTACCACAACCAGCAAGAGCAATTCTGTTTATCAAACCAAATCTCTCCTAAGCAAGCATTTTTATAAAGACTTTAAAAATTATAGCATTATCGTTGATTATAAAAAAGGTGCACTTTGAAATTCAAAATGCACTCAACTGATTATATTTTATTGAAAAAAGTTGTACTTAAACTACTTTGTGAAACGTTTTCTTTTGCGTTCTCCGTCTCTTGAACCCTCAGGCTTACGGTCTCTGTTGTAAGGTCTAGCCTCTCCTGAAAAGGGGCGGCGTCCACTGTCGCTCTGTTCTGTAATATTGCGAATTGAGTCAGTTTTAAGGCCTTCACTTGCGAGCCGATCCTTACGTGCTTCAAATAAGGAAGCTGCGCGTTCTGAAAGCTCTACTGTGGCGCTTGTATCACGAAGCTTGATATTACCAACGTCTTCACGTCCGATACCGATACTACGACATAACAAGCCCAACAAAGGACCGACTTCCCAGCCGTCTGAACGTCCTACAGTGAATGAAACTGCTACTCCACCAGTCATTTTTCTGCGCTGAAAGCGTTCCTTGCCGCCTTCGTCACGATTATTGCTTACAGAACGGCCTTGTCTACGGCTACTGTCACGACCTCCGTCACGACTACCACCAGTGCCGCCGCGCTTTTCACGTTCCATTTCAGATGCGACATCCTGACGAATAGAGTATCCAGAAGGCTGATCGCCATATGCTTTAGCAAGCAGTCCGGAAAAAAGCATTGATGCATCCTCTCGTTTCAAGAGTTCTTCTGCCCAAGGCTGAAACTCATCTGATTCTAGCGCGTGATCGAGTATTGTTTTTTCAAAACGAAGGCGTGACTGTCCTTCTATTTCGTCTGCATCAGGAGCTGGAAACCATTCTAATTTCAGTTTGGATCTAGCATTTTGTTCCATAAATTTGAACTGGCGTGCTTCGCGTGCAGTGAGTAAAAGCATATTGCTTCCTTCATGCCCAGCGCGTCCTGTACGTCCACTGCGGTGAACGAATGATTCAATGTTCTGCGGAATGCCGTACTGAATCACGTGGCTAACCGAGTCAATATCAAGTCCTCGAGCAGCAACGTCTGTAGCTACAAGGATATCTACTCGTCCTCCGCGTAATGCTCCAAGCGCTGTGTTTCTCTCGCGCTGGCTCATATCACCATGTATTGGTGTAGCTTTAAATCCGATATCACAAAGTTTATCTGCGATGTTCTGAGTTTCAACTCGTGTTCCACAAAATAGCAGTGCTTTACTTGGAGCTTCCCATATTAGAACGTTTGTAAGTCCTTCGAAACGTCTACGTGAGGGAATTATGTAAGCTTTTTGCGTAATATCTTCGTGAGTTGTAATGTCTGTAACAAGTGTTATTTTTATAGGAGCATCAAGATAACGCTTTGCAAGCGTTACGACCTCGCGAGGCATTGTCGCCGAGAATAACCATGTTCTTTCTGCATGAGGCATTGACTGAAGGATGCCTTCTAGTTCGTCACGGAAGCCCATATCGAGCATATTATCGCCTTCATCAAGAACGATGCTTGTTGCAGTATCACCCTTGAAAGTTCCACGTTTAATGTGGTCAAGAAGACGTCCTGGAGTTGCAACGACGACATTTGCGCCTTCACGTAAAGAGCGCACCTGACGACTCATGTCCATACCACCAACCAAAGTAGCAACACGTACTCCGCTACTGGCACCAACCCATGCAAACTCTCGCGCTGTCTGCTGTGCAAGTTCACGTGTTGGTGAAAGAACAACTATTTGAGGTTCTCTTTTTTTTGTGTCCATGATATTGATAAGAGGTAGAGCGAAGGCAAGAGTTTTACCCGAACCTGTTCTTGCTTGAACTATAATATCATTCTCAATGAGAGTTTCGTCTTCGAGTACTCGTACCTGTACCGGCAGTGGCGTGTCAAAACCTTTTTTTTCTAGTGCACTGACAAGTTCAGCTCGCAGATTAAAATCTGCGAATTTGATTTTTGTTTCTTGTGTCATTATTGGAATTCCTCCCCAAAAATTGCGCCGTTGCTAAAATCCCTACGTATGGCGCAACCAGAGTAAGGTAATGAAAGGTATTTCTTCCCAGTAAAAAGCCGCGAAAGGCGGAAGGATGTTTGTGCAACAGCGGAGGCTCTACAGAGCCATATATTAAGCGG
>JAAYFQ010000087.1 GCA_012728165.1 Synergistaceae bacterium | reverse complement strand
TCTACTGCATGACGAAACGCTAAGTGATGCAAATAAACAAAAATTGAAAGAAACTGCCTCTAAATTCCATGGCGAAATAAATTTTATTGATGTGACTAGTGAAATGAAAAAACATTCCAACGTTGACATCGCAAGAATTACGGGAGCATTCACGCCAGGGTCAGTCTTTCGTCTTTTATTACCTCAAATAACTGAGATGAGCAAAGTAATCTATCTTGATTGCGATGTTATCGTTAATCTGGATATAAAAGAATTTTGGGACATTGATTTGAGCGGTTACTACATTGCAGCAATAGACGACAAGGCCGGACAAACCATTATTAATAAGCCCTTGCTTTCTAATTCGCGATTCCGTATGTGGATGATGGATATGCCACTTGAACACTATTTTAATTCTGGAGTTGTCATGCTTAATCTTGACGAAATAAGGAAAGACTTTAACCTTTTCGAAGAAGGATTAAAGTTCTTTGAGCGCTATGAAAGATGTACTGAATTTCCGGATCAAGATTTATTAAATAAACTATTTAGCAAAAAAACTCTTATCGTAAATCCCAAATTTCACGTTTTTGCACGAGAAGCCATTGCGGGAAGAGATTTTGACAATGCGATATGGCATTTTACTGGAGTCAAACCATGGGACATTCACACTGGGAACCCTCTAGAAGTTCTCTATTGGCAATATCTAAAAGAAAGTGCGTGGGGGGATAACCTTATAGAATATATGCTTGAGGCACGTAGTAGTAATTATGTGCACATTCATACTTCCGATTGTTCTAAAAAAATTCGCGAAAGATTAAAACTTAACCTCACAAAATCACTACCTGCTAATATCTTTTCTGTACTTTACGGAGAGCTGCTTTACAAACTACGAAAACAAAAATAAAACCGAGGCAAAAGCCTCGGTTTTATTTTTATATAATTTTTTATTCTGCGCAGACGTTTTTGAGCTTTCCTATTCCATCTATTTCAACTTCAACAATGTCTCCTACTTTTATTGGACCTATTCCAGAAGGTGTTCCTGTTGCGATAACATCACCCTGTTCAAGAGTCGCAAAGCGGCTGATGTATGATATAAGCGTTTTGACTGGAAAAATCATCTGCGACAAAGTCGCTCGCTGTTTAACCTTACCATTTACTCTTGTTTCTATGACAGAGTCTTCTGGCATTTCTTTTTTAAATAATATCGCTGGTCCAAATGGAGCAAAGGTATCAAAACTCTTTGATCTTGCCCACTGCCCATCGGCTACCTGTAACTCTCGTGCTGTTACGTCATTCATTATTGTATACCCCAAAACATGGTCAAGTGCGTCTTCTTCGGAAATGTTTCTACCTGACTTTCCAATTACAACTGCAAGTTCTCCCTCGTAATGGATAGCTCCTGCCCAATCGGGAATACGAATAAAATCATCCGATCCTATTATTGATGAGGTTGCCTTTATGAAGACCACTGGTTCTTTAGGTATCTCGCTTTTGAGTTCCTCAGCGTGTTCTTTGTAGTTATAACCTATGCACCACAGTTGCTTAGGCATAAATGGTGGAAGAAATTTTACTCTATTCATTTGATAACTAAGGCGCATTAGAGACGTTTTTGTGAATGGCCCACCCTCGACTATATCAATTGACTTATCTCGTATCTGTCCCGAGTAAGCACGTCCATCAACCATAAAACGACAATAGCGGACGGGAGACTGGTTTTTTAGCAAAATGGCCTACCTCCCTTCTCTTTTATCAAGTGCTTTGACTATGCTTTCAAGTCCATCTTTAAGTTGAGCAAAAGTGGTTCCAATATTTAAACGTGCAAATCCATCGCCTTCGACACCAAAGCTTGTTCCCTTGTTTAGAGCAACTCCTGCTTCATACACAAGAAATTTTTCAAGTGTTTTTGAATTAAATCCATATCCTCTGAAATCTATCCAGAATACAAAAGTTCCTTCCGGATGATTCAGTTTTGCTTTTGGCATATATTCAAGAACAAACTTTTCTGTGTAGTCCCGATTCTTTTCGAGATATATCATAAGCTGATCTAGCCAATCCCCGCATTTAGAATAAGCTGTCTCCATTGCGACTAAGCCTAAAATATTTACAGAATTCAAATGAAACCGCTCTATCACAGATATATAACGTGTCCGAAGGCTTTCATTAGGAATAATCGCGACAGAAGCCTTCATTCCTGCGATATTAAAAGTTTTGCTAGGAGCAACAAATGTAATTGTGCGTGAAGCGATGTCTGGAGAAATAGATGCTAGGCAAATATGCTTTGCATCACTATAAACAAGATCCTGATGAATCTCATCAGATATAATAATCATGTCTTTACGTTTTGCTAAATCACACAAAGCTTCAAGCTCTTCCTTTGACCAGACTCTTGCCGTTGGATTGTGAGGGCTGCAGAGTATAAGAGTTCTACAAGTAGGAGTTACTAGCTTCTCTAATCCTTCCACGTCCATTACAAAACGCCCATTCTCATACTTTAGTGGGTTTTCTTTTATTATTCTTCCTGCTTCGCTGATTGTTCGGTAAAACGGAGGATAGGCGGGAGTCTGAATAATAACTCCATCTCCAGGTTTTGTCACTGCCATTAAAGCAAAAGAAAGACCAGCGACTACGCCAGGAGCCCAAGTGATAGCTTCTTTTTCAAAATGCCAGTCGTGGCGCGTTCTCTCCCAGTTCTGTATTGAGGCATACAGAGAGTCAGGTATTATTGGATAACCAAG
>JAAYFQ010000086.1 GCA_012728165.1 Synergistaceae bacterium | reverse complement strand
GCAAACCACACACATTACGGAATGGTTGAATCTGGTAATTTCAAGGCTGTTGTAAGTTCTGGCATTGGCACATGGATGTATCCCATTCGTACGGGAAGCGCTTCTGAAATAGTTAGAATAAAAATAAATTTTTTGAAAGAAAAAACTAATGACAAATAGTTGTTAAGAATCCATTTGAATCAAAGCCTTAAAATGAAGAGCATCAGCCTGTTGTGTTTTGTGAGTTATAACGAGTTATTACAAATACATGTAAAACAGCTCGGGAAACCACTGTTGCAAATAAAAGAAGAGAAGCTATAATAATTTACGTTTAAGGAATATGCGGACATAGCTCAGTTGGTAGAGCATCAGCTTCCCAAGCTGAGGGTCGCGGGTCCGAATCCCGTTGTCCGCTCCATAACTTAACAGGTTTTAAAAGTTACGTTATTTAAAGCAATTAATTATTTCAAGTTTTAAGGTTGTTATTCCACATTATTAAATCCTAAGAATTAATCACAAGTCATGGGTTTTTTATTATGCTTATTTAACTTAAGAACCAAATTATGGTGCAGTTTTTTTATTAGTATAGATAATCAAAATAATGAGTTTTAACAACCCTTGTTTTTTATTTCATTTTCAGCTTTTGTCGTACGTAAAGTCGAAAGGATCGAATGCTTTGTATTATAGCTATTTTTATGGTTTTGCATCTATGTGTTTTATAATGATTACATCATGAACAATACATACGAAGAAAAAGCAAAAGAATTAATAAACAGAGGCCTCACAAAATGTGTCGTCTCTTATAGTTGTGGAAAAGACAGTGTTCTAGCGTTATACAGAGCTGTTAAATCTGGACTTATTCCAATTTCATTAATTACCACATACAACATAGATATCAATCGTTCTTGGTTTCATGGTGTTCCTGAACCCTTACTTTTACAGATAGGTAAATCTTTGGAAATTGATGTAACCCTTATAAGGACAAAAGGAGAAGATTACTCAGATAATTTTGAGGCTGAGTTATCAAGACTTAAACAACAGGGAGCACAAGTATGTGTTTTTGGTGATATTGATATAAAGGAACATTTAAAATGGTGCTCTGATCGCTGCAAAGAGGTTGGGATAGAGCCTTTTTTCCCATTGTTTAGAGAGTCTCGGTTATCTCTGGTATATAAGTTTATAGATAAAGGTTTTAAAACACACATAACAACAATAGATACTACTAGAATGGACGGAAAACTTTTAGGAAAACAATTAACCAGAGAAGTTGTTGAAGAATTGACAGCTCATGGTGTTGATGCTAGTGGCGAAAATGGAGAATACCACACTTTTACATCTGACGGGCCTCTTTTTAAAAAGCCTATTATTTACCATTTTGGAAACATGCAATACAACGGTAAATATGTAACCCTTCCTCTAGAATGTTAATTCAGTTTGTTTTATAAACCGTTGAAGCGAGAATTGAATCATCTCATGGCTTGGATTTTGTGTACATTTTGTTTTTTTTAATCATATTTCACAATTTGATTTTACTTTCACAATAACTACAATTAACGTAGTTTCATAAAACACACAATTATTACCATGTCTACGTATTTAAATGAATTCTTATGTTAAAATATTACGGTTATTGTCAAGAATATGCGAATATCCGAAAGGGGAAGTTTTTAGTGAGGACAGAATTAGTATCTCAGGAGAAAAATATCGTTGTCGTTAAGGCTAGTTTTACTACTGAGGAGGTAACTAAGGCAGTTAATAAGACGTTTAAGAAGCTTTCAAATAAATCTAATATCAAAGGGTTCCGCAAAGGACATGTTCCAGCAAAGACAATCGAGCTTTATTTTGGGAAGAAAGCTATTTTTGCGGAAACACTTGAAGACGTTATTTCGAACGCTATAGATGAGATTATAAAAGAATATGAATTGAAAATTATTACTGATCCAGATCTTAACCCCAGTGAAATAGAAGAGAACCAACCTTATGAATTTACGGTTACTTTTGAAGTGTCACCTGAGGTAATTTTACCTAAGCTTGAGACTATTGAAGCAGAAAAAATTATTTATACTCCCACTCAGCAAATGTTGAATGATAATGTTGTAAGACTTCTTGAAGCTCACAGCGAAGTTGTTCCTACATATGAAGAGCGTGAGGTAAAAAAAGATGATTATGTATCAGTAAAGTACACGTCAAACATTGTGGATTCTGACGGTACTATAAAAGAGATGGAAAAAGATCAGAAAATAG
>JAAYFQ010000085.1 GCA_012728165.1 Synergistaceae bacterium | reverse complement strand
TAATCCTTTTGGTGAAGGTTTTGTGATGCCAGTATCTGCATGTATAACGAGCTCCATGGAAAAATCTTCCCAGCCCAGACTTTTTTTTGCAAGTTCAAATTCCGATAAATTACGTCCGGTATATATCGCAACGGGTAAAGGAAGAGCACTCCAGTGACAATTCACCATAGGAATTTCTAAGGTATGCAGGCCAACTCTATCCTTTGTTCCACAGTAAAGGTCATTACAATACTCACGAACTTTCTTTCGAGAGACAAGATTCCCATAGCGTGATAACACCCATTCTTGCACAGAACCATAAAATGTTTTTAACTCCTCTTGAAGTTTTTGAGTTGAGGGGAAACTTTCCGAAAGCTTTTTACTTTTCTGATGTGCCGACAGAGAAAGTAGAGTCCAAGCAACATCATAGTCATCGTTGAAACCATCGTGACGCTTGAAAATTCGCTCATGTTCTGCTGTATAACCTTTATCGTCAACTATCCCGCCACAAAACTTTTCCCAGCCCTTCAGAACACAAAGACGTATGACTTCGGGAAAAGACTTCTCTACGTTTAATAAAACTCCATCTACATCAAATATAAGAGAATCAGGTTTTTTGTTGGTCATAAAAGAAACTCCTCCGTTCTTTTGTTGTCAGACAGCGCGTACATTCGAGACAGTATGTTTTACATGGTAAAGCGCGTCAAATTTAGTAGGTAATTTTCTCAATAAAAAGCACATATAAAGGTTTTGTTTAGTTAGAAATTGTAATTACGTAAAACTGACAAACAAAGGGTTCCGGTCTGGCAGATTGGAGTAAAGAAAATATAACAACTATGTTGTTTTATTGAAAGATTTGCCTCGTTGTGCGATGTATACTCCTATCAAAATCAAAATTCCACCTGTTATCGCAAATATAGTTATTCTTTCATCGAGTAGCATGGCAGCAAATATCATCGTTAGAGGAGGAGAAAGATATATAAAGTTATTTGCTTTAACAGGCCCCAGCTCCCAAATAACTTTATTCCAGAGAATAAAACAGAGAGCCGATGCTAAAAGTCCTAGAAATAGAAGATGCCCCCAAACTTCTGGCATAAGAAGTACAGTTGGGTTCCATTTAAAAAGAGGTGTGAAAAGAAGCGGAATCAAACTTAATAAGGCGTAAAAAAAGGATTTTCTTGTTATATCTGTGGGTTTGTAGCTTTGATCCACACCCTTCATTATTACTGAGAAAACTGAGAAAGAGAGAGCGGCGCATACAGCTAAGAGATCTCCAAGTGGATTTAGATTAAGAATAAAACGACCATTGAAGACAATTAAAAAGACACCGCCTGTACCAAATAGACAGCCCCAGAGAAATCGCTTAGTTATTTTTTCTTTAATCATAAAGTGTGCAACTACTCCAGTAAGCATTGGCGCCGAAGAAACCAGCAAGCTTACATTAGCGGCTGTGCTGTAGAGAAGAGCTGTATTTTCAAACATAAAGTTGAGACTGACACCAAAAATCCCACAGGCAGCGAATCTAATTTCATCGTTCATATTTTTGGGAATAATAGGGTGTGGATCTATTACCCAGAAAATTGCATAAGCAATTACATATCGAAAAAATATAATCTCAAAGGGAGATAGATATTTTAGCAGGGATTTTGTTGATATAAAAGTAATGCTCCAAATTATTATGACAACAAGAGTCGCAAAATATAGTACAGGCTTTTTATCAAGTTTTTTCATTACGACCCTCCTTGTTTTTATAACAGCAAAAACCATTATATCTTACTCGATGATCAAATGTTAATAGTGATGTTAAAAAGTAAAGAAGAATAAATATTCATTGCCTTAAATATAAAGATACTGTTAAAATGCGTGTATATAGTAGTTTAAAAAAGGTCAAGAATAATAAAACAGGTGAGATGTCTTTTAGACTTATCTTATGGAGGATCCTTAAATGAAAAAAGACTGTTTAATTTTACGCTTAAAAGCCATTACAAGCTTGCTATTGCTTATATTTGTTTTGTTGTTATTGCCCTTTACAGCAGAAGCTGTAAATCTTGCAGAGTATGAAAGAAAATTGTCAATATATCAGTCTAATACAGTACCAAGAGCTCAAGAGCTACGCCAAAAAATTGAAAACTTTGAAAGTATTGAAGATGGTCTTGCAAGACAAAACGGCATTCCTGTTTCACGTGTTATAAAATATGAACTACTTCTAGAAGAAATCATTGATTATTACCACAGCATACCCTTTCTACAAAAACGTATGCTTCAACCGAACACCTTTCTAATTGATAGTGAGAGAATAGAAGAATTTTTATTAAAAAAACCTCCCTATTCACTTTTGCTTTATTTAAGAGTTTTAGAAGACTTAGAAAAATGCAATGCAGCACAAAACGAGAATAAAAAAACCCTTTTAGCCGCCAAAAATAGTCTTAAAGATATAGAAATACAAAAAATCCATTATGAAAGAGAGTACAGAATTCGTAATGCCAAAATAGAAAGAGGAGAAGGAGACATCCTGCTTTTAAATTGGCAACTCCTTGAAACAAAAGCTAGATTAGAACAAGCTTTTGTAGCTCGAACTTTTTATGTTCTTAAACAGGAAATGGCTCAATCTCATTTAAAAGAATCGGAGACGAAACTAAAAACACTTGAACCCCTGGTCGCTAAAATAAGAGAGAATGTGCAACCAACAGAAGATGATTATGACTATCTTGATGCGAAAGTGTTTGAACAAAGACAAAAGTATAATGACTTGATTATAAAATTGACTAAAAGGTTTGAACAGATAGACACAATAAAAGAAAAGAACTATAGAAGGACTTCATTCGAAAAATATTCGACGGCAACAGAACAAACGTTAATTGCAATAGAAACCGGCTTTCTCTTTGATATGGCTGAATACTGTTCAGCTATGCGTTTGATATGGCGAATACATACAGATCTTCTCGGCGGGTTGTTAGGCCCACAAGATTTAAAAGAAATGAAAAAAAGAATTCAGGAAATTGAAGTACAAAGTGCAAAACAAATGCTTGATGCAAGTGGATTTATTCAAAAAATAAGAGAAGCAAAGCAAGAAACGGCACGCCGCTTTGATGTCAGAATTGCTGAACCAGAGAATGTGCCTTTACATGTTCGTGAAGAATTTATAAATAATCTCGAAGCAATGAAGAACAGGTATCTTTCGTACATAGTTGACCTTGATGTAACGAGAGTTCAAATTACACATCTTGACAGAGAAATTAAACGTATTATGGATGAACAGATTCCAGAAGAAAAATTACAGAGACTTTGGTATCAAAAAACTAGCGAAATATTGGATTTTGAATTATGGCATTTTGGAGATTATCCAGTAACTTTAAATATGGTTTTAAAGTCACTTCTTGCGCTAATTGTTGGGCTTTTCTTAACTTATTCACTTTCATTTATCTTTAAGAAACGAGAATGTAAGCGAGGGAAGATGTCTGCTCATTCAATACTGCTCGTACAAAAATTGCTTTATTACACAGGTTTTCTTATTTCAGTCTTGCTAGCTTTATGGACTCTGAGATTACCTTTTACAGCGTTTGCCTTTCTTGGTGGAGCATTTGCAATTGCACTGGGCTTTGGTACTCAAAGAATAATGAGTGATTTTCTTTGCGGCACCCTTATTCTTCTGCAAGGCAAATTACGTGTAGGCGATTTTGTAATAATCGGAGACAAGACCGGAATAGTAAAAGAGATAACGATACAAAACACAGTTCTTCTTTGTCAACAGTGTAATGAGCTTATAATACCAAATACGAAGGTTCACGAGAGTTTGATAACAAACCTCACACTGACAGATTCCATTTTTAGGTCTGAAGTAAGCGTTTCTGTAGCTTATAAAAGTGATGTTGAGAAGGTTTCAAAAATAATACGAGAAATTCTAGAAACTGATAAAAATGTACTTAAAAAGCCGCCATTCAAGATTTTCTTTGAGAATTTTGGAGAGAGTGGAATCAAGTTTACAATCTGGTTCTTTATAGATCTTAAAAAAATATTTGGTGTTGATGCGGAAAGCAACGTACGTTATAGCATTTTAGAATGCTTTAGAAAAGAAGGAATAGAGATTCCATTTCCTCAGACAGATATAAATATAAAAGAGGTCAAGGAATAATCAAAAACACGAGTATTTAGCCGTGAGCCTTGACAAAAAACGTGTATAATGTAGAATCTTTTGTCGTGACGCCGTCATAAACGGCATTACGCTTATGACCGAGTGGTAGAATGGCCGAGTGGTCAATGGCAACAGACTGTAAATCTGTCGGCGAGAGCCTACGTTGGTTCAAATCCAACTTCTACCACCATTTTATAAGTCTCAATATGCCCTTACCGCATTTATTTTGACCGGTTGCCGTCTTAGCTCAGTAGGTAGAGCACATCCATGGTAAGGATGGGGTCCCCGGTTCGAATCCGGGAGACGGCTCCAGATAATTCAACGGG
>JAAYFQ010000084.1 GCA_012728165.1 Synergistaceae bacterium | reverse complement strand
CTTTTAGGGAAGCATTCCATGATAGCAGGAACCGAAGCTATGCCCATCGACATCGTAGTCAAATCCATAAATGGGAGATCTTCATCCATAAGAACATCTAGATAATTATCAGATATATCAAACATCTCAAAACTCCTTTTTGTGTTGTATTTTTTCAAGAGCGATAAAAAGTAACAGCCCGGTTACTGCAAGTAAGATACAGAGAGCTCCTGCCTGATCGAATTCCCCCCGCGAAACACTATTAAATATCTCAAGAGATATTGTGTTCGTACGTCCCGCAATATTACCTCCAACCATCATTGTTATGCCTACTTCACCCGATGCTCGTGCAGACCCAAGTAAAAGTCCGGAAGCTACGGTGCTTCGGACAAGCGGAACTGTAACAAAAATAAATGTCCTAAACGGACCACACCCAGTTACACGGGCAGCCTGTTCGAGTCTGATAATCGTCTCACTGCCCATGGCTGTCTGAAGAGGTCTTACTAACATTGGAAGCCCGGCGACAAAAGCCGCGAGAAAAACTCCGGTCTGGGAAAAGACAATACGGAACCCCATGTATTCTTCCAGAACACTTCCTATTCCTGCACGACCAAGGACTATTAACAGTATATAGCCAAGTGCGACTGGTGGGAACACCAGAGGCAGAGTTACTAAAAAAGATACCAGCTTTGAAATGAACCCCTTTGATCTGCTTAACCAAAAGGCAAGAGGGACACCTATCAGCAAAAACATTAAGATAATGACCAAGCAGGTCTTTATAGTAAGGCAAATAGGAAATACAAGAGACGGATTTAGCAGAGCAGTTATCGTTTATTCCTCCTGTTTACCAAACTCCATGTTTTTTCAATATTTCTTTCCCTTTATCTGTCTTAAGAAAATCAAGATAGCTTTTCACTTCTAATTTTACCTGTTGTCCCTTCACAACTACCGCCACCATATTCAGTGGTGGATAACCATTTTCTATTTCAAGAAACCCTCCAATTTTGTCTTTTCCTGCCCTCACTACGACACGGTTCACAAAACCAGCGTCCATTTCTCCAGACACAAGGTATGAAAAAACTTGCGGGACAGTTGTTACCTGAGATAATTTATTTGGGATTTTATTTTTGATCCCAGATGAATCAAGAAAAGCAAATGCTGCTCGCCCATAGATTGCTGCCTTCGGATCGGGATAACAAACGGATTTTACATCATCATAAAGTAGGTCGTATGGCGAAGATAGAGAAAGTCCTTTACGCCATGCAAGCACTAGCACAGTTTTTCCAAGAGGTACAAAAGTGTCAAATTTTACATTTGTTTTTACAGATTCAAGAGTGCCCTTGTCCACTATAATAACATTGACACCGCTTCCCGCCTCAATTTGGGCGAGCTGCTGTCCAATGTTTCCCCCATACATTTCCTGTACTTTCCTGCCGGACAATTCTTTGTAGGCAGTACACAGTTCTTCAACCATTTTAGTATATCCTGCACCTGTCGTTACTGATAATTCTCCCGCAAATGCAACAGAAACCATGATAATAAGGAAAAACATTGACAATGTTACTTTTTTCATTTTCTAAACCCTCCATTTTTTATGCTGCAAAAGGTCTTATGCCGCTTTGGTCATATACCAAATCCGGAATATTGTAAGAGACAAGTTTGCCGTTATTAATTAGCGCAACCATCTCAGCAAGCCTTTTTACTTCTTCTTTGCTGTGGGTGATATAGATCATTGGAAAAGAAAAATTCTTGGGAATAAGCGCGATATAACGCATGAGGCCGTCCTTCAGACTGCTGTCCAAAGAGGAAAGTGGTTCATCCATGATTAGAAAAGAATTGCAAGCGAATAGAGCGCGACCTATAGCAACGCGCTGAGCCTCTCCCCCAGACAAAGTATCCGGATACCTCTCAGTAAGATGTCCAATATCGAGTAGCTCTACAATTTTAGAAAACTCTGTTCTGCTTTTTCTTCCGCCAGGAAATTGTCCAAATGTAAGGTTGTTCTTTACTTTCATGTGCGGAAAAAGTCTGTGCTCTTGAAAAACATATCCTATTCCCCGTTTATTCGGCGACAGGTTTATACCTCTCTCTGTATCTGTATAAACCGAGTTTTCGAATTTAATACGGCCTGCATCAGGGCGTATAAGGCCAACAAGCATATTAGCGAGTGTAGTCTTGCCCGCTCCTGAGCGGCCGAACAGTGCAGTTATAAGCGGTCGTTCTACAACAAAACTAATGTCCATATCAAGTGTACCAATTCTCTTTTTTACACAAATATTAAGCACATAACCACCCTCACATGGAAGAGACAGATGCAACTCTATTGCATCTTACATGAAATAACTTTCCCGTCAAGATAAGTTTAGTTTTTATTATTTTATTTGAGTTATGTTTATGGGGCAGAGGAAGTCTGCCAGGGGAACATCTGGCCTTGATTTGCTAGTTGATACTTCTGGCAGAGAATTGCGACAAAGAGCGTGTCGCGGTGATTTTGTCAGTTAAAGCATCTGGTGGAGAATGGGATATTAATTGCTTAGGTCAAGGATCTTGAAAATTCATCTCCCCGGTATGCCGCATTACCGGGTCCGATGTTCAGGCGCTGTTTCCCATTTAGGAAACAGCGCCTTCTTGATTAAATATATGCGGTAATGACGGAGAAAGGCTGGACTTGGATTCCCGCGGCATGTATCTCGCGCAATTCTCCATCTCTTGATCCCACGACTGTTTGACCGTTGTTTGACAATCGTTTGACCGCGCTTACAACCGCATCACCACTGCTTCACGCGACTGGTTTTCGTCGCAGCTTCACACCAGATGGTTCTCCTGGTAGCTTCACGCGGCACGCCCTCCGCCGCAGCCTTTAAGCACCGCAAGCCTTAAGGCAGACGTTTTTACTCTCCTTAGCAGTGATAAACT
>JAAYFQ010000083.1 GCA_012728165.1 Synergistaceae bacterium | reverse complement strand
TGTTAATCTTGTGCTTCGACATACTTGCTACCACTGGCATTTTCCACTATTCTTGAAACCAAAAAAGAAATTCATTTAAAGGTTGATTGGTGAAAAGCTGCTCCATAGCGAGTTCGTCTTCTTTTGTAAACAAGGAATTATAGTTCCGTCTTTTCTGTATACTTTTTGTTTTGGGTTTCTATTATAAAATTAAATAAGTTCTAAAGTAAGCATTTCTGCTCTAAGTCTCTCTGTTACAAAGAAATACAGCTCCTCTGTTTTCCACTATACTTATACCCACTTATTCACATTTTGTGGATATATTTGTGACCAACTCTGTTTATTCGCACTATATTGCACAATCAAATTAAAATAATATGATTTTGTGTGGATAACTTTATTATTTGAGTTCTGTGTTTTATTGAGTTGTGTTAATCCTGAAGAACTTTTCTTTTTTATTTTAAAAGAATGACCGCACAACTCTTTAAAGAGCTGTGCGCTCTTGTTTGTTCGTTTATTTATTGCCTTACTGTTATTGTCTTGTTATTCTACAATAATCTCTTGAGAAGTCTCCCACAAGCCATGACCCTTACAGTAACTTACTGCAAAGATTGTTCCAGACTTGGCTAGTTTAACTTTCATAGAACAAAATGGTTCTGTCGAAGCAATTCCTGGAACTTCAGGTTTAAGTGATTCTGAATGGGAAGCAAAATAGCATTTTCCTAAATCAACAAGAAACTTTCCATCAGCTGGTTTATAAAAAAACTGTATCCAGGAAATAAAATGGTCAGGAGTATTAGGATGAGGAATTACTTTGCCTATATCAGCTTTTATTTCAAAAAGTTCTCCAGCTTTTACTTTTGCTGGCATGCTTAGAACAGGGATGTGCTTTTCTACCTTAAAATCTGCTGTTTTGATATAATCTCCAAGCTTAAATTTCTTCTCAGACGTCTCCTCCGCATTAGCGAAACTCGCAGAAAATACAAATAAAGAAATCAACACAAGAAAGATTACAAACTTTTTGCTGTTCTTCATTAAAATCGCCTCTTTTCTCATTATTTCAGGTTACGTTATTCAATTATAGGATGTATTCTCTTTTTTTACAAAAATTGACAGTCTTTGTCTTTTCCCTATGCTTGTTGAAAGTAGTCTTTTTTCAACGGCCTATGACGTCTCTAAGGAATCTCATTGTATCTTTATATATTTTTCTAGAACTAATAGGTTATAAAAGAATATCTTTCTCTTAACTACTTATTATCTCGTTTCGTTATAACGTCTGCTTTCTTTTATAATTCAGCACTTTTTGTTGTTGTTTTAATAGCCCCTCGCAACGATATCGAAATAAAAACTTCAACAATAAGTAGCGTTTAATATATTCAACGCTGTTTCTTTTATGCTCACAAAAACTGTCTTATTTATAAAAATCTGAATTTTAAAAGAAAGACCGCAGGACTCTCAAAAGAGCGCTGCGGCCTTGTTCGTTTATTTATTGCTTTACTGTTATTGCCTTGTTATTCTACAATAATTTCTTGAGAAGTCTCCCACAAGCCATGTATATTACAATAGCTTTGCGCAATTATTATTCCTGTTTTGGCTAGTTTAACCATAATAGAGCAATTAGGTTCTGTAGAAGATGGTCCAGGAACTGCTGGGGTTACAGACTCCGCGTGGGAGGTAAAATAAATTTTTCCTAGCTCTGTAATAAACTTGCCCTCAGTTGGTTTATAAAAAAACTGTATCCAAGAAATATGGTGTTCTGTGTTGTTTGGATGAGGGATCTCT
>JAAYFQ010000008.1 GCA_012728165.1 Synergistaceae bacterium | reverse complement strand
TAAGGAGTTTTATAAGGCTCTGGCTAATGCGGAAGAAGATGCCTTTATCAATGGTGATGGCACAGGAAAACCTCTAGGCATTCTTGCTGCTAGTGGTGGTGCTGAAGTAGGAGTGACTGCTGCCTCTGCCACAGCAATTACAGCCGATGAAGTGATTAATTTAGTGTATTCACTGAAACGTCCATACCGTAAGAATGCAGTCTTTATTTTAAATGACCAGACGATTGCGGCACTTAGAAAACTAAAGGACGGTAACGGTGCCTATATGTGGCAACCGGCCCTTGTCGCAGGTGAACCAGATAAATTGCTTGGTTATCCTGTTTACACATCTGCTTATATGCCTACCATTGAGGCAGGTGCTAAAACCATTATCTTTGGAGATTTGTCTTACTACAATATCGGCGATCGTGGGTCTCGCTCATTTGCAGAGCTTCGGGAACTTTTTGCTGGCAATGGCATGGTTGGTTTTGTGGCGAAAGAACGTGTTGATGGAAAGCTTGTACTTCCTGAAGCAATCAAAGTTCTTCAGCAGAAAGCCTAACGGAGGTGTGATATGGATTACAACACAAAAAACTACACCGAACAAGGCGGAGATAAAACCGTCATCGCAGGAACATTAGAGATTAAGGAGGGAGCAACCGTAACAGGTCTCCCTTCCTCTTTTACTCCGGCAGAAAATCAAGCAGCTAGCGTGGCAGAAGATATTACGAGTTTAGTTGCTGATTTTAATGCATTGCTTTCAAAGCTAAAAACAGCAGGACTCATGGAAGCTGATTAAAAAGAGAAAGGATGGTAGCGGTATGACACTGCTTGAAAAAGTAAAAGCCAATTTAATTCTTGAACATGATTCAGATGATGAACTCTTGCAACAGCTGATTACCGCTGCTGTCAGTTATGCCGAGAGTTATCAGCATATACCCGAAAACTTCTATAGCGAGAATCAGATGCCGCCTACTACTGAGCAGGCTGTTATTATGCTCTCTTCTCATTTCTATGAAAGTAGAGATGGCAGTACGGGTGGCTTTTTTGCTGACAATGTGGGTGCAAGTCAGCAAGTTTGGAACACGGTCAATTTGCTCCTTAGACTTGATCGGGAATGGAAGGTGTAGGCCATGAGTTTTGGAAAAATGAATAAATTTGCTGATATTAAGGAAGTCACAACAACAAAAGACAGTGAAGGATTTGCGACAACATCAGAAACCATGATTGCTTCGATTCGAGTCTACCGGGAAGGGCGTCATGGTAGTGAGCGCTGGGCTAACCTGGCTACTTTTTCAGAGGCTACGGATTTATTCAGGTTTCGTGCTATTCCAGAAGTTGAGGTTACGACAGAACACTTTATTGAATGTGATGGAGAACGTTTTGATATTACCTCGGTAGAAAACGTAAAAGGTCGAGGTATGTATACAGAAGTTTTGGCAAAGAAGGTGGTGAGTAGTATTGGCAAAAGTTGATATTAAGATGCCCGATGATTTTTTGCTCAAGATTTCAAAGCTTGGATCTGACTTTGACCCTGTTGCCAAAAAGGTGCTAAAAGCAGGTGGCGAAGTCGTTTTCAAACGAACGAAGAGTAATCT